>CAZSNL010000014.1:38064-45502 GCA_964608275.1 uncultured Hyphomicrobiales bacterium | reverse complement strand
GCCGCCCTTCCAGCCCCAGTAGGTCCAGGTGCCGGCGAGCCGGTCGAACACCTGCCGGGCATCGGTTTCCGACACGTAGCGCTCGTCCTCGGGGAGTTCGGCCAGCGCCTCCCTGTCGGCCACCGACCGCCACAGCCACGACGGCACCGCGTTCTCCTCGACCCGCTTCAGGCGCGACGGGACGCCGGCCTTGCGGAAATACTTCTGGGCCAGGATATCGGCGGCGACCTGGCTCCACTGGCGGGGCACCTCGAAGCCCTCGAGCCGGAACACGGTCGTGCCGTCGGGATTGCGGATCTCGCTGGTGGCGATCCGGAACTCGATTCCCTCGAACGGCGACCGTCCGGCCTCAGTGTAACAACGCGTGATCCGCATGTTCCGTGCCCTCTCCCTGCGGACCGCCGGCCCGCGCAAATCCTGTTCCCATCCGTGAAAATCGGCTGCCCCAGCAACCGACCGGTACCGCACTCCACCTACCGCAAGGCAACGCACTACCGCTTACCGGCCCGCTCCGCCCGAGAGCCCCTCCCGCCGGTCTCATCACCCAAGGTATCGCCATGGAGGCTGGTGCCGGGTTGTCCGCCTGACCGCCGCGGAACCACGACACCCGATAGGCAAAACAGTAGGTGAGGGTGGGTGCCCCGTCAAGAACTAGTGTGTTAACGAGACGTAAATCGCAATATGTAGTGGACAAGCTGTGGACGCGCGCGGGCCCGGCGCGCGCGCCGCGGCGGCAACGATCATGTGGGATTCGCGCCGGTCCGGCAAGGCTCGCATCCTTGCACTGGCGTCCTCGCGCTCCGTGGCGCCGGGGTGGTGGAGAGGTCGGCGCGGCCATATCCGGCCTTCGAGTGGCACCGCCCGAGGATCGCGAGGACGGGGGGAGGTACGGCGTGGCGAACGCGGTCCCGTGTCTGCGGCGCACCGCTTCGCGCTGCGCCGCGCACGGGATGACACCGGAGGAGGGGTGCCGCGCGCGACGCCCCCACCGGACGCCTCCCGCGGCCGCGAGATCCTCGTGCGGTTGTCCGCGATGGCGGGATGCCGCTGCCCGGGCACCCCGGCGCGCGCGGAGCGGGCGGCCGCCAATGCAAGAATGCGGCGCCACGCGCCCGGGGCCGCGCGCCACGGCCTCCGTACCCGTCATTCCGGCGCAGGGCCGGAATCCAGTCCGGCGTGGGCGGCATGCGGAAAGGCTGCCCTGGACCCCGGCCCCGGATCGTGTCCGGGGCAGGCTCTTCGCCGGGGTGACGGTTTCACCGCAACGACGGGGTGCCGCACGGTCCCGTGTCTGCGGTTCACCACCGCGCCTTGCGGCGCGCCGCTGCACCGCGCACGGGATGATTACCGGAGGACGTGTCACCCCGGATGCTGCGCAGCGGCGGGTGCGGCGGAACGGCCATTGGGGCTCGACGGGCCGCATCCACTTCCGCTAAGCTTCCGCCGTCGTGAGTTGATGGAAGGTTGAGATGTCACAGGACCACAGGGGAATGAAGACGGCCGCGCAGGTCGCTCCGCTCGAGACGCGGGCCCTGTTGGTGCGCGAGATCAGGCGCGAGGACGTGCGCGACTTCGCCGCCTACATGACGCGGCCCGACTACCAGCGCCATCTCGCCCAGCGCTACGAGACCCCGGCCGACGTGCAGGGCTTCGTCGCCCGCTGCCTGCGGCGCCAGTGCCTGCCCAACCGGCGCGGGTTCTACCTCGGCGCCGAACTCAAGGCGACGGGACACGTGGTCGGCGACGGTTTCCTGATCCTGCACGACGGACGCACCGGCGAGATCGGCTGGGGCATCCACCCCGACCTCTGGGGCCACGGGTTCGCGACCGAGCTTGCACGCGCGCTGCTGTGCGTGGGCTTCGAAAAGCTCGGCTGCGAGAAGATCTGGTCGAAGGCGTTCGCCAGCAACCATGCCTCGATGCGGATCATGGAAAAGATCGGCATGTCGCACCAGCAGCTCGTCCGCGGCCAGCGGGTGGCGCCGGGGCTGCGTACCGACGTGTCCTACTGGTCGATGACCGCGGGCGACTATTTCGAGGCCGCCTACTGAGGCCTTCCGGTCCCGCAACGAGGGCGATGCAAGGCGCGGGAAAGGCGCAACGCGCTGACGCCCTTGCGTTTTCGCAACGTTTGTCCTATTGCTGCCATCGCGCCCCCAGCGGGGCGCTTTATTCATTGGCATAGCTGCATGTCGACACCCCGGCCGTCCTGGGAAGCGGTACTCCATAACGTCATCATCGGTCTCACGGTCAGCTTCGTCGCGCTGAGCCTTGGTGCTGCGTTCGGCGTCCTGTCCGGCCGCGGCGCCTTCGCCGGCATGATCGCGGCCGGCATCATCGCGTTCATTACCGCCGCACTCGGCGGCACGCGGATCCAGTGTTCCGGCCCGACGGCGCCGATGAGCGCGGTCAGCGCGATCGTCGTCGCCCACGCCTTCGAGCACACGTTCGGCGACGCGACGACATACGACCCGAACCATTTCATCACCACCGTGTTCGTGATGTCCGGCGCCATCATGTGCCTGATGGGGATCCTGCGGCTCGGCCGCTTCATCACGGTGGTGCCGAACGTGGTGATTTCGGGCTTCATGTGCGGCATCGCGGTCCTGATCTGGGTCGGCCAGGCGCAGAAGCTGTTCGGGATCGGCGACGAGCCGTTCGGCGGGCCGATGCTCTACAACATCATGGTCGCCGGGCTGACGCTCCTGATCATCGTCCGCATGCCGCTGCTGCTGTCGCGGCTGGCGCCCCGCCTTGCGAAGTACCTGCCCGGCACGCTGATCGCCATCGTGGCGATGACGGCGGTGTCGGCGGTGCTCGACCTGCCGATCGAACGGGTTCGCATCGACACCACCATCGAGGGGCTGTCCGATCTCTCCGCGCTGGTGGCGGCACAGATACCGCAGGAGATCACGACCGCGATGCTGCTCGCGGCGCTCCCCTTCGCCCTGCAGCTCGCGGTACTGGGCTTCCTCGACACCCTGCTGACGACGCTCGTCATCGACAAGATGAGCGGCGAACGCTCGCGCCAGAACAAGGAACTGCTGGGGCAGGGCATCGCCAACGCCGCGTCCGGTCTCGCCGGCGGCATACCCGGCGCCCAGGCGACCATCCGCTCGGTGCTGATGATCAAGGAAGGCGCCACCCTGCGGCTCGCCGGCATCGCCGTCGGCGTGTTCGTGATCATCGAGATGCTGATGTTCCAGAACCTCGTCAGCTACATCCCGCAGGCGGTGTTCGCGGGCGTGCTGCTCAAGGTCGGCCACGACGTGTTCGACTACCAGCCGTTCCGGCTCTACCTGAACCAGATCGTCCGCGGCTCGCCGGCGATGACGCGCCTGGTGCCGCGGTATCCCGAGGAGCGCATCTTCGTCAGCCACATGGAAATGCTCCTGGTGCTCGGCACGACGGTGATCACCGTGCTATACGACCTGAACGTCGCAGTGGTCGGCTTCACGGTGGCATTCTACCTCCTGAACAGGACCGTCTTCGTATCAAGGCCGATCAAGGACCTGAAGCCGATCCTCGAGGGAGAAGGGTTCGCCGACGAGCCGTAGAGGCTGGCACCGGAAGGAGACCAGCCCATGAGCGGTATGGACAACGACCCGATTGTCATCGTCGGCAGCGCTCGCACGCCGATGGGAAGCTTCCAGGGCGAGCTCGCCTCGAAGACGGCCCCGGAACTCGGCGCCACGGCGATCGCCGCCGCCGTCGAGCGCAGCGGCGTTGCGGCCGACGCCGTCGACGAGGTGCTGATGGGTTGCGTGCTGCCGGCCGGCCAGGGGCAGGCGCCGGCGCGCCAGGCGGCACTCGGTGCGGGCCTGCCGCAATCGGTGCCGTGCACCACAGTCAACAAGATGTGCGGCTCGGGCATGAAGACGGTCATGATGGCCTGCGACGCGCTGCGCGCGGGCTCGGGCGACATCATGGTCGCCGGCGGAATGGAGAGCATGACCAACGCGCCGTACCTGCTGCCCAAGGTGCGCGCGGGCCTCAGGCTCGGCCACGGCGAGGTCAAGGACCACATGTTCCTCGACGGGCTCGAGGATGCCTACGACAAGGGCCGGTTGATGGGGGTGTTCGCGGAAGATTGCGCCCAGCACTACCAGTTCACCCGCGATGCCCAGGACGCCTATGCAATCGAATCGCTGAAGCGCGCCCGCCAGGCCAACGAGGACGGCACCTTCGAGGCGGAACTGACGCCGGTCACGGTCACCACCCGCAGCGGTGACCGGACCATGGCGCGCGACGAGCAGCCGTTCACCGCTGACATCGCCAGGATCCCGAACCTGAAGCCGGCGTTCCGCAAGGACGGCACGGTGACGCCGGCCAACTCGAGCTCGATCTCCGACGGCGCCGCGGCGCTGGTGCTGACGCGACGGTCGACGGCGGAACGACAGGGGCTTGCCCCGCGCGCCGCCATCGTCGGCCAGGCCGGCCATGCGCAGGAACCGGCCTGGTTCACCACCGCGCCGATCGGCGCCATCGAAAAGCTCCTCGAGAGGGTCGGCTGGTCGCGCGACGACGTCGACCTGTACGAGATCAACGAGGCGTTCGCGGTGGTCACCATGGCGGCGATGCGCGATCTCGGGCTGCCGCATGAGAAGGTCAACGTGCACGGTGGCGCCTGCGCGCTGGGCCATCCGATCGGCGCCTCGGGCGCGCGCATCATCGTGACGCTGCTCGGCGCGCTGGAGAAGCACGGGCTGAGGCGCGGGGTTGCCGCGCTGTGCATCGGCGGCGGCGAGGCAACCGCGGTCGCGGTCGAGCGGCTGCAGTAGGGTCAAAGGGCATCGTCTCCGCATTGGCGGCTGCCCGGTTTGGCGGTATTGTCGCCCCGCGATTCTATACCGTAATCCCGAAAGTTGCCGGCATGCCCCAGCAGATAACGATCGGCTACAAGCAGTTGTGCGAAGAGGCCGAGGCCGAGATCGAGTCGATCTCGGCGGAGGAGGCGATGGCGATGGCCGGCCGCGATGACGTGGTCATCGTCGACATCCGTGACATCCGCGAACTCGAACGTGAGGGCCGGATACCCGGCTCGTTCCATGCCCCGCGCGGGATGCTCGAGTTCTGGATCGATCCGGAAAGCCCCTACCACAAGGAAATCTTCGCCGCCGACAAGACGTTCGTGTTCCACTGTGCCGGCGGCCTGCGCTCGGCGCTCGCCACACAGGTGGCGCAGCGGATGGGCCTGAAGCCGGTGTTCAACCTCGCCGGCGGCTTTGCCGCCTGGCGCAAGGCCGGCGGCCCGGTCGAGCCGGTCCCACCGCGCAAGACCGACACCAAGGCCTGAGCAGGGCGGGAGGGGAACCATGCAGGGACGCCGCATCTCGTCCGGCTCGAAGTTCGAGGAACTGGCCGGCTATTCGCGCGCCGTGGTGCTGCCCGACCCCGGCGGAGACTGGGTGCTGGTGTCCGGCACCACCGGCTACGACTATGCGACCGGCACCATCTCCGACGACGTCGCCGAACAGACGCGCCAGGTGTTTCGCAACATCGAGCGGGCGCTCGCGGAGGCCGGGGCGAGCCTGAAGGACGTGGTGCGCAGCACCGTCATCTTTCCCGATCCGGACGACTTCTTCGACCACATCGTCCCGGTCCTGAAGGAGTATCTCGGAGAGGCGCTGCCGACGAGCACCGCCTTCGTCGCCCCGCTGGTGCGCGACGAGATCAGGGTCGAGATCGAGGTGACGGCGCGCAAGGCTCCGGGCGCCTGACGGGAGAAACGCCATGGCCGCGCTCAGGCTCATCATCGGCAACCGGAACTATTCGTCCTGGTCGCTCAGGCCGTGGCTCGCGCTGCGGCACGCGGGGCTAGGGTTCGAGGAGGAGGTGATCCCGCTCGACCTGCCGGACACGCGGGCGCGGATCCTCGCCCGGTCGCCGGCCGGCCGGGTGCCGATCCTGATCCACGGCGACACCACGGTGTGGGATTCGCTCGCCATCATCGAGTACGTGGCCGAGCTGGCGCCGGAGGCCGGCCTGTGGCCGCGCGATCCCCACGCCCGGGCGATGGCGCGGGCGATCGCTGCGGAAATGCATTCGGGCTTCCCCGCCATGCGGCGGGCGCTGCCCATGAACATCCGCCGCGCCCGGCGCCCCGTCGCCGGCGGCGACGAGGTCGAGGCGGATCTCGAGCGGGTGCGCGAGATCTGGCGCACGACCCGGCAGCGGTTCGGGCAGGGCGGGCCGTTCCTGTTCGGCGCCTTCACCGCCGCCGACGCCATGTATGCGCCGGTCGTCACCCGGTTCGACACCTACCTGGTGCCGGTGGACGAGAGGTGCGCGGCCTACATCGAGGCGATCCAGACGCTGCCGGCGATGGTGGAGTGGACCGCGGCGGCCAAAGCCGAGCCGTGGTCGATGCCGCGTCACGACGACTGATCAGTATTTCTCGCGACCGCCGATCCCGAGACTCTGCACGCGGTTGCCGGTGAGGCGTCCGCGGCGCGACGATATCCGCCCCGAGTTTCCGCCGACCCAGCCCCATTCGCCCGACAGCTTTCCGTACTCCATCTTCGGGCAGCGATTCATCACCACCTTGAGCCCCGCCGCTTCCGCCCGCCGCGCGGCCTCGTCGTTGCGCACCCCGAGTTGCATCCACACGACCCTGGCGCCGATCGCGATCGCCTCGTCGGTCAGCGGCCCCGCGGCTTCCGAGGCCCGGAAGATATCGACCATGTCGACCCGCTTCTCCTTCGGAATGTCGGCAAGCGCGGTGTAGACGGTGCGGCCGAGGATCTCGCCGCCGGCCTCGCGCGGGTTGACGGGGATCACCTCGTATCCCTTTTCCAGCAGGTACTTCATCGCGAAGTAGGACGGCCGGATGGGATTGGCCGAAGCGCCGACCATGGCGATCGTGCGCACCTCGTCGAGGATGCCGCGGATGTAGTCTTCGCTGTAGTCGTCGTGGTTCATCGTTTGCCGGCCGCGTGCGCCCGGCCCGCGATGGGTAGGGCACCACGCGATTTGCCGCCCTAGCGGTCCTGCCAGTGTGGCTGCCGCTTCTCGAGAAACGCGTTGATGCCTTCCTCGGCATCCGCCGTCAGCATGTTGTGGACCATGATCCGCGCCGTGTAGTCGTAGGCGCGGCCGAGATCCATCTCGATCTGGCGATAGAACGCCTCCTTGCCGATGGAAACCGTCTTGGTCGACTTCGAGGCAATCTTGCGGGCGAGCGCCATCGTCTCGTCGGCGAGCGCGTTGTCGGGGACCACCCGGTTGACCAGCCCCATCTCGCACGCCCGGTGCGCGTCGATGACATCGGCCGTGAGCAGCATTTCCATCGCGTTCTTGCGCGACACGGTGCGCGACAGCGCGACCATCGGCGTCGAGCAGAACAGTCCGATGTCGACGCCGGGGGTCGAGAACCCGGCGCTCTCGGCGGCAACGGCGAGATCGCAGGTGGCGACGAGCTGGCAGCCGGCCGCCATCG
>CAZSNL010000014.1:17335-38054 GCA_964608275.1 uncultured Hyphomicrobiales bacterium | reverse complement strand
GCAAGACCCTGCACCTGGGCGATCACCGGCTTGGGGCAGTAAACGATCGACTGCATCAGCCGCGCGCACTTGCCCATCAGATGCTCGAAGTAGGCGGCGCCCTTGTCGGGATCGTGGCGCCTGGCGGTCATCTCCTTCAGGTCATGCCCTGCGCAGAATGCCCGGCCCTGGGAGGCGATGACCACGACGCGCACCGACCGGTCGCGCGAAGCCTTGTCGAATGCGTCGTTCAGCTGGTCGAGCAGCGCCTCGGACAGGCTGCTCATCTGCCGCGGCCGGTTCAGGGTGAGGACGAGGACGCCGTCGTCCCCGGCCTCTGACAGCAGGACGGGAGGCTCCCTGAGGGTTGTGGCGGCATCTGACGTCATGGTCGGTGGGCTCCCGCGTGATCCGGAAGGCGGTCGTTGTCCGCGATCACCGACACATGACTCCCGGCAGACGATGAATCAAGGCCGCAATGCATGCGACGGGTCATTCGTCGAGGATCCCTGCGATCTTGTCGGCGTACGCCGGATCGGCAACGACCGCCGTGACCGCGCGGACGTTGTTGTCGGAGGGACGCATCGCGGTGAACATGTCGAGAAGCTGCTTGCGGGTTTCCTCGGGCAGATGGGGCGCATTCCGCAACTGTTCGACGGTCTGGTCGAAATCGTCCATGCTTCCCTTCACCGCGAGCGTGTAGGTGATGAAGATGCTCATCACGGTGCGGTGCCACTCGACGTTGTCGGCGAATCCGTAGCCGCGGATCGTCGCATCGGGGCTGCTCTCGGTGAGGAATCGCTCCAGGGCATCGGGGTCGGTCAGGACCGGTGCGTCGGCGCCATAGGCGCGCTCCATCTCAACCATGGCATCGACGGCGTTGCGGACGGCGTCCTCGGTGAGCTCGACCTGGCGGAACTGCGGGTCGGAGAAGTCGATGTCGGGCAGTCCCGGGAACGCGGGCTGCGCCAGTGCGGCGGGCATGGCGGCGACGAGGATGGCGAAGATGGTCGAGGCGACGAGACGACGGACACGGTTCATGAACGCGAAATCTCCTGGCTGGCCCGGCCAATTCGCCGGGGAAATCAGTGTGCAAGTTCCGTCATAGCAGATCGTGTGCAGGGGCGCACGGCATGCCGCCCGGTCGCCCGGAGCGGTCAGGACCGGCGGCTGCCGGTCGGGGGACGAGTCCAGTATCCTAGTAGCCCTGGCGGGGATCGACGGTGTCGTTCAGCGGCTTGCCGGCAAGCCAGCGCTCCAGGTTGTCGCAGAACAGGTCGGCGACGCCATGCTGCCAGCCGTCGACGAAGCCGGCCACATGCGGCGTCACGATGACGTTCTCCATGTCCCAGAACGGGCTTTCCTCGGGCAGCGGCTCAGTCTCGAAGACATCGAGGCAGGCGCCGCGGACCTGTCCGCTTTCGAGAGCCGCAACGAGCGCATCGTCGACCACGACCCCGCCGCGGGAGATGTTGACCACGAGAGCCCCCGGTTTCATCGCGGCAAGGGCTGCGGCGTCGATCAGGCCGCGGGTCTCTTCGGTCAGCGGCACGATGACGACGAGATAGTCGGCGCGGGCGAGTGCCTCGTGCAGGCGGTCGACCGGTATTACCTCGTCGGCCTCCTGGATCGGCTCCGCACGCCTGCGCACCCCGATGACCGACATCCCTGCCGCCTTCGCACGGGCGCATACGGCGCGGCCGATCCGGCCGAGACCGACCACGACGAGCGTTCCGGCCTCGCTCTGGCGGACGGTGCCGCGCCGCCACTCGCGACGCAACTGCTGGCGGTGATAGCGGGGGAAGTTCTGGTTGAGGGCGTAGATTGCGCCGATCGCATATTCCGACATGGCTAGACGCGGCAGGCCGGGTGAATTGGTCACCACCAGGCGTCGTTCATCCCACGGTGCGAAGTGATCGACGCCGGTGCCGCCCGCATGGATCCAGCGCACGCTCGGGGCATCGGCGATGGCGCGGCCAGGGTAGGGCTCCCGATCGAACTTGTGGCTGAGAACGATGTCCGGTCGTGCGTCCTCGAGTGCCGCGTGGATGCCGTCGTAGGTACGGCAGTGGACAAACGTGAGCTCGCGGTCGGGGAACCGGGAACGGACCCGTTCCTCGAACAGCTCCGGCGTGTCGGAATGGATGAGGATGGTGACCACCGGGGCCCTAGTCCTCCCACACCAGTTCGAGCGGGCGGTTCATGATGATGTCCTCGATGAGCGTTTCGGGCAGTGGCGGCATGTTCGGGAACCTCGCGCTCAGGCCGCGAAACGTCTCGAGTGCCTCGCTGGTCGTCTGGACCGGGAAATCGGAACCGAACAGGATGCGGTCGGTGACCCCGTAGTCGATTGCGCGCATCATCGCGTCATACATCTCCCACGGCCGGTAGATGCGCGCCGAGACGTCGGTGAACACCTGCGGGTGCTTGCGCATGAGCTGGACGGTGACTTCCGCCCACGGCAGGCCGAAGTGGGCGAGGATCATCTTCAGGCGCGGGAACTCGCGGCAGATCCGGTCGAGGAGGACGGGATTTGCGTACTCGAGCATGGACGGCGCCGGGTAGGCGGCGGCCTGGTGCCACAGGATCGGGATGCCGAACTGGTCCGCCATCTCGTAGAGCTGCCAGGCCGCACTGCACCACGGGTCGAACCCTTGGTAGGTGGGCGACAGCTTCAAACCCCGCATGCCCAGGGTCCTCACCGCTCGTTCAAGCTCGTCGGGCGCGCCGGGATCGTTGGGATCGACGCAGGCAAAACCCACCGCCCGGTCGCGATGACGGGCGACGTAGTCGGCAACGAAATCGTTCGGCACGTCGGTTCCACACCGCGGCCACTTGCAGGTGATGACGACGAACTTGTCGGCCACGGCGGCGATTTCCGCTTCGTGGCGTTCCGGTGGAGCATCCGTGCGCCGGCCGCCACTGCTCTTGCGCATGCCTGCGCGGTTCTGCTCGCTCAGGTGTTCGTCGAGCCAGAGGTTGGTGTGCCAGTCGATCAGCACGGCTGTGCCTCCGCCTGCGGCGTGCCGACGATGCCGGGGCGGCCGGAAACGTCGATCCTGTCGAGGCCGGTGGCGAGGTCCGCCAGCACCTGCTGGCTCGCGTTGTGACCGGGAATGCCCGACACGTTGCCGCCCGGCCAGGTGCCGACACCGCACAGGTAGAGGCCACGGACCGGGGTACGGTAATCGGACCAGCCGGCGAACGGCCTGAGCGAGAAATGATTGGCGGGCAGGATGTCACCGTGGGTGATGTTGCCCTCGATGGTGCCGAACTCGTCCTCTATGTCCTTCGGGCTCCAGAACCGGGTGTCGATGATGATGTCCTTCAGGTTTGGGATGTACTCGGCGCAGGTATCGATGACGCGGCGGCCGAACCTCTCGCGCTCCTGAGCCCAGTCCCCCTCGGCCAGCCGGTATGGTGCGTGGAAGACGCTCAGCGTCATGATGTGCCTGCCGGCCGGGGCAAGGCCCGGGTCGGCAACCGACGGCGTCAGCCCCCAGACGATGGGCCCCTGCGACGGGCGGCCGAACTTGGCGTCGTCGTTTGCCCGTTCGAGGTACTCCAGCGACGGCGAGATCCGGAACTGGCAGGCGGCGAAAGCCTCGACCATGTGTTCGTCCCTGGCGGCGGCAAACCGGGGGATGCCGTCCAGTGCGAGGCCGACCTTGAAGGCGTTGCCCTCGATCTTCTGTTTCTCCAGCTTCTCCCGGAACGTGGACTCGAGGCTGTCGCGCGGCAGGAGATCGAGAAGGGTCGTCTTCGGCGCCAGATTGGACAGGACGACAGGCGCGCGGATCTCCTCGCCCGAGGCGAGGGCGACACCCGTCGCGCGGCCGTCCCGCACCAGGATCTGCACCACCTCGCAGCCGGTCCTGACGGTCGCGCTCGAGGCCTCGATCGACCGGCGCATGGCGGCGGTAATGGCGCCCATGCCGCCATAGGGCAGGCCGGTGGAGCCGCGCAGCAGTTGACGCCGCGGGTCGGCGGCGCCGCCGGCGCCGTACGAGACGAGCGACATCGGCCGGTGCAGCAGGAAATAGCCGGAGCCAGGCCACCACGGGCCGACGCGATTGCTCATGATCCCGACGATCGCGATGACCGCCTTCAGTTCCTCGGATTCGAGATGTTCGTCGAGCAGGTCGCGCATGCTGCCGAAGAAGATCCTCGCGAATGCCTCCTCGTCCTCTGGGGTGGTGAGGCGTGACGCCAGCTCGGCGAGCGACGGCGGCGGTTCGAACAGCGACACCCCGATGCGTTCGGCAAATCGCTCGAAGAACTCGAAGATCCGGTGATAACCCTCGGCGTCGCGGGGCGAAAAGCTGCGCAACACCTCCATGACCTTCGCCCGATCGCGCCAGGCGACGAAGGCGCGACTGTCCGGAAACGGCATCACCATGGAGGGGTCAGGGTGATGCCATCTGAGGCCGAAGTCCGCGAGCCGCAGGTCGGCCACGATCTTCGGTTCGAGCGAACCCGGAGAGTTGGTTATGGCCGCGGTGTAACCGGGAAAGTATTCGACCACGCTGCACGGCCCGCCGACGATCTCGCGCCGCTCGAGCACGACGACCTTTCGGCCCGCCATGGCGAGGTAGCCCGCGGCGGTGAGACCGTTATGGCCTCCGCCGACGACAATTGCATCGTAGGTCTCGGTCATCGAAGGCTCGATCCCGGCCGGGCCGCAATCATTGCGGCGGGGCCGTTTCGCGGAACGAGTCCCGTTCGGCGATGCGTGCATACCATGCCGCGAGCCGGGGACGGGAGTCGCGCCACCGGATGTCCGGGTATCTGAGATCCGCGTATCCCAGCGCGCACCCGGCCGCGAGAAGGCCGAGATCGAGCTGTTCGCTGCGACCGTCTACCTCGTGCTCGAGCCTGTCGAGCGCGCGCCCGATCACCGTGCGCTGGCGATCGATGAACTCCTGCCAGCGCAACGCCTCAGGGCGCCGTCGCAGTTCGAGTGCACCGAGGAAGGCGGCGTCCAGCAGCCCGTCCGCAAGGGCCTGCAGGCGCAGCACCCGCCAGCGGTCGTCGCCGTCGATCGGCAGAAGCCTGTGTCCGCCGTAGCGCGCGTCGAGAAATTCGCAGATGACCGGCGAGTCGTAGAGAGCCTCGCCGTCGTCCGTTTCGAGAGCAGGTATGCGACCCAGCGGGTTGATCTCGCCGACGGTGGTTGCCGGGTCCCAGACATCCGTCCGTACCAGTTCGATCTGATCACGGATGCCGAGTTCGATGGCCGTGACCAGAACCTTGCGGACGTAGGGTGAAGTGGGGGAGTACCAGAGTTTCATCGCTTCATTCCGCCGCCGCGTGATCCTGTACCGTTGCCGCGCCTGCGGCCTTCCGCTCGGCCGTGGCGGGCGCGAAGCCCGCATCGAAGAAGCGCAGCCAGTTGCCGCCCATGATGCCGGCCACCTCCTCCCGGCCGAATCCGACGTCGAGGAGGCCCTTGGTGATGTTGGGGAAATCGGCAGGCGTCCGGAACCACCGGGGCCACTCCGGCCAGCCTCGATTGGTCGCCGAGCCTTCGCCGAAGTCGACACCCTTCTTCCACCGGCCGCTGCGAATCCAGTCGAGGAAGCTGTCGTCCCACTTGCGTGACTGGTCGGTCCCGAGGCCGAGGTGCTCCGCGCCGACCATCTCGGCAGTGCGCGCGATCATCTCGCAGAACCTGGCAAGCGGTGTGGCGGCGCCGCCGATGTGGAGCGGATAGACGCTGAAGCCCAGCATGCCGCCGCCTTCGCAGACCGCACGGATCAGGTCATCGGACTTGTTGCGAAGCCCGGGATGGAAGGATTTCGGATTGGCATGGGTGATGGCGATCGGCCGCTGAGAAATCTCCACCGCCTCGAACCCGGTACGTTCGCCGCAGTGCGATACGTCGACGACCATGCCCACCCGGTTCATCTCGGCGATCACCTCGCGGCCGAAGCGGGAGATGCCGCTGTCGGTCTCCTCGTAACAGGAACCGCCGATGAGGCTCTGGTTGTTGTAGGTGAGCTGCATGATCCGCACACCGAGGTCATGAAACACTTCCACCAGCCCGATGTCGTCCTCGATGGGCGAGGAGTTCTGGAAGCCGAAGACGATGGCGGTCCTGCCGAGGGATTTGGCGCGGCGGATGTCGTCGGCGCTGCGAGCCTGCATGACGATGTCGGCGTGCTCCTCGAAGCGCCGATGCCACGCCGAGATGTTGGACAGCGTTTCGCGGCAGTTCTCCCATACCGCGACGGTGACGTGCACCGCCGTGACTCCGCCGGCGCGAAGTTCCTCGAGCGTTTCGCGGTCCCAGTTGGAGAATTCGAGTGCATCGATGACGATCAACTCGTCATGGAAGGTGCGTGGCATGGCTCTGGTACTCCGCGGGGATTGAACGATGGCAGCCTGCCGGCGCTCGGTCGACGGGAAGTGACGGACGGAGCGGCGGCAGTTGCGAATTGTCCGCCGACCGATGACCGGGGGCGTTTAGCACCGGTCGGCGGACCCGGCGGTTATGGCGCCGGAACGTGATCGTTGGTGTAGTACTCACTGGCAGGCTTCTCGCCGGCGATATCGAGGGCGGCGAGCATGCCTTCCCAGTCTTCCTGAGCCATCCAGCCGAGCGGCTTGCCCTGCGAGTTCCTGGTGTGCGTCGTCTTGCTGTAGTACTCGATGACGCCGATGTGAAACTCGCGCGGCTGGGTGTTGCCGGTCTCGGCAAGGAAGATGTCCACCGCCTCCTCGATATTGTCAAACATGTACTGCACGCCCCTTAACGAAGCGGCCACCCAACGGTCGACGACATCAGGGTTTTGCTTGAGGAAATCGTTGTTGACGATGAGCCCGTAGGCGAGGTTCGGCACCCCCCATTCGGCATACGAAATTGTTGCTATTTGCTTACCCTTTTCCTCGACCTGGGGCCCGTAGTAGGGGATGTCGCCGCTGATGCAGTCGACCTGGCCTGACATCAATGCGGCGAACTTCGCATCTCCCTGCATGTTGACCACCTGAACCTCGGAAGGATCGATGCCGTTCGCCTCGAGGAAGGCGGGCAGGATCTGCGCGTCGGAGCCCGATGGCGTCGAGCCGATCTTGAGGCCCTTGATGTCGTCCGGCTTCGCGGCATTCGTTCCCGCGTCGCAGATCAGACCGAGCGGGCCTTGGGGCGCTATGGCGGCAACGGCGGTGATCGGGACCCCGGCGGCGATGGACTGCGCCGCCGTGGACAGGTTCACGTGCCCGACCGGGCTCTGCCCCTCGCCGACCAGCAGGGTGGTGGTCTTCGAACCCTGGCCCTGTTCAATGGTCATGTCGAGGTCGGCCTCGGCGTAGAAGCCCTTCTTGTCGGCAAGGATGAAGGCGGCGTGCAGGGGCTGCCAGGCCCAGTCCAGGCGCATGTGCAGGCTGTCGGCGGCTCCCGCCGCGCCCGGCGCAAGTACGACCAGGGCGGCAGCCGCAAGCGTTGACCGTGCCCGCGGCAGCGCCGCGGCTGGCAGGAAGGGTGCAGGTATCCTCATGGCTTTCCTCCTTCTGCGCGCGGCCGCCGGCGGCCCGCGCTGGATGTGTTTCGGGCGCGCGACCGACCATTCGCACGGGATACCGCGGCCATCTCGCTGCCGGCCGCTCCGGTCATCTCGTCATCCTCTCGGATGACGCCCATCGATTCGAAAATGCGCAGGATTTCCTCGACATGGCTGCCGAACTTCGCCCCGGTTCTCATCGCAAGGCGGCGCGGTCTCGGCAGGTCCACATCGACGATGTGCCGGATATGGCCGGGTCGCGGCGACATGACCAGCACCCGATCCGACAGGAAGATCGCTTCCGGCACGCTGTGGGTGACGAAGATCACGGTCTTGCGGCTGCCCAGCCACAGGCGCTGCAGATCGATGATCATCTGGTCGCGGGTTAGGGCGTCGAGCGCGCCGAACGGTTCGTCCATCAGCAGCAGCGGCGGGTCGTGGACGAGCGCGCGGCAGACGCTGACGCGTTGGCTCATGCCGCCGGAAAGCTCGTGCGGGTAGGCCGTCTCGAACCCGGACAGGCCCACCTTGTCGAGGAGATCGCGGGCGCGCGGAAGGAAATCGGCCGGCGGCAGGCCGCGAGCCTCGATCTGCAGCATCACGTTGTCGAGGACGGTCCGCCAGTCGAGCAGCACCGGGTTCTGGAACACGAATCCGACCTGCGTTTGCGGCGCGGTCACGGGATGCCCGTCGACGGTGGCGCGACCCCGTGTTGCCGGCATCAGCCCGGCGACGATCTTGAGCATCGTGCTCTTGCCGCAACCGCTGGGGCCGACCACGGAAACGAACTCGCCCGGCCGGATCGACAGGTTCACGTCGCGAAGGGCCTCGACGGGGCCGCTCTTGGCCTGGAACACCATGCCAACATCGGCGAGCTCCACCGCCTCGCCGCCAGCGGCGCCCACGCGCGCGATATCATGCTGCAACGCCATCACATTCCCGTCGGCGACACCCGTACCGACGCATGCCATGGCAGCGCCCACCGTTCGGCCTGCTGGACCATGGCGAAGAGGGCGACGCCGATCACGACGAGCACCACGATCGCGGCGAACATGATGTCCATCTGGAGCTGGCCGCTCGCCAGGAGGATCAGGTATCCGAGCCCGCGATCGGCGCCGACGAACTCGCCTACCACCGCTCCGACGACGGCCAGCGTGATCGCGACCTTGAGCCCGCCGAATAGGCTGGGCAGGGCGTAGGGGAGACGGATCTTGAAGAACATCTTCGCCGCGCCCAGCCCCATCGAACGGCCGAGGTCGATCATTTCGGCCGGCACGCTGCGCAGGCCGACCACGGCGCTGATCACGATCGGGAAGAAGGCGATGAGAACGGCCACCACGACCTTCATGTCCATGCCGAAGCCGACCCACACCAGCAGCAGCGGCGCGAGGGCCACCTTCGGCACCGCCTGGCTCAGCACCAGCACCGGGTAGACCGTCTGTTCCACGATGCGCGACCAGACGATGGCAAGCGCGATCGGGATGCCGACCGCGATCGAAAGGACGAAGCCGAGCACGGTCTCGATCGTCGTCACCCAGGCGTGCATCATCAGGAACGCGAAGCGGTCGACGAGCACGTGCCACACTGCGGCCGGCGCCGGGATGAGATAGGCAGGAAGGTTCAGGAACCGGACCGAAAGGTCCCACACGCCAACCAGGACCAGGAGCGATGCGATCGGATAGAACGGGGCGCTGACCCATTCGGGTATCCGGCGCCGCGCGGCTCCGGGCGACGGCTCGGGGCTACCCCGTGCAGCCCGGGCCCTGTCGTCGTGTGTGGCCACGGTGCTCATCGCGTTGTCACTGTCCGCCTCCGCCTGAGAGCGGCAGTGTCGACTCTAGGAACCGGGTGAGTGATATACAAATCAGAAATATGTACCAATTGATCAATCGAAATTATCACGACGCCTACCGCACCGTGCCTGGCGGAACATCGCGCGCGAACGCGTAGCCAATGGTCCCGAGGCCGACGAACCCGGCGAACAGGCAGAACAGGACCGAATAGGCGTCCGCCGCGGTGACTCCGGGCAGCGCGGTCAGGCCGTCGACGAGGAATCCCGTTGCCGCCTGGAGGATGCCCACGCCGATGAAGGTGCCGACGTTGAGGGCGGTGAGGCCGCGGCCGGCCAGCCTGGGCGGAAACATTGCCCGGCCGTGCGTCAGGAGCACCGCGTCGTAGGTGCCCACGATCCCGAGCAGGACCAGGAGTGCAACGGCGAGATGTACGCTGTGGCCGGTGAACATCGCCATGGCGAGGAGGACAACTACGCTGGCCACGGCGCCGGCGAGGCACACGCGCTTGCGGGACCCGACGAGCCGGTCGAGCGGCCCGAACCCCGCCGTGCCGACGATCATGCCGACACTCATCGCCAGCAGCACGTTGCCGACGGCCACGTCGTCGAGGTCGAAGACGCTGGTCATGTAGGGCCCCGCCCACAGGGCGCGGATGGCGAACAGCATCGGGAAGCTGGTGCAGCTCAATGCGAAGACGGCGATGAACCCCGGCTCCCGCAGCACCTCGAGATAGCCGCTGAACGACCGCAGCCAGCTTTCGCGGGGTCGATCCTCGACCGCCGCATGCGGCACCGCGATCGCGATCGCGGCGGCAGCGGCAATCACGAGCGTCGTGATCAGGAGCACCGCGCCGCGCCAGCCGGCAAGTTCCGTGAGCCAGGCCAGCGGCGTCGCGGTGAGCAGTTGGCCGATACCGCCGACCGCCATCAGCGCGCCGGCCAGCGTGGCGAGCCGCTGCGGCGGCGCGTGCATGGACAGCGCAAGCAAGCTCCCCATCAAGGTCGCACTTACCCCGAGCCCGATGATGGCGTAGCCGGCGAACAACATCGCCTGCGATTGGGCGAAAGCGAACACGGCCGTGCCGGCAATCGCGAGCATGAGCAGCGGCGGCACGATCCGTGCCGGTCCGTAACGGTCGAGGAGGACGCCGTTCACCGGCTGTACGACTGCCAGCACCAGCGGAAAAGCACTGGCCACGCTGCCGAGTTCGGCCGGTGACAGATCGAGTTCGGCCGAGATCGGGCCCGCCAGCACTGCGAGCAGGCTGGCGTAGACGCGGGTGACGACGAACCCGAGTGCAAGGCTGGCAAACAACAGTGCGGCACTGCGCCCGGCGGTGCCGGCGTTCACGGTTCCGGTCATGGGTCACCGAATACAGGAGGGGCCAGGATTGAGAAATCAGATTATTCGATCTATTGATAAGCCATGCAGAATGCCAACTATGCCGGCGTCTCCCTCAAGCAGATCCGCGCATTCGTAGCGGTGGCGCGGCTTGGCAGCTTCACCCGGGCGGCGGAACGTATCGGCCTTTCCCAGCCGGCACTGACGATGACCATCCGCCAGCTCGAGGAAGAGATCGGAATCACCCTCTTCGACCGGACGACCCGCCGGGTCACGCTTACCACCGATGGACGGGAATTTCTGCCCACCGCAGAGCGTCTGCTGGCCGACCTCGACCTCGCGATTGAGGATCTGCGCGCGGTGGCCGAACGGCGTCGCGGTCGCATCGGCGTTGCGGCGGTCTATTCGGTGGCGTCCCGGCTGCTGCCCGATCTCGTCGCGAGCTTCACCAGGGCGTATCCCGGCATCCGCGTGCACCTGCGCGACGGCAATTCGAGCAGCGTCTGTCGCGCCGTGCGCAGCCACGAGGTCGACTTCGGCTTTGCCTGCGGCGAGATCGACACCGCGGAGTTCACGACCGAGCTGTTGTTCCGCGACCGGATGGGCGTGGTGGCGCGCCGGGAACACCCGTTGATGAAGCTGAACCGGCCACTCACATGGCGGGACCTCACGCAGCATGATTTCCTGTACCTCAGCCGCGACACCGGATTGTGGCCGATCTTCCGTGCCTACGTCGGCGAGTGCAGTGCCGCGGGGCGGCGTTTCGAGGTATCGGGCAACACCATGCTGCAGGCCGCGCTCGGTGCCGGTCTCGGCGTCACCGCGGTACCGGCACTGGTGGCGCCCGACCGCGACAACCGGGACCTCGAGTTCCGTCCGCTCCACCGCCCGGCCGTGATGCGCGAGATGTTTCTCGTGACCCGCAAGGGACGGTCGCTGTCCAGTGCGGCCGAGGCGATGCGGGCGCTCATTATCGAGGGCGTGCGGGCATTGCCGCAGCAGTATCCTCTGGTCGAGAGCCTCGTCTGAAGCAGGCATGATTGCGAGGGCTTGCGCCGCCCCGGAACCGGCCGGGCAGGGTGGCGTTGTTCGCGAAGCGCCTTAGTTTTTGGGATTATCCTCATGAACGACCATGCCGCACGGCCACCACAGCACCAGGATCGCCAGCCGGGACGATCGGACGCGATGATTCCCGAGCCGGACTATCGTCCGCGGTATCCGGGCAGCGGCCGGCTCGACGGGAAGGTGGCGATCGTCACCGGGGGCGATTCCGGTATCGGCCGTGCCGTGGCGCTCCTGTTCGCACGCGAGGGGGCGTCGGTCTGCATTGCCTATCTGGACGAGGATGACGACGCCGGGGAAACGCTCGATCTCGTCGAGCGGGAGGGCGGCGAGGGCCTGCTGTGCCGCGGCGACGTCGGCGACAAGGCGTTCTGCGCCGACGTGGTCGACCGGACGCTGGAACGGTTCGGCCGGCTCGACATCCTGGTCAACAACGCGGCCGAGCAGCACGTGCGGCCCGACATCCCAGAAATCGACGAGGAGGAGCTGGTCCGCACGTTCCGCACCAACATCTTCGGCTACTTCTTCATGGTGCAGGCGGCCCTCGACCATCTCGGCGATGGCGCGTCGATCGTGAACACGGCCTCGGTCACGGCCTATCACGGTCATCCGCAACTGCTCGACTATTCGGCGACCAAGGGGGCCATCGTGACGCTGACGCGATCGCTCGCGGTTCGTCTCGCCGACCGCGGGATCCGCGTCAACGCGGTGGCACCGGGTCCGATCTGGACGCCGCTCATCCCGGCAAGTTTCCCGGCCGACAAGGTGGCCACGTTCGGCCAGGACACGCCGCTCGGCCGTGCCGGGCAGCCGAACGAGGTTGCGCCGGCCTACCTGTTCCTTGCCTGCGCCGACGGTGCCTACTTCACCGGCCAGACCCTGCACCCGAACGGTGGCGATTTCGTTGGCGGGTAAGGCATTTCGCCCGGCCGAACAGAACGAAGGACCGGGCCGTTCCGGCTGCAGACGGAGTGCGACATTGCGGCTCTCGTCGCCTCCGCCGGGAGCCGGAACATTCAATCCGCTACCAAGTTGAAGGGGCATCTCATCTGGACTGGAGGATGATGACCATGACAATGATGCAGTGGCTTCCAACACTCTGGGGTGACGAGCGGCGTACCGACCCGGTGGGGCGTCTGCACCAGGAAATTGATCGCATGTTCGATGACTTCTTAGCCCCCGGACGTTTCCTGGGGCGCGCAGGCGACGGCGTCCTGGTTCCCCGCGTGGACATCACGGAAGTGGACGACAGGATCGAGATCGCGGCGGAACTGCCGGGCGTCGACCAGAAGGACATCGAGGTGTCGATCGACGGCGACATGCTGACGATCAGGGGCGAGAAGAAGTCGGAAATCGAGGAGAAGAAGGCCGACCATCATCTGGTCGAACGCCGCTTCGGTTCGTTCCGGCGTTCGATACGCCTGCCGGGTGAAGTTGACCCGGACAAGGTGGAGGCTACCTTCGACAAGGGGGTACTCAAGGTGACGTTCAAGAAGCCGGAAGAGGCAAAGCACAGCCGCAAGCGCATCGAGGTCAAGGCGGCGTAGGCCGCCCGGCTCGTTCGGGGATCGGCATGCGGCCGATCCCCTCCGTCATCAACCCCATCAGCTACAGGCGCCGATTGAAGCCGTACGCGAGGCGCCCGTCTTCATCACCGGCATGGGTGGTGATGATCGTGTGGCGCCGCTGGCACGGTCGGGGGCAACCTGACGATGCCGGTCGCTGCGGCTAGTCCTGCGGCCGGTCGGCCGTGGTGATCTCTTCTTCCTGGCCAGGGGACAATCCCCCCTGCGCCTGACCTGCCGCATCCGCTTCCATGGATGCCGGCTGTCCCGTTTCGTTACCTGCACCGTGGTCGGAGACTGCCCGCCCCACCGTCTCCGGCAATTCGATGCCCAGTCGGCTCAGCTCCTCGAGCTCGTGCGGAATGGCGTAGTACTCCGCCAGCGGGTCAAATCCTTCCGACGCACCGAAATACGGAATTGCGTATCCGCGGGTCCGGACCGTTTCCGACTCCGGCATGATGACGACCGCCGTGATCTCCCCCTCCGGCGAAAACAGGACGTCGGACAAACGCCCGTATTCCTTGTTGTCGCGGGTTCTGGCGATGTCGCCGATGAGCTCGCTGAGCCGCCAGCTGTCGTTGCCGGCCGGTTCCGGCACCGGCTCCGCTTTCTGGAGCCGTTCGATCTCGTCCGCGTCTGCCTTGATGCGGATCTCCCGGTAGTCGTTGATGTCGGCGTCCTTCAGCGGATAGGTGAAGTAGCTTTCGCCGAGGCCGAGCAACTCGTCGGTTGCGATTATCATGCTCTCTATCCGGCCGTCAGGGCCGACGATGAAATCCTCTACCTTCCCGACCGCATCGTCGTCTGCGTCGCGAACGTCGGCCGTTTCGATGATCGCGGCGGCGCTCAGGCTGCGCTCGAGGATGCTTTCCGACAGTTTCTGTTGTGGCGCCGGATCAGGCAGCGCGTCCTGTGCCATGCCCGCGGTCGCACTGTACGCGATCAGCGTCGCGGCGCCGGCAATGCGGCAGATCTTGCTTCTCCATCCCATCCCATCCTCCGTTGACGCGATTGCGCACGCCGGCACCCCGGGCGGCGTTGAAGCTCGCGCCACACGGGGACCCGCCGGTAGCGCATCCGGTTCGAGGCGAACGGATGCGACCTTGGTCAGTCGGTGCTCGTCCGGGCCTGGTCGCCGGGGGTGGCCGTATCCGTGTCGGCCGCCGATTCCCCGCCCGTCGTACCGGTGGCAGACGTGTCGCCGCCTGCCGTGCCGGTGGCAGCCGTGTCATCACCGGACGTCGTGCCTGTAGCGGCGGTGTCATCCGTTGTCGTGGTCTGTTCGCCGTTCGGCAGGGCGGTCTGCTCGGTTCCGGTGTCGCCGCTCATCAGGAGCGCCGCCAGTCCGAGCACGACCACGACAGCGAGGCCGATCCAGATGGCCATGTTTCTCTGGCTGCCGGAAGCATCCCGACCAGCGCGGATCTCGTCCTTGTTGCGTGCCATGTGGTCCCCTTTGCGCATAACGATCGGCCGCAAGTTCGGGCCGCGCAGTCAACCACGATGGAAGGCGATTAGTTCCCGCCGCAGTCCCGATTGCGCCGGCACGAGCACGCAACGGAAGGGTCAATGGCGACGGTTCGAAGGGGGCCGCGCGCCGGATCCGCAGGGAAGCGAAGTGTTGCGACCGGGCGGGGTCAGTGGGTCCACTGACCCACGCGTCCCCAGCGGAAATTCTCTGCGTATGACTTGGGCCGGCGTTTCGGCGTCTTGGGCTCGATGAGGCGATACTCGATGCCATTGCGCTCGGCGTAGGCAACAGCCTCCTCCTTGGTGGGGAACCTGAGCCGGATCTGCTGGCGGGTGTCGGCGGAACTGGTCCAGCCCATCAGCGGCTCCACCTCGCGCGGCACGTCGGAAACGAATTCGAGGACCCATTCGCGGGTGCGGGCCTTGCCCGACTGCATCGCCGTCCTTGCCGGCTTGTAGATGCGCGCCAACGTCACCTTGTCATCCTCGTCACTGGTCCGATTTCGGTTGCCACGTGGTGGCGGCAGCGGGAACGCGCCCGAACCTGCCGCACGAACGATCAAGTCCGCCATATACGGCCAACTCGACTGACTAGCAATCCGCCGTCGCATCCCGCCGACTCGACAGATGCGAGACATCCGGATTTTGCCAGACCCCGCGGCGCGGTTCTTTGCGCTGCCGCAACGAGATGTCGCCAGCTGCTGCTATCGTGGTTCCTGATATCGAGCGCCATGGCCACCCCGGTGCGTTCTGCTTCAGCGGCCGCCTCCGCCTTGGCGCGTCAGCAATGACTGCGCCCGTTGAAACCGGGGCTGGGACAGGGCGCAGCGGACACGGCCGACAATCCTCGTCGGCCGTGTCTGACCCGGTGGGCCAGCGTACGTCGGCCTGATACACCGGCCGCGTACAGATCTGATCCAGGTATTCTGGACCGGCCGCTGTCGTATTCAGGGTCATGCCCGCAGCACATCCTCCCGACGTGATCGAAATGATGTCGCCGCGATGCAATGCGTACCCGATCGGGCGCTTCTGGTGCGCCCGTGTACGGCAATTTGGCGATTAATCTGGTATAGAGATGGAGGCCACGCCCGGAATCGAACCGGGGTATACGGATTTGCAGTCCGCTGCGTCACCACTCCGCCACGTGGCCTCACCCGCCGGGAGTCGTTGATCTAGGAGAGTCTTCAAGGGCGGTCAAGCTGAGACCGTTTGCGGGGCTCTCAAATCTGCGGCCATGCAGGTATATCCATCGGGACAATGCGGCAAGGCTTGGCGACCGCGTCACGATCCGATATGCGTTGCGGGCCTGCAAGCAGCGGTACGGGAGCAGTGCCGGACAATGGATTACGCAATAGCGCGCGCCAACATGATCGACTCGCAGATCCGCCCCAACGGGGTAACCGATCGGGCGGTGATCGCTGCCATGTCACAGGTGCCGAGGGAACTCTATCTGCCGCCCGAACGCCGGCACCTTGCATATATGGACGAGTGTACGCCGATCAAGGATGCAACCGGGGACACACCGGCGCGCTACCTGATGGAACCGCGGGTGTTCGCGAAGCTGTTGCAGCTTGCCGAGGTCACGCCGCGCGACCTGGTCCTCGATATCGGCAGCGGCACCGGCTATTCCGCCGCCGTGCTGGCAACGATGGCGGCCTCCGTCGTCGCCGTCGAGCGCGACGACGACCTCGCGCACGCTGCGTCGGCGACGCTCAAGGAGCAGCAGGTGACCAACGTCGCCGTCGTTCAGGGCGTCCTGTCGGAAGGCTATCCACAGGAAGCCCCCTACGACGTGATCATGCTCGAGGGATCGGTACCGGAGGTGCCGCAGCGACTTCTCGACCAGCTCGCCGACGGCGGGCGGCTGGTCGCGGTTATCGGTGCGCCGCCGCTCGGGCGTGCCAGGGTTTATCTCAGGGTTGGAGAGACGATTTCCTGGCGAGATGACTTCGATGCCGCCATCGCGCCGTTGCCCGATTTTGTCGTCAAGAAGCCACAGTTCGTGTTCTGATTGCCGCCGCAATCCGGAAACCGGATGACAACGGCGTTCTCCGTCCATTAAAGTCTGCCGGAAAGCGGGAGGCTTTGCCCTCAGGGACTGACGCGACCAGCGCTGGCGGACGGCACTGCGGGTTTGGCGTACCGCCACGGTTCGTGTTGCCCCGCCCGGGCAGGTGTGTGGGTCCCGATCGAGTTTCGGGAGAAGGGCCGGACGATCATGAAGTATTGCGTGGGGTACTTCCGGCAGATTGCTCTTGTGTGCCTGGTCGCGATCTGGGGGAGCGGCCCCGGCGCGGCCGTCGCGGCGGAGACCATCGACGAGGCGCTCGCCGCGGCCTATCTCAGCAATCCGACGCTGGAGGCGGAGCGGGCGCGGCAGCGGGCTACCGACGAGCAGGTGTCGCAGGCGGTTTCCGGCTGGCGGCCCAACCTCGGCGGCGTGGCCGAAGGCGGCTACCGGAACCTGGAAACGAAGCCGCGCGGCGGCGGCGGAAGTTCCTACCCGTTTGCCGGCGCGGTGACCTTCAACCAGCCCATCTTCCGCGGGTTTCGAACCGTCAACAGCACCAAGCAGGCGCTGGCCACGGTGCGCGCCGGCCAGCAGATCCTGCTGAATACCGAACAGGGCGTGCTGTTCGACGCCATCACCGCGTACATGAACGTGGTCCGCGACCAGGCGATCGTCACCCTTCGCGAGGAGGACGTGCGGGCGCTGGAGGAACTCCTGCGCGGCACCGAGGCGCGGTTCCGCGTCGGAGAGGTGACGCGGACCGACGTTGCCCAGTCGCGCGCCCGCCTCAGCCAGTCGCAGTCGGCGCTGGCGGCAGCGCGCGCCAGCCTTGCCACCAGCCGCGCCGACTACCGGCAGGTGATCGGCCGGTCCCCGGGCACCCTGCAGATGCCACGGCCGCTGGTCCACCTCCTGCCGGCCACCCTGGAAGAGGCCATAGCCCTTGGTGAGTCCCATCACCCGGTGGTGCTTGCCGCGGTCTTCACTGCCGAGGCCACCGACTACGCCATCGACGTCGCCAAGGGCGAGCTCCTGCCGCAGATCGAGTTCGAGGCGCGCTACCAGTTCCTGCGCGACAAGTTGAACGCGTTCGACGAGACGGAGGAGGCGACCATTCTTGGTCGCGTGAACGTTCCCATCTACCAGGGCGGCGCCGAGTATTCCCGCGTCCGCGAGGCCAAGCAGGTGCACAACCAGCGCCGCATAGAGATCCTCGAGGCGCAGCGCAGCGTGCGCGAGGAGGTGGTGACAGCATGGAACCTGCTGATCGCGGCGCGCGAGCAGATCGCGTCCGACCGCGTCCAGGTCGAGGCCAACCAGCTCGCCTTCGAGGGTATCCAGCAGGAGGCGCTCGTCGGCACCCGCACCGTGCTCGACGTGCTGCTGACCAGCCGCGACCTGATCGAGTCGCGGGTGGCGCTGGTGCGCTCGCAGCGCGACGAGGTTGTCGCCAGCTATCGCCAGATCGCCTCGGTTGGACGCCTCACCGCCCGCCAGCTCGGTCTCGCGGTCCCGATCTACGATCCGGAACTGCACCTTGAGGAGGTGCGCTGGAAGTGGTTCGGCCTCGGCCCCGACCGGCCGGAATAGCGGGCACCCGCCCGGCGAATCAGATACAGTCGGTCAGGTTACCGAACGGGCTCCGCTTCGGCAGGGCTGTGGAAACCACCGACGCATGACTTGACCGGGGACTCGGCCGACTCCTCATTATGGCACCGGACTTCAAAACAACCGCGGGCTTGCGATGAGCAGGGCAGGGCATGCGTCCGAACCGACCATGGAGGAGATATTGGCCTCCATCCGCCGGATCATCTCCGACGACGATGCTGCCGCGGCTGCGGCGCCGGATGCCCGCGAGACCGGAACGTCGTCCGACATCCGGCCCGCGACCGCCCCGGCAACGCTGCGACTTGCAGAGGACAGGGACGACGAGATCTTCGAGCTGACCGACGTCGCGCCGGAGGAAACGGCGGCGGCGGACCCGGTATCCGAGCCGTCGCCGGCGCCCGCGGAGACGGCGACGAGCGGCGAAACAGCGCAGGAGCCGGATACGGAACCGGCGTTCGAACCGGCCGATCCCGGCGACATCGAGATCGTCGACGTCGACGACGAGCGGATCCAGCGGCCTTCGGCAGCTGGCGACATGTCCGACAGCGAGATGGAGACCCTGCTGTCCGACACGGCCAACCAGGCGGTGAGCGATGCCTTCAGCCGCCTTGCCGCCACCCTCATCACCCGGTCCGGTCCGTCGCGAACCCTCGAGGAACTGGTCGAGGACATGCTGCGGCCGATGATGAAGGACTGGCTCGACCGGAACCTCCCCGACCTCGTCGAGCAGATCGTTCGCGAGGAGATCGAGCGCGTCACCCGCCGCCGCTTTCGCTGACGTGCCCGCCGCCTGCCGACGACCCGCGCGGCCGCTGCCCTGCACCCGTTGCACGGCTGCAGGTTGAAACTCCCGTTTTCCTGATGTTTATACCTGTCTGCTAACAGGCGGACGTCGGAACTCGGACGGGACGATGCTGGACAAGACCTATCGGCCGCAGGACATCGAGCAGCGGGTCTACGAGACGTGGGAGCGTAGTGGCGCCTTTCGCTGTGGCCAGCGACCGGATGCGCAACCGTTTGCCGTCGTCATCCCGCCGCCGAACGTCACCGGCTCGCTGCACATGGGCCACGCCCTCAACAACACGATCCAGGACATCCTGGTCCGGTTCGAGCGGATGCGCGGCAAGGACGTGTTGTGGCAGCCAGGCATGGACCACGCCGGCATCGCCACGCAGATGGTCGTCGAGCGCCAGCTCATGGAGAACCAGGAGCCCGATCGCCGCTCGATGGGACGGGAGGCCTTCGTCAGGCGGGTCTGGGAGTGGAAGTCGACTTCCGGCGGCATGATCCTCAACCAGCTGAAGCGCCTCGGCGCCTCGTGCGACTGGAGCCGCGAGCGCTTCACCATGGACGAGGGACTGTCCCGCGCCGTCGTCAAGGTGTTCGTCGAGCTCTACAAGCAGGGGCTCATCTACAAGGACAAGCGGCTGGTTAATTGGGATCCGAAGCTGCAGACGGCAATCTCCGACCTCGAGGTCCAGCAGGTGGAGACCGCCGGCAAGCTGTGGCACCTGCGGTACCCGATCGAGGGCGAAGAAGGGCGCTACATCGTGGTGGCGACGACCCGCCCCGAAACGATGCTCGGCGATACCGGGGTGGCGGTTCATCCCGAGGACGAACGCTACCGCGACCTCATCGGCCGGCATGCCATCCTTCCGCTCGTCGGCCGGCGGCTGCCGGTCGTCGCCGACGAGCATGCCGATCCGGAACAGGGCTCCGGCGCCGTCAAGATCACGCCGGCACACGACTTCAACGACTTCGAGGTGGGCCGGCGCCATGGCCTTGAGCTCATCAACATCTTTGACGCCCATGCGAGGATCAACGATGCCGCGCCGGACGCCTACCGGGGCCTAGAGCGCTTCGAGGCCCGCAAGCGGATCGTCGCCGACCTCGAGGCGCAGGGACTGGTGGAGAAGATCGAGGATCACCGCCACGCCCTGCCGTACGGCGACCGCTCGAACGTGGTCATCGAACCGTGGCTCACCGACCAGTGGTACGTGGATGCAAAAACCCTGGCCGGGCCGGCGATCGAGGCCGTGGAAAGCGGCGAGACCGTCTTCGTTCCCGCAAATTGGGAGAAGACCTACTTCGAATGGATGCGCAACATCCAGCCCTGGTGCATCTCGCGGCAGCTCTGGTGGGGCCACCAGATTCCCGCCTGGTATGGGCCGGACGGTGAAATCTTCGTCGAGGAGACGGAGAACCTCGCGCTCGCGGCGGCGCAACGCCACTATGGAGCACGGGTTTCGCTCACCCGCGACGAGGACGTTCTGGATACGTGGTTCTCGTCGGCGTTGTGGCCGTTCTCGACGCTCGGCTGGCCCGACGATACGCCGGAACTGCGGCGCTACTACCCCAACAGTGTCCTGGTGACCGGCTTCGACATCATCT
>CAZSNL010000014.1:0-17325 GCA_964608275.1 uncultured Hyphomicrobiales bacterium | reverse complement strand
ATGATGATGGGCAAGCACTTCATGGGGCCGGCCCCGTTCCCGACCGTCTACATCCACGGCATCGTGCGCGACGAGAAGGGACAGAAGATGTCGAAGTCCAAGGGGAACGTGATCGATCCCCTGGACCTCATCGAGGAGTACGGCGCCGACGCCCTGCGGTTCACCATGGCGGCGCTCGCCACCGCCGGCCGCGACGTCAAGCCGTCCAAGGCGCGTATCGAGGGTTATCGCAACTTCGCGACCAAGCTGTGGAATGCCGCGCGTTTCTGCGAGATGAACGACTGCCTGCCGGGGCGCCGGTTCACGCCCGGCGAGGCGAAATCGACGCTCAACCGGTGGATTGTCGGCGAGACGGACCGGACCGCGAGCGAGGTCACCCGCGCGATCGAGACGCACAAGTACAACGAGGCCGCCGCGGCCATCTACCATTTCGTCTGGCACGTCTTCTGCGACTGGTATCTGGAACTCATCAAGCCTGCCCTGACGGGCGACGACGAGGCTGTGGCGGCGGAAACGCGCGCCGCGGCGGCCTGGACACTCGATCGCATCCTCGCGCTGCTCCACCCGTTCATGCCGTTCATCACCGAGGAACTCTGGGTGCGCCTGGCGGAGACGGCGGGTGTGGAACGTCCGTCACCGCTCATCCTTGCGCCATGGCCCGGTGAGAGCGGGCACGCCGACGAAGCCGCCGATGCCGAGATCGGCTGGCTGATCAGGCTGGTGTCGGATATCCGGTCGGTGCGGGCGGAGATGAATGTTCCCGCCGGCGCGCAATTGCCCTGTGTCATCGTCGGAGCCGGTGCGGAAACCCGCAGGCGTGCGGAGGACTGGCGAAGCGAGATCACGCGGCTGGCGCGGCTGAGCGAGATCAGGTTCGCCGATAGCGTGCCGCCGGGTTCGGTGCAGATCGTGCTCTGCGAGGCCACGGTTTCGCTGCCGATCGCCGAGGTCGTCGATCTCGAGGCGGAACGTGTCCGGCTTGCCCGCGAGCTCGAAAAGACGGCAAGCGAAATTGCCGCACTGGAAGCGAAGCTGGCCAATCAGAATTTCATTGCCCGTGCCCCCGAGCACGTGGTCGAAGCTCAGCGCGAACGCAAGGCGGAGGCGCAGGCGACCCGCGCCCGCCTCGAAGCGGCCATCGAGAGACTGAAGGGAGCGGCCTAGGAGGCAACGAGGAGAGGGGGGAGCAGCCGTTCAACGGCGCACGAGCCGTGGCGAAATTATCACAAACCATTAATAATTCCGCCACCGCCACACCAACAGACGACTGATCACTTTCTTGCCCCAAACCGGCCCTAGCGTCGGGGCGTGGGCAGGGCGTGAACGTGGATCGGCGGCAATATTCCCGCTGAAACAAGGGTTTAGGAAAATGTATGGGCGTGTCGCGGCCCTTGTTTGGGGCGTTGCCGCGCGTGGCTGGGGAGTGAACAAACCCATGTGGCCGAACCGCCCGCGCCGTGAGTCACAGAGGCAACAGCAGAGGTTATGATCTGGCCATGGATGCACGTGTAATCGACAAGTCGAAGCTGCCAAGCCGGCACGTCACCGAGGGGCCGCAGCGCGCACCACACCGCTCCTACTACTATGCCATGGGGCTGACCCGTGGCCAGATTCATCAGCCGTTCGTCGGCGTGGCCACGTGCTGGAACGAGGCCGCCCCGTGCAACATCGCGCTGATGCGCCAGGCGCAGGCCGTCAAGCACGGCGTGGCGGCGGCCAACGGCACGCCGCGCGAGTTCTGTACCATCACGGTGACCGATGGCATCGCGATGGGGCACCAGGGGATGAAGTCCTCGCTGGCGTCACGCGAGGTGATCGCAGATTCGGTCGAACTGACCATGCGCGGGCACTGTTACGATGCGCTGGTGGGGCTTGCCGGCTGCGACAAGTCACTGCCGGGAATGATGATGGCCATGTGCCGGCTCAACGTGCCATCTATCTTCATCTACGGCGGATCGATCCTTCCTGGCACGTTCCGCGGCCAGCAGGTCACCGTACAGGACCTGTTCGAGGCCGTCGGCCGCCATTCCGTCGGCGCCATGTCGTCGGAGGACCTGGACGAGCTGGAGATGGTCGCCTGTCCGTCCGCCGGCGCCTGCGGCGCGCAGTTCACCGCCAACACAATGGCGACCGTGTCGGAGGCGATCGGGCTTGCGCTGCCTTACTCGGCCGGCGCCCCCGCGCCCTACGAGATACGCGACCGGTTCTGCGAGGCGGCAGGCGAGCAGGTGATGGAGCTGATTGCCCGTAACATCCGCCCGCGTGACATCGTGACCCGGAAGGCTCTGGAGAACGCGGCCACGGTCGTCGCCGCATCCGGTGGTTCGACCAACGCCGCCCTGCACCTGCCGGCCATCGCGCACGAGTGCGGCATCGAGTTCGACCTGTTCGAGGTCGCCGAGATCTTCAAGCGCACCCCTTACATCGCGGACCTGAAGCCGGGCGGCCGGTACGTCGCCAAGGACATGTTCGAAGCCGGCGGGATTCCGCTCCTGATGAAGACGCTGCTCGAACACGGCTTCCTGCACGGCGATTGCCTGACGGTGACCGGGCGCACGATCGCAGAGAACCTGGCGAGCGTGAAATGGAACCCTGACCAGGACGTGGTGCGACCCGCCAACGACCCGATCACGAAGACCGGCGGCGTCGTCGGACTGAAGGGCAACCTCGCCCCCGACGGTGCGATCGTGAAGGTTGCCGGGATGAAGAACCTGCAGTTCCGCGGCCCGGCGCGCTGCTTCGACTCCGAGGAAGCGTGCTTCGAGGCCGTGTCCAAGCGCCAGTACAAGGAGGGCGACGTACTGGTGATCCGATATGAGGGGCCAAAGGGCGGTCCGGGGATGCGCGAGATGCTCGCCACCACGGCCGCCCTTTATGGACAGGGGATGGGCGACAAGGTGGCGCTCATCACGGACGGGCGCTTCTCTGGCGCCACGCGCGGCTTCTGCATCGGCCATGTTGGCCCGGAAGCTGCATCGGGCGGCCCGATCGGGCTGCTGGAGGACGGCGACATCATCTCGATCGATGCCGCCGCCGGTACGCTCGAGGTGGAGGTCAGCGACGAGACGCTCGCTGCCCGCCGCGAGGCATGGGTGCCGCGCAGGACGGATTATCAGAGCGGCACCCTGTGGAAGTACGCCCAGTTGGTGGGCGAGGCGCGGTATGGCGCTGTCACGCACCCAGGAGGGGCTGCAGAAGTCATCAGCTATGCGGACATATGAGTTTGTCAATTTCGCATCTGTCCTGAGCATCGGACTGCTGGCCGGCGGCATCATTGTCGGTGCCGCCGACAGCGCCGGCGCTCAGACCAACGATCTTAGGACCGGCTTCTATTCCTTCTCGCCGGCCGTGCCGCAGCCGTCGCCGAGCAATCTCGTCGCGCGGAAGGAACTGTCGGCCGACGATGCCAGGCGCGCACACGACGCCTACCTGCAGGGCGACTACGCGACCGCCCGCCAGGTGTGGGAAAAGGCGGCGGAGGAAGGCGACGTCCTCGCCCAGTGGCGGCTGGGCAATATGTACAGGCTCGGCCAGGGGGTGGACCCCGACGTCAAGGCCGCGCTCCACTACTACGAACTTGCCGGCAGTCATTTCGACGTCGGCGAGCAGGATGCCGCCCGGCTCGGAGTGACCATCGACGCGCTGGTCCGCGTCGCCGGATACTACATCGACGGCGACGAGGCCGCCGGCATCGATCCGCGTCCTGCGCGGGCCTTCCGCCTGTACCAGATCACGGCCACCTACGGTCATGCTGCGGCGCAGCACAAGCTGGGCCTGATGTACATTACCGGCACCGGGGTCGAAGCCAATCCGACGCTTGGCCTGAAATGGCTCATCCTCAGTTCACGGAAGCATCATGCTCCGGCACTGGCCACGCTGGGTGACCTCTACTGGGACGGCGAATTCGTCAGGCAGGATCGCGTCAAGGGGCTGATGTGGTACCACCTTGCCCAGATGCACGGCGACCGCGAAGCCTCTCCGGAGATCTTCGAACGATACGAGACGCTGTCCGCTCAACTGGAAGAGAAGGACCGGGCCGAGGCGCTGAAGCTTGCCGAGCAGTGGATCCAGCAGTACCCGTCACGCACGCACAGAAAGCAGTAGCGGCTGCACCGTTTGGGTGGTCAGACCGCAAGCTCGGCCCAGACCGGCACATGGTCCGAGGGCCGGTCCCAGCCGCGGACATCGCGCTCTATCCTGCAGGCGGCGAGGATGTCTGCCGCCTGCGGCGTCAACAGCAGGTGATCGATCCTGATCCCGTTGTTCTTTTGCCACGAACCGGCCTGGTAATCCCAGAACGTATAATGCCCCGGATCGCCTGAGCAGGCGCGAAAGGCATCCGTCAGGCCGCTGTACACGAGTTCACGGAAGCGGGCCCGGCTCTCCGGTTGAAACAGTGCGTCGTTCAGCCAGCCGGCGGGGTTGCGGACGTCGACGTCGGTCGGGATCACGTTGTAGTCGCCGGCCAGTACGACGGGCTCTTCGAGCCTGAACAGGTCGCAGGCGTGCTTCTTCAGCCGCTCCAGCCACGCCAGCTTGTAGGAGAATTTCTCCGAACCGATCGGGTTGCCGTTGGGTGCGTAGATGGATGCCACCCGCACCGCGCGGCCGCCCGTCGATACCACTGCCTCAAGGTACCGGGCCTGGTTGTCGTCATCGTCACCCGGCAGTCCGGGCCGGACTTCGTCGAACGGCAACTTCGACAGGATGGCAACGCCGTTGTAGCTCTTCTGGCCGTGGACGGCGACATTGTAGCCAAGATCCTGGAAGACTTTCGCGGGAAAGCCCTCGTCGGTCGTCTTGATCTCCTGCAGGCAGGCGATGTCGGGCTGTGCTTCGCCGATCCAGCGCGTGACGGTGTCGAGCCGCGCCCTGATCGAGTTGACGTTCCAGGTGGCGATCTTCACTGCGGGTCCGTTTCTCAGATCGAGAACGAGGAGCCGCAGCCGCACGAGGCGGTCGCGTTGGGATTGTTGATCCGGAACGATGCGCCGATGAGATCGTCCACGAAATCGATCTCCGACCCGTCCAGGTACATGACCGAAATCGGGTCGATCAGAACCGTGGCACCATCCTTTTCGATGATCAGGTCGTCCTCGCCGGCAGCGTCCACAAGCTCGAACTCGTACTGGAATCCCGAGCAACCGCCGCCGAGCACGCTCACGCGCAGGAGCCTGCGCTCCGCTTCGCCGCTGACGATCTCACAGATTCTTTGCGCGGCGCGATTGCTGACCGTGATCTGTGCCGTCATGCTATATCCCGTCGGACCAAGGTGAGTTTCATCCTCGCAGGACTGTGAATGTATGCGGCAGGGGCGGCCTGTCAATCGCTGCCGGGGGGAGAAGCGACGTGAACCAGCCCGATCATCGATCGCAGCATTGCGCCGGCAGCGGCTTGCGCGCTGCCTTCGCCTGTGATCCGGCCAACTCCCCGGGCCGCCTTCACGAGGAACCTGATGCGGTCGGTCGAAACCTGTTCCAGCGCGATCGTGACCGGGTCATCCATTCGACGGCGTTTCGCCGCCTCAAGCACAAGACCCAGGTGTTCGTCTACCATGAAGGCGATCACTACCGCACCCGGCTGACACACAGCCTCGAGGTGGCCCAGATTGCCCGCACCATCGCCCGCAATCTCGGCCTCGACGAGGACCTGACGGAAGCGCTGGCACTTGCGCACGACCTTGGGCACACAGCCTTCGGCCACGCCGGCGAGGAGGCACTCGATCAGTGCATGCGGCGGTACGGCGGCTTCGACCACAATGCCCAGACGATCCGCATCGTCACCCGGCTGGAACGGCGCTATGCCATGTTCGACGGTCTCAATCCCTCGTTCGAGACGATCGAGGGGCTGATCAAGCATAACGGTCCGCTGACCGGACGGTCCGGCGCCTTTCCGCAGGACGCGGAGTTTCCGGGTGTCGTCGTGGACACGGCCGGGATCTACGGCATAGCACTCGATACCCAGCCCTCGGCCGAGGCGCAGGTTGCGGCGATTTCCGACGACATTGCCTACAACTCGCACGACATAGACGACGGGTTGCGGGCGCAGCTGTTCGACATCATCGATCTCGGCGATGTGCCGCTTGCCGGCACCGCTCTGAGGCAGGTGCTCGAGCTTTATCCGGATCTGGACCGGACCAGGCTGGTGCACGAGACGGTGCGGCGCGTCACCTCGGCAATGGTCGAGGACGTGCTGTCCGAAGCCCGGCGCAGGATTGCCCGCCACCGGCCGCAAAGCGTCGACGATGTCCGTGCCCTGGAGGTGCCGCTGGTGACGTTCTCCCGGCAGATGCATGTCGACAACGCCGCATTGAAGGACTTCCTGGCGCAGCGCGTGTACCGTAACCCTCGGGTGGCCGAGGTCATGGATCGGGCAAAGCGGCTTACCCGTGACCTGTTCGAGGCCTTCATGCACGATCAGCGCGCATTGCCGAAGGAGTGGCAATCGCCGGAAGACGTGGCGGACATCGGGCAGCGCGCACGGCACATTGCCGATTTCATCGCCGGCATGACCGACCGCTATGCCATCGACTGTCACAAGCGGCTGTTTGACCTCGAACCGCAATTCCGCTAGTGCCCGCATTTCAGGGATAGCCGGAACATCCCGCGGCAGATGCCACCGGCATCCGCAGTGCAGGTCCGCAGGATCAACCCTCCAGCAAGAAGCGGCAGTCAGACGTGGATGTCTTCCAGCACTTCGACAAAGTGATCGCTGAGGCGGTCGGCCAGCTCGTCGCTGCGGGCGAACTGCCCGCCGCCACCGATATCTCCCGGATCAGCGTCGAACCGCCGCGCGATGCCGCCCACGGCGATATCGCCTCAAACGCCGCCATGGTGCTCGCCCGGTCGGCCGGCATTCCGCCGCGGCGGCTCGCCGAGAAGCTGAAGGCGATCATTTCCGGGCATGACGCGGTGAGTGAGGTCGAGATCGCCGGACCGGGCTTCATCAACCTCAGGCTGAAGCCGGAATTCTGGCCGCGGATCGTGACTGCGGTCCTCGAGCAGGCGGAGGACTTCGGCCGCTGCGACCTCGGCCGCGGGATCAAGGTGAACGTCGAATACGTGTCGGCCAATCCGACCGGGCCGCTGCACATTGGCCACGGCCGCGGCGCAGTGTTCGGCGATGCGCTTGCCAACCTGCTCGAGTTTACCGGTTACGACGTCACCCGCGAGTACTACATCAACGACGCCGGTGGCCAGGTCGATCAGCTGGCGCGGTCGGTGCACCTGCGCTATCGCGAGGCGCTGGGCGAAGACATCGGCGAGATTCCCTCCGGTCTCTATCCCGGCGACTATCTGGTACCGGTCGGCCGGGACCTGGCCAGCCGCCACGGCTCGGCGCTGCGCGAGATGGCGGAAGAGGAGTGGCTGCCGATCGTGCGCGATTTCGCTGTCGAGGCGATGCTCGACCTGATCAAGGATGATCTCGCCCAGCTCGGCATCCACCACGAGGTGTTCACGTCGGAACGCTCGTTGCACGGCGAGGGAGGCGAGATCGACACGGCGATTGCGGCGCTGCGCGAGCGCGGCCTTGTCTACGAGGGTCGGCTGCCGCCGCCGAAGGGCCAGTTGCCGGACGACTGGGAAGACCGCGAACAGACGCTGTTCCGGGCCACCGCGTTCGGCGACGATACCGACCGGCCGCTGATCAAGTCGGACGGGACATACACCTACTTCGCCGCCGATGTCGCCTATTTCCACCACAAGTTCAGACGCGGCTTTCAGCAGATGATCTACGTGCTCGGAGCCGATCACGGCGGCTACGTGAAACGGCTGGAAGCAATCGGCCAGGCAATTGCCGGCGATTCAGCCCAGGTCATCGCGAAACTCTGCCAGTTGGTAAGGTTGTTCCGCGGCGGAGAGCCGGTGAGGATGTCGAAGAGGGCCGGCGATTTCGTGACGCTGCGCGAGGTGGTGGATGAAGTCGGGCCGGATGTGGTCCGCTTCATCATGTTGTTCCGGAAGAACGATGCGCCGCTCGATTTCGACCTGAAGAAAGTCACTGAACAATCGAGAGAAAATCCTGTATTCTATGTACAGTATGCGCACGCTCGCATTTGTTCGGTGATCCGCAACGCTCAGGAGACATTGCCGGAATCGATCCTTGATGAAGATGCCGTCGAGCCCCGTTTACTGGAGCGGCTGACGGATGAACTGGAGCTTCAGTTGATCAAGCGTCTTGCGGATTATCCCCGGACGTTGCGGGGTGCGGCGGAAGCGCACGAGCCGCACCGGCTGGCATTTTTCCTTTACGAGTTGTCAAGCACGTTTCATGCTCTATGGACTCGCGGCAAAGAGTTGCCTCATTTACGCTTTATCAATGCTGAGGATATGGACGCGACCGTCGCACGGCTCGCTCTGTTGCGGGCGGTGCGTTATGTCTTGGCTAACGGATTGGGCATCCTCGGTGTGGTGCCCGTGCACGAAATGAGATAGCAGCGCCTATGGATAACGAACCGCCTCGCCTACCGACCGGCGACACGGGTCGGCGCTCGTTTGATGACGAGCCCGGCGTTGGTCACGACGAGAACGGTCGCCCGCGACTGGGCGAGCGCCGCGAAACCGGCAGGCCCGGTGAGCGTATGTCCCGCAACGATCTGCGTCCCGATCCCGCACCGCGATTTCCCCAGCCTGGGCCCCCCGAACGCAATTGGTCGCGCCCGGGTGGTGACGAACACGCGCCGCCCCTTCGCGCCGTTCGCGAACGCGATGGCGGCCAGGGCGATGGCGGCCAGGGCGATGGCGCGGGCGACGCAGGCTCAGGCGCCCGCGACGCAGGCTGGCGCGCCCGGTTGCGGCTGAACCGCCTCGATGACGATGCCCCGGCGGTGCCGGATGCGCGTGAGCGGGATGTTCGGCGCGGGGCCTCGTCCGAACCACTCCCGCGCTGGCGCAACCGCGATACGGAGGCGCCGGCTGTCCGCCGGCCGGATCTGGCAGGCGAGCGCCGCACTCCCGTTGCCGCCGACAGGCGGCCGCCGGACTGGCCCCGCGAAAGCCGTCCGCGTGTCGCCGGCCGCTCCGAATGGCCGGCCGGCGATGGGGCCGATCGCGATGCCCCGGATCGGTGGCGCAGGCGCGAACCGGCTCCGAGGCAAGAGAGGGCATCGCGCGAATCGTGGAAGGACGAGTGGGAGAGCGCGAGGCAGGGCAGGGACCGGCTGCGGCGGGAACCTGACGACGGCGCACCCGCTGGCCGACCTGCGCGTGACCGGGATGAGGAGCGACGCCCCGCCTTTGCCGACCGAGGGGACCGGGAACCAGTTCGTCAACCGCGGGAACCGCGGGAAGAGGATCGCCGAGGCGTCCGCGACACGCTGCGCGGCGGCGTCTATACGGCTGACGAGCCCCGGGACGTCGGTCGCCGGGCCGGACCGGGCGCCGATCCGCAGGATGACCGGCCGCAACCGCCTGCCGCACGGCGTGCGGAGCGGTGGCGCCGCCGGCGTGACGGCGCCGGCCCCGCGGCCGCCGCGGCGCTCGGCCGTGACGATCACGAGCCGGAGATGCGGGAGCACGAACTGTCGCCCGCCGAACCGGCGGAGGCCGAGGCGGCGTATCGGGACTACGACCGCTATCGCGAGGATACGGTCCCCTACTACGACGAGACGTATGACGAGTACGGCAACGAATACGATCTCGAGCAGGACTTCAGCGCCGAGGGCGAACGTCCGGCCGCGCTTGGCGATTTCGACGATCCCTACCAGGAGTACGAACGCTCCTACGACGAGCTCGACGACAGGCGTCGGCGCGGCCCGCTGGTGCTGCTTGGTGCGCTGGTCGGCGTCGCTGTTATCGTCGGCGGGCTGTTCGCCTATTACAGCCAGGGCAGTCTCGACGGCGATAGTGGCAGCGTCCCGGTGATCCAGTCGGATCGCGAGCCGACCAAGGTTCCGCCGGAGGAGCCGGGCGGCGTGGCGATTCCGCAGAAGACCAAGCTGATCTACGACCGCATCATCGGCGAGGGGACGCTTGAAGAGGACGACCGGCTGGTGCCGCGCGAGGAACCGGTCCGCGAACTCGCCCCCGATATCGATGACGGTGGCCCGGGCGACAGCCTGTTGCCGGCCGAGCCGGGCAGCGCCCGCTCCGGCATGCCCGCGCCCGGCGACAGCATGAGCCCGGCGGAGGGCGGCGCCACGGCGACCGAGCCGGAACCGCTGCCGGTGCCGCCGCCGCCGTCCGGAACGTCGCAGCTGATCCAGCCTGGAACCCAGGGCACCGCCGCGAATACCTTCTCCGACAACGCAAATATTCCGCCGGCCGGCTTCCAGTCGTTCGACGGCGGCGGCGCGGGCGATGTTACCGCCGCCGTACCGCCGGTGCCCGCCGGAAGCACCCCCGCCGAAACCCGGGCGGCGGCGGATGCCGGGCAGGATACCCAGGTCGCCGCCGCCACGCCGGCGGACGACACCCGGCCCCGTATCGACCAGCAGTCGCAGACCGCACCGGCGGCGTCCGCGACTCGGCCAGCGCCGCCGGTTCCCCGGGCCAAGCCCGCGGTCCCTGTCCGCCAGGCCGCGGCACCGGCCGCCCGCAGGGCGGAACCCGGCGTCGCCGTACCGTCGGGGCCGATGCGGATCGCGCCATTGCCGGGATCGGTCGGCAGCGAGCCTGCCCGCCCGACCACCTCGCCGGATGCGGCGGGCGTTGCCCCGCAGGACACGGTGCCGCAGCAGACCGCACCGCGGGCGACCAACTTCAACGCCATCGAACAGCAGCCCGGCTCGCCACAGCCGGTGACCAACATCGGCAGCCCGTCCCCGAGCGCGCCGACCGAGACGGCGGCGCTGACGCCGCCGGCCCCGCAACCGGAACAGGTCGCAGCCCCGCCTGCCGGTACCTACCTTGCCCAGCTCGGCTCCTATCGCACCCAGGAAGAAGCCGCCAACGCCTTCGAAGAGCTCAAGGGCCGCCACGGCAGCATCCTCGGCAACTACCAGGCCTTCTTCCAGCCTGCGAACCTGGGCGAGCGCGGTACCTTCTATCGGCTGCGCGTCGGGCCGATCAGTTCACGCGACCAGGCCTCGCGCGTCTGCGATGCACTGATCTCCGCCGGGGCGCCCGACTGCCTGGTACGTCAGCAGTAGCGGCGATGGTGTCGCTGCCGAAGCGAGCGAGAGCCTGATGGCGCCGCGCGCGTTTGTCTGTGGCGTCGCCGACACGGCGCTTACCACCGCGGAGCGCGAGTTCCTGCGCGACGCCGACCCTTGGGGCATCATCCTGTTCGAGCGCAACTGCCGCGACGACGTCCAGGTCAGACGTCTGGTCGACGATTTCCGCGCCTGTGTCGGCCGCGCCGACGCACCGGTCCTGATCGACCAGGAAGGCGGCCGCGTGCAGCGGCTGTGCCCGCCGGTCTGGGCACGCTACCCGGCGGCGCAGCGGATCGGACGCCTGTACCCGCGTGATCGTGACCGCGCACTGGACGCGGCCCGGTCGACTGCACGGCTCATCGCCGCCGACCTGCACGCGCTCGGCATCACCGTCGACTGCGCGCCCTGCCTCGACCTGCCGCAGCCCGACGCGAGCGAAGTGATCGGCGACCGCGCCTACGGCACCGATCCCGGCATGGTGGCCGAACTCGGACGCGCCGCCGCCGAAGGTTTCCTGCAGGGTGGCGTGCTTCCGATCATCAAGCACGTTCCCGGACACGGCCGCGCGAGGGTCGACAGCCACAAGGCCCTGCCACGGCTCGAAACGCCGCGCGAAGACCTCCAGCGGCATGACTTCGCGCCATTTGCCGAGCTGCACGACCTGCCGATCGCGATGACGGCCCACGTTGTCTACTGCGCCTACGATGCCGATCACCCGGCGACACTGTCGAAGGATGTGATCGAGCACGTCATCCGTCGCGAGATCGGCTTCCAGGGACTCCTGATCACCGACGACCTGTCGATGAAGGCGCTGACCGGCAGCCTCCGGCAGCGGGCCGAGCTGGCCCTGCAGGCCGGCTGCGACATTGCGCTTCACTGCAACGGCCGACTTGACGAGATGGAGCAGGTGGCAGACGCCTCGCCGGCTCTTTCTGGACCATCGGCAGCCCGCGTGGACGCGGCCCTTGCGAGGCTGCGTCCGCCCGAGCCCTTCGATGTGGACGAGGCCCGCGGCCGCCTCGACGCTCTGCTCGCCGAATCGGTATAGAGTGATTCGAAGCCGGCACGCGTCCGGCCAGGATCGGAGCAATCCCGTTGGGTATCAACCCGAACCACGGCGACACCGACGCCCTTGCCGCTGCCGAACTCGGCGAATGGGATGCCGCGGCGGACCGGGACGGCGGGGCGCTGATCGTCGATGTCGAGGGCTTCGAGGGCCCGCTTGACCTCCTGCTCTCGCTTGCCCGCGACCAGAAGGTGGATCTCGCCCGCATCTCGATCCTGGCGCTCGCCGAGCAGTATCTGGCATTCATCACCGCCGCCCGCGAACTGCGCATCGAACTGGCCGCCGACTACCTGGTCATGGCGGCATGGCTTGCCTACCTCAAGTCGCGGCTGTTGCTGCCGGTGACCGAGACATCCGACGAGCCGAGCGGGCAGGAGCTCGCGACACTGCTTGCATTCAGGCTGCGGCGACTGGACGCGATGCGGCAGGCTGCCGCGCGGCTGATGGCACGCGACCGGCTCCACCGCGACGTATTCCCGCGCGGGCAGCCGGAAGGCATAAGGGTTGAACGCACAAGCGCGTATGCCGACAATCTCTACGATCTTCTGAAGGCATACGCCCAACGGCGGCAACGCCAGGCACGGGCACGCGTGCGGTTTGCCCGACTGCCGGTAATCAGCATCAAGGAAGCCCGGCAGCGACTCGAGCGGCTGCTCGGCCGGATGGACGACTGGGGTCGGCTCGACGTTTACCTGGCCGAATACCTCGCCGAACCGGGAACCCGCACGACGACGCTCGCCAGCAGTTTCACGGCGAGCCTCGAAATGGTTCGCGAAGGCATTGTCGAGGTGCGGCAGGAACGGCCCTTCGCTCCCATCTACATGCGCAGGCGGGTCCGCGCGTGACGATGGACGGGGCACGGGCCGACGGCCATCGCCCCGATTGGGAACAGGCAGTGAGAAAGACGATGGAACACGTGAAGGACGGAACTATTGCGTACGGCGAGGCTTCGCTCGCCGGATCGGCGCGCTCGAATGTCATGATGTTCCCGCGCATCGAACCGAACAATCACCTGCGCATGCTCGAGGCACTGCTGTTCGCGGCGGCCGAGCCGCTCGACGAGGCGACGCTTGCCGAGCGTCTGCCCAAGGGCGCTGACGTTCCTGGCCTCATCCGCCAGCTGCAGGCGCAGTACGCCGACAAGGGCGTGAATCTCGTGCGCGTCGCGGGCAAATGGGCATTCCGGACGGCCGAGGACCTGAGCTTCCTGATGCGGCGCGACGCGGTCGAGGAGAAGCGGCTGTCGCGCGCCGCCCTCGAGACGCTCGCCATCATTGCCTACCACCAGCCGGTGACGCGATCGGAGATCGAGGACATCCGCGGCGTGACAACGTCCAGGGGGACGCTCGACACACTGCTCGAGATTGGCTGGATCAAGCTGCGCGGGAGACGCCGTACCCCTGGCCGTCCGGTCACCTATGGCACCACCGACGCATTCCTCGAGCATTTCGGGCTGGCCGAAATCGGCGACCTGCCCGGGCTCTCCGATCTCAAGGCGGCCGGGCTCCTCGATGCCAACCTGCCACCGGACTTCGACGTGCCGGTACCCGTCGCCCGGGATGAACTGGCCGAGGACGAAGACCCGCTCGAGGACGAGCCGGAACCGCTCTTCTACGATGACGAACCGGAAGGGCCGGACGCCGATCTGCCCTGAACGTCGGCATTCCTTGTGCCGCGGCGCTCGCCTGCCGATATACTGTGCAGCAAATGGCTGGCGAAACACGCGCGCAGAGGCTGATGGCGATAGTTGACGCAATTCCTGCCGGTCACCAGACCAAGGGCAGATGGGGGCCGCGGGGCACCGCGGCGGCGACGTTTGCCGCGCGACTTTCGTTCGAAGGCGTGAGCCACCGGTACGGCCGTACGACCGCGATCCAGAACGTTTCGTTCGAACTGGCGCCGGGTGAGATCGTCTGCCTTCTCGGTCCGTCGGGCTGCGGCAAGACCACGCTGCTCAGGATCGCGGCCGGTGTCGAACGCCCCTGGAAGGGAAGGGTCCTGCTCAACGGGCAGGAGGTCGCCGGGCCCAACGCCTTCGTGCCGCCGGAACGGCGCGGCGTCGGCCTGATGTTCCAGGATTTCGCCCTTTTCCCGCACCTGAGCATCATCGACAACGTTGCCTTCGGCCTGCGTGGCCTCGACCGGGCCGCCGCACTGGGCGAGGCGCGTGCAGCACTCCGGCGGGTGGGCCTGGTCGAATACGAGAAGGCCTTTCCGTACATGCTTTCCGGCGGCGAGCAGCAACGTGTCGCACTGGCCAGGGCGATCGTGCCACGGCCGGCGGTACTGCTGATGGACGAGCCGTTTTCCGGACTGGACCAGCGCCTTCGTGACAGCGTCCGGGAGGAGACCTTGGCGATCCTGCGCGAGACCCGCGCCAGCAGCCTGCTGGTGACGCACGATGCCGATGAAGCCATGTACATGGCCGACCGCATTGCCCTCATGCGCGAGGGCAGACTGATCCAGATCGGCAGGCCGGCCGAGCTCTATTGCAATCCGGTCGATGCCGATGCGGCCCGGTTCTTCAGCGACTTCAACGAATTTGACGGAACCGTCCGCAACGCAGCGATCGATACGCCGCTTGGCAGAATTCCTGCCGGTCGCCTTCCCGACGGGACACCCGTCACGGTGATGGTTCGACCACAGGGGGTGCTGGTCGGCAAGGGGTCGTCGGGGTCCGAGGCTACAGTGCTTGAGGCGAGGTTCCTGGGTTCGACCACGCTCGTCAGCCTCGGCTTCGAGGCACTCGACCAGCCGGTATACGCCCGGGTGTTCGGACAGGTCGAACTGGAACGCGGTACATCGGTTCGCTGTGGCACCGATCCGCAACACGTACTGACCTTTCCGACTGAACCGGTAGTCTAGCACGTGCCGGTCACCGCCTCGCGCGCTTGTTGCGGGGTCGTGGCTATTTTGCAATAGTGATCGTGACCGCCCCGACGACGGGGCTGTGTGAACTGGAGACGTGACGAAATGGGCCAAATCGGATTCTGGCAGATACTGATCGTCGTCGCGTTGGTGGTCTTGTTGTTCGGAAGAGGCAAGATTTCCGACTTGATGGGCGATGTCGCCAAAGGTATCAAGAGCTTCAAGAAGGGCATTCAGGAAGAGCCCGAAGAAACTGCGGCGGACGTGAAGACGATCGAACACACTGCGTCCGAGCCGGTCAATACCAAGAAGACAGCGCAGAAGGCCAAGGGTTGAGACCCGAAACGGGGCGAGTACCCGCCCTCTTGCGCGCGGCCTGAGCCACGGCCGCTCGGGGTCAGGAAATGTTTGATATCGGCGCGACCGAGCTTCTGGTCATCGGCATCGTGGCCCTGGTGGTGGTCGGGCCCAAGGAATTGCCGACCCTGTTGCGAACTTTCGGCCAGTATGTCGGCAAGATGCGCTCGATGGCGCGCGACTTCCAGCGACAGCTCGAAGACGCGGCGCGGGATTCGGGCCTCGACGAGGTACGCAAGAGCGTGACCGATGTCCAGAAGATGTCCCCGGCGAAGCAGGTCAAGGATGCGGTCGACCCGATCCGCAAGGAGGCCGAGGCGGTCACCCGCGACATCCAGAAGCCGATTTCCACCGAACCGGCTCCGGCAGCCGGCGCTATGAACGGCGGCACGCATGCGCCGACGGCGGGTACTGCCGAAGGAAATGGATCGAGCACGGTGGAGAAGCCGGTGGCGGCTGCTCCGGGGAAGCGTGACAAGGATGCGCCTGCGGCGACCGACGCTTGAGGCCGCTGCAAGTCAGGAGTAGCCGGGCGTGACCCAGCAGGACATCGATTCCACCGAAGCCCCCCTGATAGAACATCTGATCGAGTTGCGTACGCGGCTGATCCGGTCGCTGCTCGGATTTGCCGTCGCCTTCGTCATCTGCTTCTTGCTGGCGAGCCAGATCTTCAACATCCTGCTCGTGCCGTACGAACGGGCTGCCGGTGACATTTCCGGCATCCGCATGATCTATACCGCGCCGCAGGAATACTTCTTCACCCAGCTCAAGATCGGCTTGTTCGGCGGCCTGTTCCTGGCGTTCCCGGTGATCGCCACCCAGATCTACATGTTCGTGGCCCCCGGCCTCTACAAGAACGAGCGCAAGGCATTCCTGCCGTTCCTGGTGGCGACGCCAATCCTGTTCCTGATGGGAGCGGCACTCGTCTACTTTCTCGTCATGCCGCTCGCCATGTCGTTCTTCCTCAGCATGGAGCAGGCGGGCACCGACGGTCAGATGGCGATCCAGCTCGAAGCCCGGGTCAGCGAATATCTCAGCCTGATCATGACGCTGATCTTCGCATTCGGACTGTGTTTCCAGCTCCCGGTGCTGCTGACACTGCTCGCCCGGGCCGGGCTTGCGTCTTCCGCGGGTCTGAGGGCGAAGCGGAAATATGCGATCGTGGGGATATTCGCGATTGCCGCCGTTCTGACGCCGCCGGACCCGGTCAGCCAGCTCGGCCTGGCCTTCCCCACGCTGCTGCTCTACGAGATCTCGATCCTCTCGGTTTCCTTGGTCGAGAAGAAGCGGGCGGAGGAAGAGGCGAGACGCGACGCCGAGCTGGGCGTCTGACCTCAGATGTCGAGCGCCTCGCCGCGGACGAACTCCGCGCGCTCCTGAATGAAGCGAAACCGAGCCTCCGGCTTGTTGCCCATCAGCCGCTCCACGGTATCGGTGGTAAGCTCGCGCTCGTCGTCGATCACCGTCACACGAAGAAGCGTGCGCGTCTCGGGAGCCATCGTCGTTTCCTTGAGTTGCGACGGCATCATCTCGCCGAGCCCCTTGAAGCGCGAGATCTCGACCTTGCCCCGCCCGTCGAAGGCGGTTTCCAGAAGTCGATCCTTGTGAGCGTCGTCGCGGGCGTACAGCGTCTTCGCACCCTGCGACAACCGGTAGAGCGGCGGTACCGCGAGATAGAGATGGCCGTTGCGGATCAGCTGCGGCATCTCGCGATAGAAGAAGGTGATGAGCAGCGAGGCGATGTGCGCGCCGTCGACGTCGGCATCGGTCATGATGATGACCTTCTCGTATCGCAACTGGTCGTCGCGGTAGGAGGCGCCGGTCCCGCAGCCGAGCGCCTGCACGAGATCGGACAGCTGCTGGTTGTCCCGCGTCTTGCTCGATCCGGCAGAGGCAACGTTCAGGATCTTGCCGCGCAGGGGCAGCACGGCCTGCGTCC
>CAZSNL010000013.1:0-45655 GCA_964608275.1 uncultured Hyphomicrobiales bacterium | reverse complement strand
GCTGACAAACCGGACGGTGATCGGTGCGATCTTCCCCTTTATGGCGGCGTCTATGACTTCCGCCTCGTCGATTCCGACGAAACTCGATTCGACCGTGTAATTGCGGTCCTCCCGATCGCGGATGGCCCCTTCAAATCCCTCATAGACGTCGGCAGCCAGCAGATTGCTCAATGTCTTCCGGTCGCCTTCGGCAAACGCCGTCACGATCATTTCGTAAGCGATTCGCGCACCCTCGAGAAAACCGTGCGGGTCGAAGCCCGGATCTGCACTGGCAATCGCTTCGAATGCCTTAGCCACGGGGGTATCCTTCTGAGCAAGGCCCTCCCAGATCGGTTTCGTGTCGGCGGCCCCTGCTCCCGCCGCCGGTTCGTGCTTGACCCCAGGAAGGTGAATTACCTTCTCGTCCCGTTCCCGGGCCGCATCTGCCGTTCCGGTGTTGGCCGGATTTGACGCGCTGTAGGGATCGTACGGTTTTCTCTCGTGGCCGGTGCGCCGCCCAAGTACGCTCCGCAAGCGCAAGAAGATAACGATCGCGATCGCCAAGATGAGCAGATTGAAGGGATCAAGGGCTTCGGTCATTACAAGGGTGTCCGCAATGCTCCTGTTCGCTGGCAAGTCGATCGTCTGCGGGGGTCCGACGGGCGCATCCGCGAGCAGGGCGGTCGATTTCCGTTCCACGCGCTCTCGTCGCTACATATATAGCATAGGACCGCAAATCCAACGTACCAAGTTCGAATTCCCCGGCAGCGCCCGTTTGTGTCCCCGGTTGCGCTTCAGGCCTGCCGCCCTGAACAGAAAGAAAATCGACGCTCATGCCGTTCCTTCTTCTCGCGCTTCTCGCCATTCCCCTGATCGAGATCGCGGGCTTCGTGTCGATCGGCGGATCCATTGGCGTCTGGCCAACACTCGCCTGGGTGGTGCTGACGGCAATCCTGGGTATCTGGGTCATCCGCGGGCAGGGCTACGCTGTGCTGCAGACTGCACGCCGTGACCTGAACGAACGCCGCATTCCGCTTACATCGGTGATCGACGGCGCTCTGGTCTTCGTCGCCGGTTTGCTGCTCGTTGCACCGGGATTCTTTACCGACGCACTCGGTTTTGTGTTGCTTGTTCCGCCGATGCGTGGATTGCTGACCCGACTGCTGGTGCGGCGTATGCAACGTTCTCCCAACGTTCACATTCACATGGCATCCTACGGCACCAGCAGCAACGGCAGCGGACGATATTCCGCCGACGCCGGTCCGGTGATCGATGGCGAGGTGGTCGGACGGAATGACAATGACGACGAGCCACGACAGCTACCGGACAGGAAGTCACCCTGGCAGCCACCGTGACGTTCCCGGGCGTCACGAATGCGCCTCCCCATGTTGCTAGGCAGGGGCAAGGCGTGTTAGCAGGCCCATGGGATCGCATGGACAACCGAGAGGAACACGCATGGCCAGCAAGCCCGGAAACGGCGATACGGCTGATGGCGGGCCGCACAGCGGCACGCCCGATACGCAAGGCAATGCTGGCGGTCCCGGGGATGCGCCCGCCGGGGCGGCGGATCCGATCGGTGCTGCCGGCCAGAAGCCGCCCAGCATGCGGGTGCTGGCGCAGTACATGAAGGACCTGTCCTTCGAGAACCCCAAGGCGCCGCAGTCGCTCAGAAGCGGCCAGAACCCGCCCAAGGTGGATATCGCCGTCAACGTCAACGCAAGGACCATGTCGGCGACCGATTACGAGGTCGAACTTCACCTCGAGGCGAAGGCGCTCGATGGCGACCAGGTCACGTTCGCAGTCGAACTCGTCTATGCGGGCATATTCAAGATCGAGAACGTGCCGCAACAGGCAATGCACCCGATCATCCTCATCGAGTGCCCGCGCATGCTGTTCCCGTTCGCCCGCAAGATCCTCGCCGACGCGACCCAGCAGGGCGGCTTTCCGCCGCTCCTGATCGATCCGATCGATTTCGCCGGAATGTACCAGCAGCGGGTGCAACAACAACAGGCGCAGGAGCGCACCACAAGCGCCTGAATTGCGAGCGGCCGGCAGCGGTTGATCCGACAACCGGTAAAGGAACGATCTCGGGGCGTCAGGCCTGCCGGTCGAGCCACAGCGCGTGGTCGCCAAGCGTGGCGACGAACGCCGCATGCGCCGCGCGCTCTTCCTCGGTCAGTCGGGATGCCAGGGGGCGCGGGCGCCGGCGGGGAACCCGCGCGACCTGTCGCACGACGTGCACCGTCTGCTGCACCCGGCTCGTCAGAGCGAGGTCCGGCTGACGGCCCCCGATCAGTTCCAGATAGACCTCGGCCAACAATTCGGCGTCCAGCAATGCGCCATGCCGGACCCTCATCGAATTATCGATGTTGTAACGCCTGCACAACGCGTCGAGGCTGCAGGAAGCCGCCGGATGCTTGCGTCGGGCGATCTCGAGGGTATCCACCACGCGATCGCGCGAAAGCACGGGGCGGCCCGAACGCCCGAACTCGGCGTCAAGGAATCCGAGGTCGAACGGCGCGTTGTGGATGACCATGAGATCGTCGGCGAGGAACTCGAGGAGTTCTTCTGCGACGTCGCAGAATAACGGCTTGTCACGCAGAAATTCGGCCGACAGGCCGTGCACCCGCCGTGCATCCTCCGGCATGTCCCGTTCGGGATTCACGTAGGTGTGAAAGGTACGACCCGTCGGCACGTGGTTGACGAGCTCGAGACAGCCGATTTCGACAATCCGGTGATCCCGAGGGTCAAGGCCGGTCGTTTCGGTATCGACGACAATTTCCCGCATGCGTCTTCACGATCGAGAACCAGCGCAGATCAGGACCGCTCCTGATTCGCTTCCGCTCGAATCGTAGCAACGATCTGCCTCACTTGGCCACGGGCATGTTCGAAACCCTTGTCGGTTTCCACGAAGAAGTCGGCGCGCCGCCGCTTCTCGCTGTCGGGCATCTGTCTGGCCAGAATGCTGTTGAGCTTGCTCTCGGTCATGCCCGGTCGGGCCAGGACCCGCTGACGCTGGACGTGTTCGGGGGCGGTAACGACCACCACCTTGTCGACGTTTGCCTCGCCGCGGGTTTCGAATAGCAGGGGAATGTCCAGTACCACCAGGTCTGCCCCCGCGGATCTGGCCTCGTCGATGAATTGCCGTTGCAATTTGCGGACCAACGGGTGAACGATGGCTTCAAGTCGCGCAATCGCATCCGGGTCATCGAGGACCCGTTCCGCCAGAAGTGCACGATCGATTTTCCCGTCGCGGGTCACACCGGGGAAGGCCGTTTCGATCAGCGGGACCGCCGCACCGCCGGGGCCATACAGATCATGCACCGCCCGGTCAGCATCAAAGACTGGAATTCCAAGTTCCGCAAACATCCTTGCGGTTTCGGTCTTACCCATGCCGACCGATCCGGTCAGACCGAGTATGATCATTCCGCGGCCTCAAGATCGGCTGCGACATGCGCCCGCAGCGCGGGCGTTACTTCCGGCTTGACCCCGAACCACAGTTCAAATCCCGGTACTGCCTGATGCAACAGCATTCCCAATCCGTCGACGACCGGGTTTCCGCGGCGCAGTGCCGCGTCCAGCAACGGCGTGGTAAGCGGCGTGTAGACGATGTCCGTCACGATCGCGTTGGTCGGAAGGTGCGCGAGGTCGATGTCCAGAGGCGGCTTGCCGTCCATCCCCAGCGCAGTTGCATTCACCAGAAGCCCACAACCTGCCAGCACATCATTGCGGGATGACCAGTCGGCGACGACCGCGGTAGGGCCAACGGCCCGCGCCAGTTCTTCGGCACGGCTGCGTGTACGGTTGGAAATCCTGATCTCGGGAACGCCGGCGTCGCGCAAGGCAAAAACGATGGCCCTGGCAGCCCCTCCGGCACCCAGCACGGCTGCCGGTGTCTGTTGCCAGCCGGCCGATTGTGCGCCGGCGACAAGACTTGAGATGAACCCGGGCGCATCGGTGTTTACGCCGTAGGTCTCGCCATCCCGGATGTAGACGGTATTGATCGCGCCGATTGCCCGTGACACGGGATCCCTGACGGTCAAGTAGCCGAAGGCAGCCTGCTTGTGGGGGATCGTGACATTGCAGCCGACGTAGCCGGCCGCCGGAAGGTTCTGCAGGAAGTTCTTCAGTTCCTCCGGTGGTACCGGCACCGCCGTGTACTCACCTTCGATGCCGTAGGCCGCCAGCCAGTAATTGTGGATCACTGGCGAGCGGGAATGGCCGATCGGCCAGCCTATGACACAGGCTCTCTTCATTCGTTTCAATCGACGATGACCTGGCAGCTCCGCAGGTACGCCAGCAACGGCAGGAGCGGCAACCCGAGTATGGTGAAGTAGTCCCCCCTGATCGAGGAGAACAGGTGAATGCCCTCTGCTTCCAGCTTGTACCCACCGACGCTCGATTGAACCTCGTCGCCGACCTGCTCCAGGTACCGGGCCAGGAAATCGAGGGAGAAATCGCGCATCTCGAGGATTGCAGTATCGTCGTGGGACCAGATGATGTTCCCGTCCCGCGCGCATGCAACCGCCGAAATCAACGCATGACGGCGGTTGCGCAATGCCAACAACTGTTGCTGCGCGTCCTCACGGCTGCGTGGCTTCTCCAGAATCGTTCCCTCCAAATCAAGGACTTGGTCGGCACCGATGACGATCGCCTCTGGACGAACCTGGGAGACGGCCATGGCCTTGGTGCCGGCCAGCAGCACGGCGACATCCGACGGCGGACACCCCTGTCCATCCGTATTCAATGTCTGCCGGACGCTGGCCTCATCGACCTGCGGTGCAACCACATCGAACCGAAGCCCCGCATTCTCGAGGAGGCGAGCACGAATGTGGCTTGTGGAAGCCAGTACCAGCGGTATACGTCGATCCTGGAACATCAGCGGAGCTGTCATGCACGTTCATAGTATAGGTTGAGCACCGCTGCGGCTGTCTCCTCGATGGACCGTCGCGTGACGTCAATGATCGGCCAATCATAGCGCTGACAAAGCTTTCGCGTGAAGGCAAGCTCATCGGCGATGGTCTTGCGATCCACGTAATCCGAATCTGCGGTTTCGTTCAGAGACAGAAGCCTGTTGCGCCTGATCTGCGCAATCCTGTCGGCGCTAGCGACCAGGCAAACGACAAGCGGACCGTTCGAGCCGGTCAGTTGCTCCGGAAGCGGCACGCCGGGCACGATTGGCACGTTTGCTGCCTTGATGCCGCGGTTGGCGAGATAGATGCTGGTCGGCGTCTTCGAGGTCCTGCTTACGCCGATGAGGACCACGTCTGCTTCGCCCAGGGTTTCGGCACTCTGTCCGTCGTCGTGGAGCATCGTGAAGTTCAATGCCTCTATGCGACGGAAGTATTCGGCATTGAGCGCGTGCTGGCCACCGATCTGCGGCCGAGATTTGGCATTCAGATATGACGCCAGGCATGAGATGACAGGGTCAAGAATCGACAGGGACGGCACCCCCAGCCGATTGCACTCCTGCTCAAGCTCGTGCCGCAGTTCGGCATTGATGATCGTGAAGAGCACTATGCCGGGGTTCTGCTCGACGTCCTCGAGGACCCTCTGCAGGGCCTTTCGTGAGCGGACCAGCGCATGGATGTGCTCGATGGGCTGGATGTCCACATACTGGGCCAAGGCCGCTCGTGCGACGGCATTCAGGGTTTCACCTGTCGAATCGGAGATCAGATGAAGGTGAAAAAACTTTTTCGGATCTTTGATCACGACCGGTGTGCAGAACGTGTTGACGAGCGAGGACGGATTGCCGGCGCCGGGCGGTCGACGGGACTGTTCCAGCAACAGCGGGTTCTTTATCCAACGGATCGCACGATGTGAATAAGAAAAGCAAAGGTCACCGCAGGTCCGGCACAAAGGTCTCCATCCACGGGTTTTCCGCAGACATTCCGCATCAGGCCACCACCCTGGGGAGATGGAACACATTGACGGGAATGGCTTTCCAATCTTGTGGTCGATATTCCGACGAAATGCCGCAGTGTGGTTGGGGATGGTGGTGTTCTGTGAGTCAAAGGCTGATAATTCAGAATTCGCGGGATTCACACGGAATCCAAAACTTAAATCGAATGACCTCCTTCTTGGTTAACAGATGGTTAATGTAGAACGCGCGGCAAGGCGGCGAGGTTCCGATGACGCACCGTTGCTCAGAGCGCTAGCTCGATCGGACGCCAGTCACGGTCCGCGTCCGATCTGGATGATGCGGCAGGCCGGGCGGTATCTGCCCGAGTATCGACGGATCCGACAGCAGGCAGGGTCGTTCCTGAACCTCTGTTTCAATCCGGACCTCGCCACGGAAGTGACCCTGCAACCCGTCCGGCGGTTCTCACTGGACGCGGCGATCTTGTTTGCCGACATCCTGCTGGTTCCCCTGGCGCTCGGTCAGCGGGTGGACTTTGTGGAAGGCGAAGGACCGGCCCTGGATCCCGTCCGTCGTGCCGAGGACCTGGGGCGGCTCGGACGACAAGGCGTGCATGAGACGCTGGCACCCGTATACGAGACGGTGCGACGTGTAGCGGCAGAGCTGCCGGACGATGTCACGTTGATCGGGTTCTGCGGTGCTCCATGGACGGTCGCGTCATACATGGTCGGAGGGCGTGGAAGTGCCACCCATCAGTTTGCCGTTGCCGCAGCCAGGGAAAGGCCGGAATGGTTCGGGCAGTTGATGGAGATGCTGGTGGACGTCTCCATAGAGTACCTGGCAGCGCAGGTCGATGCGGGCGCTGACGTCGTCCAGATTTTCGAGAGCTGGGCGGGGTTGCTCGATCAGGAGGATTTTGCACGGTGGTCCATCGAACCGGTCCGGCAGATAGTGGCTGGTCTCAAGGCGATCCATCCCGATGTACCGGTGATCGGATTTCCGCGAGGTGCAGGGAAGGCGTACGCCAAATTTGTGGACGCAACAGGGATTGACTGCGTGGGTCTCGATACCGAAGTAGAACTCGAGTGGGCGCGTGAGGTTCTTCAATCCAGAATCGCTGTGCAGGGCAACTTGGATCCGCAAGCGTTGCGGCAGGGCGGAGTGATGCTTGACCGAAGTGTCCGCGGGATTCTTGAAACGCTCACGCCGCAAGGCCATATTTTCAATCTCGGCCACGGCATCCTGCCGGACACGCCCATCGAGCACGTAGAGCGTCTCATCGCCCTCATCAGAGATCAGGACACTCCCGAGCTTTGAGCGCTCGGCCTCGCCGACGTCACCGTCATCATGAGCCCTGAACTGTATCCATGGATCAAGGCATTGCACGTCATTGCGGTGATTGCCTGGATGGCGGGCTTGCTGTACCTGCCGCGGCTGTTTGTCTACCATAGTGGGGCCGCGCCGGGCAGCGAACAATCGGAGACGTTCAAGATCATGGAACTCCGATTGTTGAGGATCATTATGCATCCGGCGATGGCTGCGGCCTGGCTATTGGGCCTGTGGCTGGCAAGCGGGGCGGGGACCGTCGATTGGTCGTCTGACGGCTGGTTCCATGTCAAGTTCCTGTGCGTGGCCGGGCTTACCGCATTTCACGTCCTGGCAACTCGTTGGGCGAAAGCGTTTGCTGTGGATCAGAACCAGCACTCGCCTCGGTTCTACAGGATGGTCAACGAAGTTCCGGCACTGGTGATGGTGGCGGTGGTAATTCTGGCAGTGGTCAAGCCGTTCTAGTTGGGACCTTCTACGCTCAGAGGTTTTCAAGTCGCACAGGGTTTGGTATAAGCGCAGGATCTCTGTGATCGAAGTACGGACTTCCAACCGATTTCCCGAGCGAGAGGGCGCGAGGCGCCAACCCGCATCGCTCGGATCCGACCTGCCGCTGCTGAACGACTTGCGAGATTGGGCGCACCACCGGCCATATGCCGGATGACATGGTGCGAACCGACCGGGCGCAAACAGTCTTCTCTCTTTCTCTTTTCGAGACTTGGATCATGACAGACATAGCGGAACTGCAAGAAGTCAAACTTCAGGAACTTAAGGGCAAGGCGCCTGCCGAGCTCTTGTCCATCGCCGAAAGCCTACAGGTCGAAAATGCCAGCACGATGCGTAAGCAGGAGCTGATGTTTGCGATCCTGAAGAGCCTGGCTGCCCGTGACGTCGACATAATCGGCGAGGGCGTTGTGGAAGTTCTGCAGGACGGATTCGGCTTTCTGCGCTCGCCGGATGCCAACTACCTTCCTGGACCGGATGACATCTATGTGAGCCCGAGCCAGATCAGGCGGTTCAGCTTGCGCACTGGTGATACCGTCGAGGGGCATATCCGCAGCCCGAAGGAAGGTGAGCGGTACTTTGCCCTGCTCAAGGTGAACTCGATCAATTTCGAGGAGCCGGAGAAGGCGCGACACAAGATTCATTTCGATAACCTGACGCCGCTTTATCCCGACCGTCGACTGAAGATGGAGATCGACGATCCTACGATAAAGGACAAGAGCGCTCGTGTGATCGACATCGTGGCGCCGCTCGGCATGGGTCAACGGGCCCTGATCGTGTCGCCGCCGCGAACAGGCAAGACCGTTCTGCTGCAGAACATCGCCCATTCGATCACGACCAACCATCCGGAGTGTTACCTCATCGTTCTCCTGATCGACGAGCGCCCGGAGGAGGTGACCGACATGGAGCGGTCGGTCAAGGGCGAGGTCATCAGCTCGACATTCGACGAGCCGGCAGCACGTCACGTGCAGGTGGCGGAGATGGTGATCGAAAAGGCCAAACGATTGGTGGAGCATCGCAGGGACGTCGTGATCCTGCTGGATTCGATCACCAGGCTCGGTCGGGCCTACAACACGGTGGTGCCGTCTTCAGGCAAGGTGCTGACCGGCGGTGTTGATGCCAATGCGCTCCAGCGGCCGAAGCGGTTCTTCGGTGCGGCACGCAATATCGAAGAAGGCGGATCGCTGACGATCATTGCCACGGCGCTGATCGATACCGGCAGCCGTATGGACGAGGTCATCTTCGAGGAGTTCAAGGGGACCGGTAACTGCGAGATCATTCTCGATCGCAAGGTGGCCGACAAGCGCGTGTTTCCCGCGATCGACATCACCAGGTCGGGTACCCGCAAGGAGGAACTTCTGGTCGATCCGGACATCCTCAAGAAGATGTACGTGCTGCGGCGCATCCTCAACCCGATGGGGACGATGGACGCGATCGAGTTCCTGCTGGACAAGCTGAAGCACACGAAGAACAACGCGGAATTCTTCGAATCCATGAATACCTGAGGCGGTCGATTCCGGTACGGAACGAACCTGCGCGCCGTCGTCACCGACTACCGTTCAATGGGGCTGCGGGATCAACAGCGCCCCCACCCGATTCGCCTCCGTAACGGGCGCCGAGCATGCCTGTCCGCGGCAGACATAGAGGGTTGGCTTGCCGTCGACACGCTTCTTGCCGTACGCGGGGTGGCCGGGTGGCAAATCCCTGCCGTCGTCGACCGAATGCACCAACGCCAGAGCGGGAACGGATTCCGCGTACACGGCCTCGACAAGGCGTTGTGTGCCCGTGTCCCCGGGGTCGCCGGCAACCACGCAATTCACCGGTTCGACCCAGTCGGCGAAGCCGTTGAGGAAGCTCGCGTGGGCGAAGAGGTTGGCCAAGGCCGGACCTTCGAAGGCCTTGATGAGCCGCGAAGCATCCTCGGCCAGGCCGTTCTCGCCGGTCGCCCCGTACAGGCGCGCGAGATTTGACAGCATCGTGCCATTGGCGTTCGGCGTTGCGTCGTCACTTGCCTGCTTGATGCGGGCAATCAGCACTTCACCCCTCGCCGAGGTGAAGTGGAACCCTCCCTGGTCGTCGTCCCAGTAGAAGGCTCGTGCCTGTGCATACCAGCTCCGTGCATGCTCGAGATACCCGGTCTCGGCCGTCGTTTCGTACAGTGTCAGCGCTGCGTGAATCATGTTGGCATACCCTTCGGCAGTCGCCAGATGCCTGGCCTCGCCGAGCCGCATGCTGTGCAGCAGGTGGCCGTCGCGCCACATCCTGGTTCTGATGACGTCAAACGCGCGTGCGGCGGCCTCGGTCCACTGCGGTCGAGCGAAGACCCGTCCGGCAAGTGCGAGTGCGGAAATCATCAGGCCGTTCCAGTCGGACAGCACCTTGTCATCCCAACCGGGGCGGGCCCGGCTTTCACGGTGCTGAAATAGCCGCGTCCGACAGTCTGCCAGCCGCTGTTCGTCAACTTCCGTCAGGTCGGCAGGTTCGTTGAGCCGGTTGAGGATCGTCTTGCCTTCCCAGTTGCCTTCCGGCGTCACATCGTAAGCCGCAGCGAAGAGAGCGAAATCTTCCGCCGGGAGGAGATCGCGGACTTCATCGTATTGCCAGACGTAGAACCTGCCTTCTTGACCCTCAGAATCGGCATCGAGGCTCGAAGCGAATGCACCCGACTCGGTCACCATTTCCCGCAGTACCCAAGCGGCGGTTTCGTCGATTCGGGTGCGCAACAATTCGGACCGTGTCCGTTGCCACACCAGCGTCATGAGCCGGAGGAGAAGGGCGTTGTCGTACAACATCTTTTCGAAATGCGGGACGAGCCAGCGCTCGTCTGTGGCATACCGGGCGAAACCGCCGCCGAGATGATCATAGATGCCGCCCTGGGCCATTCGCTCGAGGCTGAAAGACACCGCACCGAGGCAGGCGTCGGGACCGTCGCGCAGGCCGCTTCGCCACAGCATTTCGAGAAGTGCGGTCTGCGGGAACTTCGGTGCACCCTGCAATCCGCCGTTGACCCGGTCAAGAAGCTGCAGAAGGCGTCCTGCGACCTGATCGATGAGCGGCAGGCTCAGCTCTGCCTGAATGTCGTAGCTTTCCTGCCGGTTCAGGGCCTGGGTCAGGATGTGTGTGTTATGGGTCACGTGGTCAGGTGCTTCACGGTAGACCCTGGCGATCTCGCGGAGGACCTGGCGAAAACCGGGCCGGCCATGCTGAGGCTCCTTGGCGAAATAGGTCCCGCCCCAGAATGGTGCCCCGTCAGGCGTCAGGAACATGGTCAACGGCCAGCCGCCGTGTTCGCCCATTTCCTGGAGGGCCTGCATGTAGATCTTGTCGATGTCCGGCCGCTCCTCGCGGTCAACCTTGATGTTTACGAAAAGCTCGTTCATCAAGCTTGCCGTTTCGGGATCCTCGAAGCTTTCATGGGCCATCACGTGGCACCAGTGACATGCCGCGTAGCCGACAGAAAGCAGGATCGGCTTGTTCTGGTCCTTCGCTTCAGCGAAGGCTGCCGGTCCCCACGGCCGCCAGTGAACAGGATTGTCACGGTGCTGCAGGAGGTAGGGGCTGGTCTCGTGTGCCAGGAGGTTTTCCGTCATCAGTCCGCCAACTCTTCAGGCCCGGATTGGTTCTCGCACGCTCGATCGCCGTATTCAATCCCGGCCCGTCGAGCGCCATCTGTGCACGGGCACGGAGCGGTGTCGATTCGCCTCCGTTACAGTAAGGGATGAGCATGGTGCAAGCGGTGCCCGACCACGCAGATACCGTTTACGCGCTGTCTTCAGGTCACGGCAGGTGCGGTGTCGCGGTTGTCCGCGTGTCCGGGCCGGCTGCCGGTCGCGCGCTCGACGCGATCGCCGACGGGCGGCCGGAACCGAGACGCGCATCGGTGAGAACGTTGGTCGATCCCGTCACTTGCTTGGAAATCGATCACGGCCTGATACTGTGGTTCCCCGGGCCGCAAAGCGTCACCGGCGAAGACGTTGCCGAGTTTCACGTTCATGGCGGGCGTGCCGTTGTCGCGGCGCTGCTGCGCGCATTGGGTCGCGTCGACGGGCTGCGGCTTGCCGAGCCTGGCGAGTTCACCAGGCGGGCGTTCTTTCATGGCAAGCTCGACCTGACGGAAGTAGAGGGACTGGCCGATCTGATCGAGGCGGAGACCGAGGCACAGCGTCGACAGGCACTTCGACAGGTCGGCGGGGCGCTGAGGGAACTCTATGATGGTTGGGCGCGAGAATTGACAACCATCATGGCAAGGATCGAGGCAGGGATAGACTTTGCCGATGAAGCCGACGTGCCGGATGACGTGAGCTCCGGACTGGCCGATCGGCTGCGGGACCTGTCCGTCCGGATCGCACGCCATCTCGATGACGGAGCGCGCGGCGAGCGGCTGCGCGACGGTTTGCGCGTTGTCATTGCAGGCGAGCCGAACGTGGGCAAGTCGAGCTTGCTCAACATGATGGCCCAGCGGGACGTCGCGATCGTCTCCGAGACGGCAGGTACGACCCGGGACGTGATCGAGGTGCATCTCGATCTCCGTGGCAATCCGGTGACGCTTGTCGATACGGCCGGGATACGCGATTCCGAGGAAGAGGTCGAAAGGCTTGGTATCGAGCGAGCGCGGCAACGTATCGCCTCGGCCGATCTGGTTGTCTGGGTAAGCGCACCGGATGTCATCTGCGGCGAAGGCACGGGCGTGCTCGACACGGACGCGGACGTGCTGCGGATCGTCAACAAGTGCGATCTCATAGGCGACCGCCGGGAATTCACGACGTCGTTGCCGCCCGAACGGTGGCTGCTCGTATCGGCCCGTACCGGGGAGGGCGTCGACGACCTTGTGGATGTCTTGACTCGGAGGGCAGAAGAGGCGTTTTCACAGTCAGAGGAGCCGCTGATCACGCGCGAGCGTTACCGTAGTGCGCTTGAGGAGTGCAGGACTCTTATCGGCAAGGCACTCGACGCCGATTGGCACAACCTGGAGCTGGTCGCCGAAGATCTGCGGCTTGCGGCCAGAGCGATCGGGCGGATAACCGGCAGGGTGGATGCGGAGCACCTGCTCGACGTGATCTTCCGCGAGTTCTGCATCGGCAAGTAGCCGCAATGTTTCATGTGAAACATCAGGATTGGAGGCCGAGGGCGAGGAGGCCACGATGAGCAAGCACGTTGACGTCATCGTCATAGGCGGCGGTCATGCCGGCTGCGAAGCGGCTGCGGCAGCAGCACGCCATGGTGCGCGTACCCTGCTCATAACCCACAAGATGGCGACGATCGGCGAAATGTCGTGCAATCCCGCGATCGGTGGTCTCGGCAAGGGTCACCTCGTGCGCGAGATCGATGCCCTTGATGGACTGATGGGGCGCGCGGCGGACGAGGCGGGCATCCAGTTCCGGCTCCTCAACCGCAGCAAGGGACCGGCGGTCCGCGGCCCCCGGGCCCAGGCCGACCGCGGTCTCTACCGGTCGGCGATGCAGCGGTTCATCGTGGAAACCGACAATCTCACGGTCTGTGAAGGCGCCGTGGTCGACATCGACCTCGACTTCGATGGACGGAAAACGGTGACCACCGATGCCGGCGAGCGGTTCGAGGCAGCCTGCGTCGTGCTGACAACAGGAACGTTCCTCAACGGACTGATCCATATCGGCGAGCGTCAGATTCCGGCCGGCAGGGTTGGAGAGGCACCGGCGCGGGGACTTTCGGAGCGGTTGACAGCGCTCGGGCTTGCCATGGGCCGCCTCAAGACGGGCACGCCGCCGCGGCTCGACGGGCGTACCATCGACTGGGCCGGGCTCGATATGCAGCCGGGGGACGATCCACCGGTCCCGTTCTCCTTCCTGACGGAGCGGATCACGACGCCGCAGATCGCGTGCCACATCACGTCCACGACCGCCGAGACGCACCGCATCATCGAAGCCAACATTCACCTGTCGCCGATGTACTCGGGCAACATCACGGCCACGGGTACCCGGTACTGCCCCTCGATCGAAGACAAGATCGTGCGGTTCAAGGACCGCGAGCGCCATCAGATATTCCTTGAACCCGAAGGCCTCGACGATCACACGATCTATCCCAACGGCATCTCCACATCGCTGCCTGAGCAGGTCCAGCTGGAGATCCTGGCCACGATCCCGGGCCTTGAAAGGGCACGGATGCTGCGACCGGGCTATGCCATCGAATACGACTTCATCGATCCCCGTGAGCTGTATCCGACCCTCGAGGTAAAAAGGGTGCCGGGGCTGTTCCTCGCCGGCCAGATCAATGGAACAACAGGATACGAGGAGGCTGCCGCCCAGGGCCTGGTGGCCGGGCTGAATGCCAGCCTGAGAGCCAGCGGCGGCGACCCGATCGTGTTCGATCGTGCCGAGGCCTACATCGGGGTCATGATCGACGACCTGGTGACCAGGGGTGTCACCGAGCCCTATCGGATGTTCACCTCGCGGGCTGAATATCGCCTGCTGCTTCGCGCCGACAATGCCGACCAACGCCTCACGCCGCGCGGCATCGCTCACGGAATCGTTGGAAGTGCGCGTGCGGAGGCCTACACAAAGAAGGCACGACGTCTCGAGCAGGCGCGTTCGCTGGCGCGTGGGCTTACCCTCACGCCGAACGAGGCCGCGCGGCACAACCTGCATGTCAACAAGGATGGCGTCAGGCGGAGTGTGCACGAACTTCTGGCCTATCCCGGCATCGGCTTCCACGACCTTGCCCGAATCTGGCCGCAGTTGGCGGCACTCCCGGCCGACGTGGTGGAACAGCTTGAAATCGACGCGACCTATGCCGGCTATCTGGACCGGCAGCGGGCCGATGTCGAGGCGTTCCGGAGGGAAGAGGGGCTTCTGTTGCCTGATACGATCGACTATTGGTCGATCCCGGGGTTGTCGATCGAGATCCGGCAGAAGCTCGACGCAATGCGTCCGCTCACACTCCGTCAGGCGGCCAGTATCGATGGCGTGACTCCCGCGGCGCTTGCCATTCTGCTCGCCCACGTCAAGCGCGCACCGGTCCGCAAGAGCGCCTGAAAAATGTCTCGCGAAAGGCGGTCCTTCACCGGCCCGCAGGCAATTGCCGCCGCATTCGATGTTTCACGTGAATCCATCGATCGCCTGGAGGCGTATGCCGATCTGTTGCTGCGCTGGCAGAGCCGGATCAACCTGATCGGCCGGGCAACCGGCGGCCAGATCTGGCACCGGCACATCGCCGACTGCCTGCAGGCCCTCCCGCTGATCCCGGAAGATGCCCCGACGCTGGTGGACGTCGGCTCCGGTGCAGGCCTACCGGGGATGGTTCTGGCGATTGCGCTCGGTGATACCGGGCCGGCGGTCCACCTCATCGAGAGCAATACCAAAAAGGTTGCGTTCCTGCGCGAGGCGGTCCGGGTTACGGGCGTCAAGGCGGCGATTCATCCGATCCGGGTCGAAGAATTCGATTCGCAGGCGTTACATGCGCCGGCGGGCGTCGTGACGGCGCGGGCGTTCGCACCGCTTCCCAGACTGCTGACATCAATCCACCACCTGTTCGACCAGGGAACGCTCGCATTGCTCTGGAAGGGGCAAGATGTTGACAAAGAGTTGACGGACTCAGCCAAATATTGGAGGATTCACCATGATCGATTCCCGAGCGCGACGGATGCCACGGGGGTGATTCTCAGAATCCACGAGGTGCGGCGTGTCAGCGAACAGGATTGATTCGTCACGGCCCTGCAACGACTTCCGACCGCGCATTCTGGCGATGGCCAACCAGAAGGGCGGCGTCGGCAAGACAACAACGGCAATCAACCTCGGCACGGCACTGGCCGCAGTCGGCGAGCGCGTTCTGATCGTTGATCTGGATCCGCAGGGTAATGCCACCACCGGTCTCGGTATTACCCGGTCGGACCGCCAGGCATCCACCTACGATGTGCTGCTGGGTGATCAGCCGCTGTGGCGCGCGGTGGCACCGTCGAACATTCCCCGGCTCGACTGCTCGCCGTCGAGCATGGATCTCCTCGGTGCCGAACTGGAGCTTGCGCAAGTACCGCGCCGCACGCATCGGCTTCACGATGCGATCGCCGAAATGTACGCCAGGCCCGCGGCCGAGCACGACGGCGGCCGGTACGGTTACCTGCTCGTCGACTGTCCTCCGTCGCTCAACCTGCTTACGATCAATGCGCTGACCGCTGCGGATGCCATCGTGGTTCCGCTGCAGTGCGAATTCTTCGCCCTGGAGGGGCTGAGCCAGCTCCTCAAGACGATCGAGCGGGTCAAGGCCAACCTCAATCCGCGCCTGACGATCCACGGTGTTCTCCTCACCATGTTCGACCAGCGAAACTCTCTGGCAAGCCAGGTTGCCCAGGACGTGCGTTCCTTCCTTGGCGAAAAGGTGTACGATACGGTGATCCCCCGCAATGTCAGGGTCTGTGAGGCGCCGTCGCATGGCAAGCCCGTGTTGCTGTACGACAATCGATGTGCCGGTTCCCAGGCCTACATCCGGCTCGCAGCCGAGGTCATCAGGCGCGAGCGCCGGATTGCGGCGGTGGCGGCTTGATTCCGTCTGGCTGGACGGCCACCGTATTTGTCGGATCGCGGGTTTCGTAGGGTAGGAAACGGAAGGCCATGTCCATGCCACAGCACCAGCCTGATCCGAGACGTCGCCTGGGACGTGGCCTTGCCGCGCTGATCGGCGACGACACGACCGAAGAGGCGGTGGTGGAGGAGACGCGCAGTCTCCGTCAACTTCCCATCGAGTTCATTCGCCGCAACCCGCGCAATCCGCGGCGCGACTTTCGCGAGGAGGACATTGCCGAACTGGCCGCCTCGATCCGCGAACGTGGCATCCTGCAGCCGCTCATCGTCCGCCCGGTCGAAGACGAACAGAATGTCTACGAGATTGTCGCCGGTGAACGCCGCTGGCGGGCGGCCCAGGCTGCTGGCGTACATTCCGTCCCGGTCATCATCCGCACGATGGGCGATGCCGAGGCGCTCGAGATCGCTCTGGTGGAGAACATCCAGCGCAGCGATCTCTCGCCACTGGAGGAAGCCGAGGGATACCACCAGTTGATCGATCGTTTCGGTTACACGCAACAGCAGCTTTCGGAGGTCATCGGCAAGAGCCGGAGCCATGTCGCTAACACGCTCCGGCTGCTCAATCTTCCGGCAGAAGTCCGCGACCACCTCGCTGCCGGCAGAATTACTGCGGGACATGCGAGAACCTTGATCGCCGCCGACAACCCTGTTGTCCTGGCCGAACAGATCGTCGCCAAGGGGCTGAGTGTTCGGGAGGCGGAACGACTCGCAAAGGACGCGGCAACCGATTCGCGCACGAAACGGCACGCTTCCGCATCAAAAGATGCGGACGTCCGAGCGCTGGAAGCCTCCCTTACCGAAGCGCTAGGACTGAAGGTAACGATTGCCCCGAGGTCAACCGAAGCCGGTGAACTGCGGATTAGCTACGCATCGGTCGAGCAGTTCGACCACGTCTGCCGGCGTCTCCTCGGCAGGAGCCCCGGCTAGGCATCGGGTCGCACCGTATACGACCGGGTGCTTCTTGCGGACCCTCCGGAGGTGGTACCGCGTGCTGCCGTCCAGGCAATGAGCAGGAGGTGGCGGCCCACCATGGTGGCTTCAGGCTGTCCGGTAAGCCTCGCCTGACCGGCGGTGTCCCAAGTGTGGGCCATCAGGTCAGAAAGCCGCTGCTGTGTCCAGCACCGAAGCTGGTTGCGCAGGGATACCTCTCTGGTGAAGTGCAACGGCGGTCTTGCCGTGCGCATGGCGTCGCGAAGTGCTTGCCCTCCCGCTATAGCGTTCTGGAGTGCCTGAAGGCGGACTATGTGGTTGCCAACGGCGGTCAGGATGCCCGCCGGGGAAATACCGGAAGTGACCAGACGGCCGTAGAGAAGATCGGACTGCTCCATGTCGCCGGCGAAGGTCGCGTCGATCAATGCATCGAGGGCGAGCGCAGACACGTCGCCACAGACGGCCGTGACATCGTCCACATCGATGGCCTGCTGTCCGAAGCAGTAGGTAACGAGCTTGTCGAGTTCGCTGCGCGACAGCCCGCGATCGGCGCCCAGCAACTCGATCAGCCTGGATCGGGCGGCCGGAGTAATCGTCATGCCGGCGTCTGCGACCGCCGCATCGATCAATGCGTCGAGCGATGCGGCATGGTCCAGGTAGGACGGTGCTGCCACCGCCACCTTGGAAGCTTCGAAGATGACCCGCAGCCTGGCCTTCGGAAGGAGCGGTCCTGCCTCGGCAACGACCAGGGAATCGCCGGTATCGGCCGCGAGGTACAGGTCCACCGCCTCGGCGAAGCCGGTGCCGGCGCCAGTCACCCAGACCACGCGTCGGCCCCCGGTCAGCGGGACCGCACGTGCCTCATCGAGAAGGCGCGTCGGGTCCGCGGCCAGCGTCGTGTCATCGAGCCGTGCGAGAACGAACGGGTCATCAAGTGTGCCGGCTACCGTCTCGACGACCTTTCGCGCGCGCTCGGACGAAAGCCCGCGATCTTCGCCAAAGAACAGCACCGCACGCACGTGCGGGTCGGGGCGCTTGACGAAGGCCTCGACTTGTTGCGGCCGGTAGGCGGTCATCTCGGCAGTCTGCCCGTGCTTGAGCGCGACCGTGCGGATGCCGTCATCTGCTCAGGTGCTCGAGAACCAGGCGGCGATCCGCAATCGCATGTCCTGCGCGACCTGATGGGCCGCACGTTCCTTTGCATTCTCCAACGACTGCAGGTTCTGGAAATCGGAGAAAACGCGATCGTAGGCCACGTGCGAGAACGTGCTACCGGATTGCAGCACCTCCTGGGTCGCGGTGTCGCGCAGCGTATACTTCACTTTGAGCCGATAGACCCGGCGCGAGACGTCGGTGGTTCGTTCGATCGCCGCATCGAAGACGTCTTCCGTGGCGGCAAACTCAAGCAGGTAACGCGATGAGACCGGGCCTCCGGCAGGTGACATCGATTCCAGGAGGCTGTTGCGGATGAGTTGCTCCAGTCGCGTCTTCGGCTCCGGAATCTGAATCTGCGACAGTTCCGAGGAAACCGTGGCCCCGGTGCTTGTCACCCCATAAAGCGGCTGGAACCCGCATCCCGTGAGCGCGCACAGTGAAACCATCACCGCGAAGATCCGGACCCGATCCATGCTGCGTCTGAACTGGCAGCGTTTACGCAGCGACCACATTGACAATCCTTGCCGGCACCACGACGACCTTTCGCACTGTCATCCCGCCGAGTGCCCGCTGGACGTTGATCGAGCTGAGTGCGGCCGCTTCCACTTCCGCGTCAGAAGCATCCTTCGAAACCGTTATCTCGTCGCGACGCTTGCCATTCACCTGTACCGGAATGGTGATCGTATCCTCTTCCAGAAACGCCCGGTCGGCAATGGGCCACTCGGAATCGGCAAGCAATGTCGTGTGACCCAGGATTTGCCAGCTCTCCTCGGTGAGGTGCGGCATCATCGGGTTGCTCATCTGCACCAGGAACTCGCATGCCTCTCGGAGAGCCCATGCGCCATCGTCGGATGCGTCCTGGCGTGCCGACAGGAAAGACGAGATCGTGTTCGCGAGCTCGTGGATCCGGGCGACTGCCACATTGAACCGCAACGCTGGAATATCCTGCGAAATGTCGTGCAGCGTCCGGTGCGAGGCCTTGCGCAGCGCCAGCGCGTGATCGCCGAACGCCGCCGGTGCAGCCGTGCCTGGGGGCGGGACCCGCGATGCGGCTTCGTTGACGATGCGCCAGAACCGCTGGACGAACCGGTTGGCGCCTTCAATTCCTGCGTCCGTCCATTCGATGTCTCGTTCGGGCGGTGTATCGGAGAGCATGAACAGGCGGGCGGTGTCAGCGCCGTAGCGGGCGATAATGTCGTCCGGATCGACCACGTTGCGCTTTGACTTGGACATGGATTCCACCGGGCCCACGACAATGGGTTCACCGGTTTCGACATGAAATGCCGATCCGTCCCGGAATTCCACGTCCTTCGGAAAGACCCATCGGCCGGCGCTATCCTTGTAGGTCTCATGGCAGACCATGCCTTGAGTGAAGAGACCGGCAAACGGTTCGTCTATCCCGACATGGCCGGTACGCCGCATCGCCCGCGTGAAGAAGCGCGAGTAGAGCAGGTGCAGGATCGCGTGTTCGACACCTCCGATGTATTGGTCGACCGGCAGCCAGGCGTCGGCTGCCTGCCGGTCGGTGGGAGTCTTCGCCCGCGGCGCGGTGAAGCGGGCGAAATACCAGGACGAGTCCACGAAGGTATCCATGGTGTCAGTTTCACGCTCGGCCTTCCCGCCGCACTCAGGACAATCCACGAACTTCCAGGTCGGATGGCGATCGAGGGGATTTCCGGGCTGGTCGAATGTCACGTCGTCCGGCAATGTGACCGGCAGCTCATCGACCGGTACGGGCACGATGCCGCATCGCGCGCAATGGATCACGGGGATCGGACATCCCCAGTACCGCTGCCGTGAAATGCCCCAGTCCCGGAGGCGGTAATTGACCGTGCGACTACCCCGGCCGAGTTGCTCGATCCTTTCTGCAACCTCGGCCTTGGCCTCGTCGACGCCGAGACCGTCGAGAAACCCGGAATTGATCATCCGGCCGGGGCCGGTATAGACCTCGTCGCGTTCCGCATAGGTGGCCACATACGCGTCAAGATCCCTGTCCTGCAGGTCCGCGGGCGCGACGACAGGGATGATGTCGAGACCCAGCGCCTTGGCAAAGTCGAAGTCGCGCTGGTCGTGGCCAGGGCAGCCGAAGATGGCGCCGGTGCCGTATTCCATCAGAACGAAATTGGCGGCGAACACCGGGACAGTCTTGCCTTCGATGAAGGGATGGACGGCGCGCAGACCCAGGTCGTAACCCTTCTTCGCCGCGCGTTCGATCGCCTCTTCGCTGGTACCCAGCCGCTGGCATTCGCTGACGAATTCCGCGAGCCCGCTATCGTTCGCAGCAAGCTCGCGGGTCAGCGGATGGTCCGGCGATACGGCACAGAACGACATCCCGAACAAGGTATCATGGCGGGTGGTGAAGACTTCGAGCTCGCCTGACCTGTTGTTGGATCCGTCAACCAGATCAAACCGCAGTCGTACGCCCTCGGAACGGCCGATCCAGTTGCGTTGCATGAGCCGGACCTTTTCCGGCCATCGGCCCAGTCCGTCGAGGGCTTCAAGCAGCTCCTCCGCGTAGTCGGTAATGCGGAAGAACCATTGCGTCAGCTCGCGGCTTTCCACCGGTGCACCGGACCGCCAGCCGCGGCCATCGATCACCTGCTCGTTGGCCAGCACCGTCTGATCGACCGGATCCCAGTTCACCTTGCGCTTGCGCCGGGTGACCAGGCCGGCGGCCAGAAAGTCCAGGAACAGGCGTTGCTGCTGGTGGTAGTATTCCACGTCACAGGTCGCGAACTCCCGCGACCAGTCGATCGACAGCCCCATCGACTTGAGCTGGGAGCGCATCACGTCGATGTTGTCGTAAGTCCAGCGGGCCGGATGAATGCCGCGTTCGATTGCGGCGTTCTCTGCCGGCATCCCGAAGGCGTCCCAGCCCATCGGGTGTAGAACGTTATAGCCCCTCGCCCGCATGTACCGGGCGATGACGTCGCCCATCGTGTAGTTTCGGACGTGACCCATGTGGATGCGGCCCGAGGGATAGGGAAACATCTCGAGGACGTAGTATTTCGGGCGGTCGGAAGTGTTCGGGGTTACGAACGTACCACGCTCCTCCCACACCGATTGCCAGCGGGACTCCACCGTGCCGGCATCGTAGCGCTCGACGGGCTTTGCCATGTTCAGTCTAAATGCCAATGAAACCGGGAAGAATTCGCCCTCCCGCTTACACGTACTTGCATCCCTCTTCAAGGTGGGCGTTATTTGAGCCGCACGTCGGAATCACGGAAAGGCACGATGTTGGCAAACGGCAACGCAGCAACGGCGACACCGCGCCATGCCGGCCTGGCGGCGGTACTTGAGCGGATTGCCGACGCTGCCCGCGCATGCGGGCGCGCGCCTGAGGAGGTGACCCTCGTAGCCATCTCCAAGACGTTCGATGAGCAGGCAATACTGCCATTGCTGGAAGATGGTCACCGCGTATTCGGTGAGAACCGGGTACAGGAGGCGATGACGAAGTGGCCGGGACTCAAGCAGCGCTTCGCAGACATCGAGTTGCACCTGGTCGGTCCGTTGCAGACCAACAAGGTGAAAGACGCCGTCGCCCTGTTCGATTGCATCCAGACCGTAGACCGACCGAAGCTCGCGCAGCGCCTTGCAAGGGAAATTGCTGCCCAGGGGCGCCGGCCGGACCTGTTCGTCCAGGTCAATACCGGAGAGGAACCGCAGAAGGCAGGTGTGCTTCCAGCCGACGCCGACGCATTCATTCGCAATTGTCGCAACGAGCATGGCCTGACGATCGACGGCCTCATGTGCATTCCGCCGATCGACGAGGAGCCGGCACTGCACTTTGCCCTTCTGGAGAAGATCGCCGCGCGCAACGACATCGCGAAGCTCAGCATGGGCATGAGTGGCGATTTCGAAGTCGCAATCGAGTTCGGAGCGACTCACGTCCGGGTCGGCAGCGCCATCTTCGGCGCGCGTCCTCCTGTCGGCTGAGCCGCAGTCAGTGCTGGCCGATTCTCATCACGGTTTGTGGTCCGCACCTTTCGAGAACGGTCAGGAGATCGCGCGGAGCAAGGGCGACACAACCCTCGGTTGGCCCGTAGCCCGGCGAGGCCAGGTGCATGAAAATGGCACTGCCCCGACCCGGCACGGCGGGGCTGTCATTGTAGCCGATGACGACGACCAGATCGTACAGGCTGTCGGCCCGCCACATCGTTTCCGCGCTGGTCGGCCAGGGCAGACTGATCAGCCGGTTGTAGAATTTGTCGCCGGGCGCATCGCACCACCCGTCCTCCGGTTTGATGGACGTTGCGGGAAGACCCGTTCGCGGAACGCCGTATCGATCGCGACGATAGAAGAGGTGCCTCAGGGGCCACGTTCCGGCCGGCGTCGCCCCGTCGCCCTCGCGCTTGTCGATGGCGATGCCGCCGCGTCCGATGGCGCAAGGGAGTGCCAGTCCACCGGCCCGGAGGACGCCTCGGTGACTGCGCCGACGCACGATCGAAACGTCAATCGCAGACAGGATGGTCGTCTTCATTCACGGGTCCTGTTGCCATTCCGGGATCCGCCCGTCGGGCCGAACAGACAAGCCCTCGAGAGTCCAGGCCTGTCAAGCCGGGTGGCGCCGAGATGTTGCCTGATCGGGCAATTGCACCTAAGTCAGGGTTTTGCCTACGGGAACGGGCGCCGAGAGGGGTGCCGGAAATGAACACCGCAAAACGGGTCCTGATCGTTGACGACGACGAGCTTCTGCGCGATTCGCTGCTGGAGCAGTTCGCGCTTCACGACGATTTCGTCGTCAGCGGGGTCGGAACCGCCTCGGCGGGGATCGATCACATCAGGAGCGAACATACCGATCTCATGCTGCTCGACGTCGGCCTGCCCGACATGGACGGTCGGGAGGCCTGCAAGCAGTTGCGGCGTGACGGCTTCAGAAGCCCGATCATCATGCTGACGGCCCAGAGTTCCGAAACGGACACGATTCTCGGTCTCGAATCGGGTGCCAACGACTACGTGACCAAGCCGTTCAGGTTCGGCGTGCTGCTTGCCCGCGTGCGCGCGCAGCTGCGTCAGCACGAACAGAGTGAAGATGCTGTCTTCAGCATAGGTCCCTATACATTCCGGCCAAGCGCCAAGCTGCTTGTCCGCAAGGACGGCAGCAAGGTCCGCCTTACGGAGAAGGAAACGTCCATCCTCAAGTACCTTTACCGGGCGGGTCAGCAGGTGGTGGGCCGGGATGTTCTGCTGCACGAGGTCTGGGGCTATAACGCGGGTGTCACGACCCACACGCTGGAGACGCATGTCTATCGTCTCCGGCAGAAGATCGAGGCCGATCCGTCGAACGCGCAGATACTGGTGACGGAATCGGGCGGCTACAAGCTCGTTCCCTGATTGCTCAAGCTCCGCTAGATTGCGGGAAGGGAACTTCGAATGATTCCCGCCGTGTGCCCGGCGTCTCGCGACATCGCCGCCGGTACCCGTAGATCCCGTCGACGCGCGCGCCAGCCTGTACGGGCAGCGAGGATTTTCGGATGAGCATCAAGGAGCAGGTGAAGGCCCTAAGGCGCATTCCGCTGTTCTCGAAGCTCGACGATTCGCGGCTGAACGTCCTGGCCTTTGCGGCGGACAAGATGACCTTCGCAACCGGCGAGATCCTGTTCGAGGAGGGAAAGCGCGGCGCGGCGGGATTCCTGATCCTCGATGGTACCGTGGACTTGCGGCGCGAGGAACTCGGACGGCTGGCAGGCGGCATGAGCGTGTCGAAGGACTCCCTGATCGGAGAACTGTCGATGCTTGCAGACGTGCCGTATGCGGCGACGGCCGTAGCCACCAGCAATGTAGCGGCGCTTCGGATCGGAAAGCAGCTCTTCTACAAGGTGGCCGAAGAGTTTCCCGAGGTCGCGGAACACGCTCTCAAGATAATTGACGGTCGCATCGATACGGCACTCGCCGAGCTTCGTATCGTGCAAAAGAGCCTCAAGTGATGCGCTGCTGGAGCGGTCCCGTCAGCACCGCTCGAGGTCCAGCCTGGCAATGACAGGAGCGTGATCGGAGGGTCGCATCCAGCCGCGGACCGGTTTAGCCACCACCGCCGAAAGACAGCCGCTCCCGAGGCCCTCGGACAGCCAGATGTGATCGAGCCTGCGACCCTTGTCGGCCGCCTCCCAGTCGCGGGCGCGATAGCTCCACCAGGTGAACACCTTTTCGGATTCCGGTACATGCAGCCGGCCGGCGTCGATCCAGTCACGAGATCGGCGCAGTGCATGCATCCGATCGACCTCGATCGGCGTATGGCTTACCACCCGCAGAAGCTTTCGGTGGGACCAGACATCGTTCTCCAGTGGTGCGACATTGAGGTCCCCCGCAAGGACCATTGCATCGCCATGGTCGGCGCCGTTGCCGAACCAGGAACACATCTCGTCAAGGAACGCGAGCTTGTGCGCGAACTTGTGGTTTGTCTCGGGGTCCGGCTCGTCGCCGCCGGCGGGCACATAGAAGTTGTGGATGGTTAGCGGTTGACGGCGACGCCATCCCGGCGGCGTCACCATTGCGGCAATATGTCGCGCATCGTCCTTGCGACAGAAATCGCGGCTGGACGCTCCGTCGAGCGGCACGCGCGAGATGATGGCAACCCCGTGGTGGCCGCCCTGCCCGCGTTTGACGATATGGCCGTAGCCAAGCTTGCGCAGGCTCGATTCAGGAAACGCCCCATCGGGACACCTGGTTTCCTGAAGACAGAGAACGTCCGGTCGGAATTCGCTCAGAAACCGCACTACCAGCGGTAGACGCAGGCGTACCGAATTGATGTTCCAGGTCGCAATGGTGAAGGTCATTGCTTGAGATTCGGCCGATTTGCAGGATCACGTCAACCCGACCGGGACACGATCCTGCGCATGTGTCGCGAAATCACCGAACAAAAGAATGGCGCCCGGCTGGGGGACCGGGCGCCACGCGCTTTCGCGCTCGAGCGTCGGGAGGGGATACCGACGCTCCGCGGCTGCATGCGGCTGTTCGAGCGGGGGGCAAAACCAGCCGCATTGCGGGTGCAGCCATCAGTGCTCGATAGGTAGTGCAATTATGCAACGCTTTCAATCCACCTCGATGGGAAACTTTTTGTGATCACATTTTTGCCGCGATTGCCCACCGTACACTTAGAATCTTTCCGGATTGCGGAATCATGCCGGCCGGTGCATCAGCTTCGGCAGGCGCTGGTCGCGCCCGGCGGCCTCATCGACGAAGAAGCGCTTGAGTGGCGTTGCACGGTCGACAGCTGACAGACCGAGGCGCCGCATCGCCGCCAGCATGGCGGAGTCGTTGGAAAACAGCCGATTCAAGCCATCCGTCACCAGCGCCACCAGGAGGCTGTCGAACCGTCGCCAGCTCTGGTACTCGTCCAGCACCGCAAGCGAGCCGATGTCCAGTCCGAGCCTTGCGCCATCGCCGACCACCTCGGCCAGGGCAGCGGCGTCCCGCAGACCCAGATTGAAGCCGAGGCCGGCGATCGGATGGATCACGTGGGCGGCGTCGCCGACCAGTGCAACCCGGGGTGCGACATAGTCTCGCGCAATCTGTACGGCCAGCGGAAAGACATGGCGGGGACCGGTCGGTTCGACCCGACCCAGATGGGCACCGAAGCGCCTGGCAAGTTCGGCCGTGAAGCGGTCATCGGGGAGCGCGGCAATATGCCGGGCATCCGTCTCGGCTTCGGTCCATACGAGCGAAGAACGGTTGCCGGGGAGCGGCAGGATGGCGAACGGCCCCGCAGGAAGGAAATGTTCCTCGGCTATGCCGTGGTGCGGGCGTTCATGGATCACGGTGGTGACGATTCCGCATTGCCGGTAGGACCAGCCGACCGTTTCGATGCCTGCCCTGGAGCGGACGGAGGAGGTGCGGCCGTCGGCACCGACGAGAAGCCGGCACCGGATGTCGCTGCCGTCGGAAAGCTGGGCCAGAACGTGGCCGTCGGCGAAGGCGAGATGCTCGGGGCGCGTTTCGGCCCGAATTGTGAGCCGGTCGCAGCTCTCAAGCTGCTTGTACATTGCAGCGTGGAGGTGCCGGTTCTCGACCATGAAGGCCGATGGCCGACCGGGGCGAAGCTCGCGGCCGAAATGCAACAGCACCGGCCGTGCCTGCGCGCCGAGCCGCGAATCGGTGATCCTGATCTCGCGCATGGGCTCGGCGTCCGGCCGCAGTGCCTCCCACACCTTCAGCGCGGCGAGCATGTTGACGGACGTTTCGGTGAGAGCCGAGGCGCGGCCGTCGAAGGCTGCGGTCGCATAGCGGGCCGGATCGCCGGCATCGACCAGCACGACATCGACCGGCGTCCCGCCCGCGCCCCCTGCCAGCGCCAGCGCCACCGCCTGGCCGGCGAGACCGCCGCCGATCACCAGGACCTCGGTTTCAGTGCTTTCCGGCACGTCCCGTCGCTCCGTCCAATCTCACCGTCATCCGACCGCCCGCGTCCGCCGCATCCCGGCGCCCGAATTCAAGCTTGGACCGGGGACGCCAGTTGACCTAAACAGGACGAGACCAGCGCGCGCCGGGGGAAATCGATGAGCTCTGCCGTAAGGACGCTGCTTGCGACGCTCGATCTCGAACCGCTTGAAATGAACCTGTTCCGTGGCGAAAGTCCACAGGTCGGCTGGCAGCGCGTCTACGGCGGGCAGGTCATCGGACAGGCACTTGTTGCGGCGACGCGAACGGTCGACGGCCGGCAGGCCCATTCGTTGCACGGCTACTTCATGCGGCCGGGCGATCCCAGCGTTCCGATCGTCTACGAAGTAGACCGCTACCGCAACGGCAGCAGCTTTTCGACGAGACGGGTGGTGGCCATTCAGCACGGCCGCCCGATTTTCACGATGGCCGCTTCGTTCCACCGACCGGAGACCGGGTTCGATCATCAATCCGCCATGCCGGACGTGCCGCCGCCCGAGGAACTGCCGACCGAGGAAGACATCATCGCCAGCCTCCCCGATTCGGTGCCGGGTCACATCCGCCGGTATTTCGAGCGCGAGCGGCCGATCGAACTGCGGCCGGTGGCCCGGCGCAACTACCTCGGTCGCGAAAAGGCCAAGCCGGTGCAGCATGTGTGGATCCGCGCGACCGAGACGATACCGGACGACATGTCCCTGCATCAGTGCGTCCTCGCCTATGCATCCGACATCACCCTGCTTGACACCGCGCTCATTGCCCATGGCCGGTCGGCCTTCGACCCGGACCTCATGCTGGCCAGCCTCGACCATGCGCTGTGGTTCCATCGCCCGTTCCGAGCCGACGAGTGGCTGCTGTATTCCCAGGACAGCCCGAGCGCCTTCGGCGCGCGCGGATTTACGCGCGGCAGCGTCTTCACCCGGGAGGGCCTGCTCGTCGCCTCCGTCGCCCAGGAAGGCGTGATCCGCATCCGGAGATCCCACACCGGCTGAGCGACCGGCCGCATCGGCATCGCATGGCCGGTCCCGGCGAGCAACCAGAGCCTGCATCCCTGCGTTCTGTTCCCGTCGTCGACATCAGACCATCGGGAGCAATTCACATGTCCATGCTGAAGGTCATCGAGGTTCTGGCCGAATCCGAACGCAGCTGGGAGGATGCCGCGCAGATTGCAGTGGCCAATGCCTCGGAGACGCTGAACAACATAAGATCCATCTACATCAAGGAGTTCAATGCCGAGGTCGAAAACGGGAAGATCATCAGGTACCGCATCAACGCAAAGATCTCCTTCGCCCTGGAAGGCCTTGACTGACAATATCTGACGACCGCTCCTCGCTTCCACAACCGCATGTAAATTGCTACGAGCGAGGGGCGGGACGGTTCCGGGCTTGCCAGCCCTTGAGCGATCAGGGACGGTGAGGCATCCGGTGCGCGTCATCGGGGACAGGGCGGCGTGACCATCCTGCCGAGGCAGGACGTCAGCCGGGGGGAACAACGACGTCAATGAGATCGCTGTCTTCACGGCGCAAGCGGCTCGCATACGTCGTCGGCCTGGCGGTGCTGGCCGTTGTCGTGTTGCTCAGGCTTGTCTCGCCGCCGTTGATCGACAATATCGGCCTTGCCCTCTTCGACACCTACCAGCGGTTCGAACCCCGGGAACAGGCCGACCTGCCGATACGCATCGTCGACATCGACGACGAGTCGCTCACAAGGATAGGACAGTGGCCGTGGCCACGCACGAAAGTCGCTGAACTGCTCCATCGCATTGCCGGTCACGGCGCGGCGGTGATCGCGCTCGACGTGGTGTTTGCGGAACCCGACCGCACGTCGCCCGGGGAGGTAATCGCCAGTCTCAGGCGGCTCGGCGTTGCCGACGGGTTGCCGTCGGCGGAGGCGCTGCCCGACAACGACGACGTGCTCGCGGCGGCGTTCGCGGAACTGCCGATCGCGGCAGGGATGATCCTGACGCCGCAGAAGAAACCGGTACTGCCTCCGGTCAAGCCGGGGTTTGCCTATGGTGGCGACAGCCCGCTGACCTACCTGCCCGCACTCGGTGGTGCGATCTCGAACCTGCCGCTGCTCGATGCCGCGGCACCGGGACTTGGCTTCTTCAGCTTCCAGGCCGACCATGACCTGATCATCCGCCGGGTGCCCCTCGTCGCACGGGCCGGCGACAATCTCTATCCGTCGCTGTCGATCGAAGCCCTGCGCATCGCCCAGGGCGCGACCAGCGTACTGGTCAGGAGTACCGGTGCGAGCGGCGAGTCCGCATATGGCGACGGCGGCGCCATGGCGGCGGTGAAGACCGGGCACTTCGAAATCCCGACCAACGGCGTGGGCGAACTCTGGGTCTACTATTCCGGACAGATGAGGCAACGCATGGTTCCGGCCTGGCAGGTGCTGGAGGCGCCGGAGAACGATGCGGGGATGCGCGCCCTGTTCGACGGCCACATCGTGTTTCTCGGCACCGGCGCGCCGGGATTGAGGGACCTGGTGGCGACCCCGCTCGGCAGCTCGACGCCAGGTGTCCTGGTCCACGCCGAGGCGGTCGGTCAGGTTCTCTCCGGCACCTATCTGTGGCGGCCCGACTGGGCATCGGGGCTGGAGTTCCTGGCAATGATCGTGAGCGGTGCCGTATTGGTGCTGTTGCTGCCGCAAATCGGTGCCGCGTGGTGTGCCGTCATCGGCGCGACCCTCATCGCCGCAAACGTCGGCGGCTCATGGTACGCCTTCGCCGCGCACCGGTTTCTCCTGGACCCGGTCTATCCGGTTCTCGGGACGGCCCTGGTCTATCTCGGGGTAACCGGGAGCCTGTTCCTTACCGTCGAGCGGGAGCGCCGCTTCGTGCGCGAAGCGTTCAGCCGCTACCTCGCACCGCAACTGGTCGACCGTCTCGCCGACAGCCCGGACCAGCTGACGCTCGGCGGCGAGGACCGGGAGATAACCGTCCTGTTCTCCGACATCCGCGGCTTCACCTCGATATCGGAGGGGCTTTCACCGCAGGAGCTTACCCGCCTGCTCAACAATTACCTGACCCCGATGACCGACACGCTCCTCGGACGCGGCGCAACGATCGACAAGTACATCGGCGATGCCATCATGGCATTCTGGAACGCGCCGCTGACGATCGACGACCACGCGCGGACCGGGGTCGAGGCGGCTCTGGAGATGCTGCGCCGGCTGAAGGTGCTGAACCAGGCAGGCGGCTTGCAGGCTTCGGCGGACAAGGCGCGCACCCTCAGCATCGGGATCGGCATCAATACCGGGACCTGCTGCGTCGGCAACCTTGGTTCGGAACAGCGTTTCAGCTACTCGGCACTGGGCGACGCGGTCAACCTCGCGTCGCGCATCGAAGGCCTGACCAAGCAGTACAAGCTGCCGATCCTGATCGGGGAGCGCACGGCCGATCTCGCCGGCGAGCTCGCGCTGGCGGAGATCGATCGCATCCGCGTCGTCGGCAAGGCTCAACCCGCGCGAATCTTTGCCCTGCTCGGTGATGCGGCGCTTGCCGGATCGCCCGAATTCGCCGCGTGGCGGCAAGCCCACGGCGCCGCCCTCGCGGCCTATCGCTCGCGCCGGTGGCACGAAGCCCTGAACCTCGTCGATGCCGCGCAAGCCTCTCTTCCCGCAGACGGCACGGACGTGGACATGTCGGGCTTCTACGACGTGTACCGGGAGAGGATCCGTGGCTTCGAACAGTCACCTCCGGACGCCGCGTGGGACGGCGTCTTCGAGGCTCGGGAAAAGTAGACGCCCGGCAGCAGGCTACTTGCGCCTGCCGACGAACGTACCCGCTGCGCTGAAATCCTGGCCGACGAGGTCAAAGGCGCCGATCGTGCCCTGTGCCGCCCCCTTCGGCCCGTTGACGAACGAGCCCGCGGCACCGCCCAGGATCGTGTTGGTCGCATTCGCCAGGGCACCGCTGTAGCGGTTGGGGCCGCTGTTGGAGACCGCCGACATCGTACCGCGGAAGGTCTCGCCATCGAACTTCGATATGGTCATCCGCCCCTGCCGAGTGCCGAAATCCCAGCCGAGCTTCAGGTTGCCGGCCGCGACATACTGCTGTGTCTGGCCGTCGACCTGGCGGGCAACGTTACCGATGGCGTGGCCGCGGAAGGTGGCCTTGCCGGTGGTCGGCATGTCGAATTCGTTGGTGACGTCGCCGGCCGCCCACGTTCCGAGGTGGAACTGATCGCGCACGTGGCCGCTGTCCGGATCGTTGAAGTCGGTCCGCGTACCCCAGTATCCCCATTCCAGGAACTCGCACGCGCAGAGCTCGACGCCTTCGGGCACGAAGTCGCTGGTGGGGACGAGTTCGCTGCCGAGGAAATAGGTCTTCGGGGCCTGCAGCGCCTGCGCGTGATTGATGACCGTCCCGTTGTCCAGGGTGACGGTGGTGCGGGCGGGATTCTGGTTGTTCAGCGCCCCGTAGCGATCGTCGTCGATGAACGCCGATTGACCGGGCTGCTGATTGCCGTTGATGCCGCGGCCGAACGCGATGCGATAGGTGTCGACCAGGTTGTCGATGCCCGCGACGTCGGAAACGGTGAACTCGCCGCCGACCGTGTTGGTCTCGGCGTTGAACCGCAGGTCCAGCGAATTGGTGCGGCTGCGATAGGGGGTCTGGAACCCGACCGGCGTTGCCGACTCCAGCATTCCCGCCGCGTAGCCCGACAGGCGGCGGGTGGTGCGGTCCAGCTCGCTGGCCGGCGTCTCGCCTGCAAGGGTCGCCACATGCACGGTCGAAAACGTGTTCCCGGCTCGATCGTCGGGGCCGCCGTCGAGGGGTGCATCGACGAACACCTGCCCGTTCCGGTCGAAGGCGCTGCTGAGAACGAAATGGTCACCGGCTTCGCCGAACAGGCGGTTGCCTTCCGGCCCCTTGATCGTCGAAATCCTGCCGAACGAGGCAATGGACGGCTGATCGGCGGCGGTGCGGCTGCCGCCGCGCCGCAGGGCGATTGCGTCATCGGACAGGAGGCTCGAGGCAGGCCCGGCAACCAGCATCACGCTCGAGCGCTGGTCCGCGCCCTGGCCGTTGATCTCGAGTGCGCCCTGCAGGAAGACGCCGCCGGAACCGGGATTGCCATCGCCAATGCGGCCGTCGCTGGGCTCCAGCAGCAGGAAGTCGGATACGCTGGCGCCGGTGGCCTCGCCGACGACGTCGGCCCTTGCAAACGGGATGACGATCCCCTGCTGAGGATCTGCGGTGAGGCTGTAGGACCGGAGGCCGCCGTCCCCCGACAATCCGCTGTCGGGTGTGGGTGTTCCACCCAGAGCGTAGAACGGTCTGTCGGAGCTGCCGTTCACGAACAGCTGATAGAACGTCAGCGCGCCGTCCTCGCCTACGAATACGCTGCCGGCCAGCGGCTGACCGCCAATGCTGGCATCATTGATCGCAGTGGTACCGGGCGTCGTCACTACCGGCAGGACGACCTGCTCCTGCCCGACGTTGCCGGCAAGCGTCTGGCCGTCATCGTTGAAGGTGATGATCCGATCGGTTTCGGGGGAGCCGCCGACCAGGCCCTGAGCGCCCGGGTCGTTCACGACATAGCCGTTTTCATCCGAGAAGGCTTCGAACTGGTTTCCCGACGCCAGTACCCGCAGGTCAACAGGCGTGCCCGGTTCGACCACCGGCCCCCCGGTTTCATCCAGATCCGCATCGGTCTCTATTTCGTTCGTCTGCGGTGGCGGCAGCTTGTTGCCGGTGTTTGCCGCGATCGTGAAAATGGTCTGATCGGAATTGGATCCTGGAACCTGGCTCTTGCCGACCTGTTCGTCGGTCGGGCTCTGGACTGCGCCGCCGTGCTTTCCCTGGGTGCCGGTCACTGCCCGTGTAACGAGTTGAACGTTGCCAGGCGGAGTCCTGCGAACCAGGTCGTCCGCCGTGGTGAACCCGTATCCCTGCTCGTACACGCGTAGCCGCTGGTTGCTGCCGGTATACGTGAAGGTAACCTCATTTCCGAACACCAGTTCGCACTCGTCGACGGGGGCAGAGAGATGGACCTGGCAGTCGACGATCGCACCGCGGATGCCGATGGTGCCGACCGGTGTGTTGACGTTCACGGCATCCGGCTGCTTGCTCAGCTTGCCGCCGATGAACCGGAAGATGCCCTTGGAGACGCTGGCGGTGAGCTTGCCGGTGCCGGAAGCGGGATCGTAGACGAACTCGTCGATAACGATGTCGGAATTCTGGGCGACGGTGAATGTCGAACCGTCCAGCAGCAGCACCTGAACCAGGCCCTCCGCCGACGTCTCGATACGTTCCTTGAAGATCACCTCGTTGCCGAGGACGAGGGTCCTCGTGGGGGCGCCGGGCGGCGTTCCCCGGGCCTGCGGATTGACTGCCGAGGTGACGCCGACCTGACCCGCCGCGGGCATTGCCGGAGCGGCCAGTGCCAGAACCAGGAGCGGGGGGAGCAGAAAGCGTCTCATGTGACCTCACAGTCTGCCGAAGAGCGCCAGCGCCACCGAGAAGTTCTCGTACTCCCGGGTCGGGTAGTTCGAGTCGACCTTCCGGTACTCCGCCTGCGGGACAAGCGAAAGCCAGTCTAGGATAGGGATGATCACCGACGCGTTGACCCAGTACTCGTCGTCCTCCTGGGATTCGCGCGCGTTGATGATCGGATCGGGATCGTCGTAGTCGCGAGTGAGGTACCCGGCGTTCAGATTGACAGCAACCGGGTTGACCGGGTCCCGCGCCAGGTCGGGCAGAAAGATGGTGGCACCGCCGTGACCGCCGTATTCCCAGTTGTCGAAATAGGCAGCATCGGCATCCTCGCGGGTGACACGCAACGCTGCCTGGATCACGACATTGGCGCTAAGTACGTGAGTCACGCCGGCAATGCCGCGGATCTCGTCGCCCGTTCGATCGTCGTTGGTGGGCCGTTCCCGGGAGTTCTCGAAGTCTCGGTACCGGTACTCGGCCTGGCCGGTAAAGGCGGTACGGTCAAACGGCCGGGTCGTGATGCGTGCCCCGCCCCCGAGCGTGGCAAAGTGAACGTCCTCGTCGATCAGGACTCCGTTGGCGAGCCCGTAGAGGTCGAGATAGGTATTGTCGAGGTTGAAACGGGCCATGTTGAAAGAGGGTCCAGCCACCACTTCGGCAAGATTGGTGTCGAGGTCAGTCCGGTCGAAGTACCAGGCGTTGTACGTCAGCACGTCGAACAGCAGCCGGTCGCCCTGGTTGTGCAGATCCAGCGAATAGTGAAAGCTTCCGGCGAGGAAGGCGTTGAAATCCTCCTTTTTGGTGCTGTCACCATCGAGCAGGAACGGCAGGCCGTTCAGCAGCACGTTGCGGGCATCCACGCCGGCATTCGCATTGGTCTGATAGCGGATGCCCGTGAGTACGCCGCCGGCGAAACGGTTTGGCTGTTCCGCCTGCTCCATGGCCCGCAGGTAAACCTCCACCTTTTCCCGCACCTCGTCGGGCACGTCCGGTGCGGACAGTGCCGCATCGAAGTACGCCCTGGCGGTGGGATAGGCGGCCAGACGGTAATAGAGCACGCCGAGTTCAAGCTGGATCCTGGGCAGCCCGGGGGCGAAGATCAGCATGCGTTCCAGCGTGGCAACCGCAGCCTCGAGATCCCCGTCATCGGCGGAAAGCGCGGCATATTCAAATGCCACGTCCAGATTGTCGGGATCGTCCAGCATTTGCTGGAACAGCTGCTCGCGACGCGACTCCCGATCGGCCTTGGAGGCAGTGTTGGGAACCGTACCCGTGACGCCTTGGGGGGTCGGCGTTGCGGTTGCTTCCGCTGCGGGCGCACGCGAGGCGGCTACAGAAGACCCCACTGCGATCAGGGCGGCGAATAACAACGCCCCGGATCGGCACCCGTACCTCTGCATCGCCCCTGCTCTTTCACGTGTCGTTTCTGCCCCACGCTTCGAGCAAGACTAGCAGTTCACGGAAAAAAGTGAAAATGGAAAGCGATTTACCAGCGTTGATGGCGTGCGCGACTGGTGCCGGCGCGCAACACCTCACTGCTGCAAAACAAGGGCACCGGCCTTACCGGCGGATTACCCTGTCGAGACCCCAGCGCCTGTCCGGGCGGTCGCGAGCATGGTGCCGGTCGTTGCGAGCGGTTCGCGAGAATCCCAGATGAATGGCGAAATGTCGGACCGCGCTGTACGATCTGCTGCCATTGACTCGCTAGTCTGCATGTAGTGCGCGACGCGCAGAAGATCGCCCTTCGTCTCGCGATTGACCACCTGTTCGTGGTGCGCGCTTGCAGCGCCGTCATGAACGGCGGCGTAGATGGGGGCTGATGAAATGGCAGTCCCTACGATGAAGACTGCCACCAGGCACCTCCTCAGGAATTGCGACTTGCTCGGCATTCCGGTATCTCCTGTCGCCTCCCGATCGCCCGGGAGTCCAATTGCTCACCGGCTCAACGCCGGCACAAGTCACAGGTTCCACCTCTCCCGCCGACTGCGTCATTGATGGTGTTCTCAACCGCCAGGTTGAACTGAATGGAGACACTGGATGTATATCAGCCCAGAGCTGTTTGCCCCGCTTCTGTCGCTCGCAGCAGGAATTCTGATTCTCATTTTCCCGAGGACGTTGAACTACGTTGTCGCAATATATCTCATTGTCGTGGGCATACTCGGTCTGCTGCCGCACTTCTGATTTCCTGAGCTAAACGCACTTGCCGGCCAGAGGAAGTTCCCGTGGCCGGCAAGCGCGTTACTCCGCTCCAGCGTCAGCCAATGCTGAAGCCGAAGAACGGCGTTCTTACCGAAACGCCGTCGCGGTAGTAAGGATCGTAGTAGTAGGGATAGTCGTAGTAACCGTAGCGCGGGCCTACCGTCACGCCGACGTCGATGTCGGGATCGTAGGTGCCGTAGCCATAGGCATAGCGATCCCGGTAGGTATCGTCGTACTGCCAACCACTGGCGTAGGGCCCGGTCGTCTCCATCATCGGGCGTTCGGCATTGGCGAGCTGTGCGGATCCCAGGATCATTGCCGTTCCCAGGGCCGCCAACAGCGGGAGCCGATGCTTCATCATTGGAAACCTCCTTCGCATCTGTGTGTGTTTCGTGCAGTCGAAACGGTGGCAGCCTCCTTTCGTTCTGATCGTGCGACATTCCGCCGGTCACGAATTCGAGACCGATACCGGACGGCGGCGTGAAGCGCGGAAATCTCACGGCACCGGTCACCGTCCGGTCAGGACCACGTTTTTTGTGGAACCATCGGGCGGGCAAAGCGTTGTCGGGCTGCATCCCCTCTAAGGATACGCCAGTATCCCCCCTCACTCCGCAGTGGAGCTCAAACTCCACTGCGGTTCTTTTTTTCAAAGGCGGGGGAGCCTGATCTCGAAGGGGCCGACTCGATCCTTGCAAGCGCGGGCAACCGACGTTGACGACCGGGAACGCGTGAAACCGGCGCCTGCATCGGAGTTGCTTCACGAGATCGTCGGCAGCACCCGCACGCGATACTTGGATCGATTGGCACCGGATACCGGTCAAATACACGATATTGCCCGCGTGAACCATCGCGCTTGCCGGATATTGCGCCGGCGGCTTGGTAAAGATCTGCAAGATACATCAGCCCCGCACATTTCCTCGGGCGTTTTGCTGTCGGACACTACGAATTGGCTCCCGGCACGGAACCAACCGTCCGCCTTGGGCGTTCGAAATCAGCACCATGATTGCGGGGAAACAGATTTCCCGAGGATCAATGAAGACCAAAGGAGACTGCACGATGCAACTCAACACCAAGCTGCTGGCGGGCTGTGCCCTGTCGGTAATGCTGGCATTCGCGCCGACCGCCTTGATGGCCCAGGATGGCGATGCCGGTACGACCGCACAGATGCCGACCCAGCAGGATCAGCAAATGCAAAGCGGTGACGGCGCAACCTCGGGAGCCGCCGACCAGCCACAAGTGACCACCGATCAACCGTCCGAAGACAGCGCGGCCGAGACCGTTGCGCGCACGGATCCCGACTCCGCATCGTCGGCGGACACGGGGACCACCGAGACGTCACAATCCGGGTCGAGCGACACCGGTGCCGCAGACACGGCACGGGACCAGACAACCGGAGCTCCCACCCCGGACGCCGGATCCGCGGATGAGGATACGGCTTCCGCGCCCGTCGAGAGCGACCAGGCAGGTGATCAAACCGCCGCGTCGCCGTCCGATTCGGCAACTTCGAGCGTAGCAACCGAAAGCAAGGAAACCTTCATTTCCGAACAGGAGCAGGAGCAGATCCTCGCCCGCGGTTCGCTGATCGGCAAGTCGGTGATGAACCCGCAGGACGAGAAGCTCGGCGACGTCAAGGACGTGCTGGTGGACGAGTCCGGCAAGATGAAGGCCGTGATTATCGGCGTCGGCGGGTTCCTCGGCATGGGACAGAAGGAAGTGGCCCTGTCGTTTAACGAGATCCAGACGACAACCGATGATTCCGGTCAGCCGCAGCTCATGCTGAACGCCACCCGGGAGGAGCTCGAATCAGCTCCGGATTTTGCCAGCCTGTCGGATCAGCAGTCGGAACAGTCGGATGACAGCGCCGCCATGGGTAGCGGTGTGTCAACCGAACAGACCGGCGACGTGGCCGCGACGGGCGGTACGACCGCGACGGGTGGTACGGCAGACACCGCCGGGACAACGGCGACGACCGGAGCGGGTTCGGAGCACGCCAAGACCGAAGCCGGCAGCACCCCCGGCGAGGTTCAGTCGCAAGCCAAGTCGGATGCCGAACCCTCGGCCGACATGACCGATGCCGATCAGACCGCGGACGCGAGCGGCACGGCGACGAGCAGTGAAGGCACATCGGTCGCCACCGCAAGCGGCGAACGTTTCATCAGCGCCCAGCAACAGGGCGAGATTCTGGTGAATGAATCGCTGATCGGCCAGGCAGTCGAGAATGCCGAAGGCGAGGATCTCGGAGACATCAACGACGTTCTGTTCAATCAGGATGGTCAGATGACGGCCGTGATCATCGGCATGGGCGGCTTCCTCGGTCTCGGTACCAAGAACGTCGCAGTATCGTACGATTCGATCCGGTCCTCGGTTGACGAATCCGGCGAGGTTCAGCTTGTCATGAATGCATCGCGCGAAGAACTGGAGGCCGCGCCCCAGTTCGTGTCGCTGGAAGACAAGCGAGCCGAACAGGAGAGGCTGGCAGCCCAGCAACAGACCGGACAGCCGGGGACGGCGCAGGCACCGGCAGGCGGCGGAATGAACTAGTATTCCGCCTCCAGCAAGACCATATGGCCGGCCCGAGAGGATATTCCGGGCCGGCCAGTTCACGGGCGGGCGCTACCTGTCCGATTTGAGCCTGAGCAAGCCATGACCGGAGTTCAACCATGACAAGCAGCATTGCCACTCTGATCGTGATAATGATCGCCGCGGCTTCGGCGCTGGCCTTCGCTCATGGCATCAATGGGACGCAACGGCGTTCCGCCAGGGCGGTCAAGGTTCCTCGCAGCCGCCGGGCGGCTGCGGCGCGCAATGGCATCAGGCGAAATCACCGAGTATGATGCTGCACGCGGGGCGGCCGGACCGTACGGATGTAGTCGTCGTTCCAGAGGAACATCCGATGCCTGCCAGCTGGGGAACCAAATGTGGGCTGACGCGTTGCGGCTCAATCAGGGTGGTTCGGGAGGAGCGGTTGATTTTCCGCGACATCCGGTGAAATTGAATTCGTACATGTTGGTGGGCGAGCGCGAGGGCGTACACACACTCGCGTACGGCAACCGATGATCCTGAACGTTCCGGAACAGTCCGGAGTGAAAGGCATTCTGCGTCGCAACCGGCGTTCAGAACCGGTACGGGCGCAGGCAGAGGCGTCCGCAGCGGGTCTTCGACCTGGTGATTGGGACCCTGTGGCGACATCGCGGTCAGGCTGCCGCCACAGTGGATTTCTCGACCGCGAGGCGGGCCGCGGTGCACAGGATCGGCTCGAGCTGCAGGAGAGTCCCGCCGCACAAGGGGCGGCACGCGACGGGCTGAATGAGCACGGGCAGAAACACGAATAATCGCCGACGGGGAAGCCCGGTCATCGACGACCTGCAGGTGCGCGCCGGTCTGCTGCACGGCGGCGTCGGCGTCTGGTGCTGGGACATGCGGTCGGACCGGGTTACCTGGTCGGAAAATATCGAGGCGATCCACCGGGTGCCGAAGGGCACCATGGACGGCACGTTCGAAAGCTTCCGGCGCGACATCCATCCGGCCGACCGCGGCAAGGTCCTGCGCGCCATCGACAAGGCACTCCAGAACGGCGGCAGCTACGCGATCGAGTACCGGCTGCCATCGGTGAAGGGCCAGCAGGATCGCTGGATCGAGGCGCGCGGCAGCGTCATCTACGAGGCGGGCAGACCGGTCAGCATGATCGGGATCTGCCAGGACGTGTCGCACCGCAAGCGAGCCGAGATCGAGGATGAACGGCGGGCGCGGTTGCAGGAGCAGGTGGCGTCGCTGGGCCAGCGATCGCTGTCGGAACGGCGGCTTGACGTGCTGCTGAACGATGCCGCCGAAACGGTGGCGTCGGCACTGTCCCTCGAGTTCGTGAAGATCCTCCAGTCGACGGCCGACGACGACCGGTTGCTGCTCACCGCGGGCGTGGGGTGGGCGCCGGGCACGATCGGCCACGCGACCGTCGCCACGGATCCCAAATATCAATCCGGCTACACCCTGCTCGCCGGCAAGCCGGTCCTGGTCCAGGATTTTTCCAAGGAGCGGCGATTCGAGCCGCCGCCGCTCCTCGTCGAACACGGCGTCAAGAGCGGCCTCACCACCGTCATTGCCGCCCCCGACGGCGGCGTCTACGGCATTCTCGGCGCCTACGGCAGCGTGCCGCGGGGGTTCGACAGCCAGGACATCCTGTTCCTGCAGTCGGTCGCCAACATCATCGCCAACGCGATCACCACCCACTACCAGCGCGAACAGCAGGAACTGCTCATCCGCGAGCTGTATCACCGCTCGGGAAACCTCCTGGCCATCGTGCAGTCGCTGTTCACCCGTACCGCGGTGCAGGCGCGCAGCTTCAAGGACTTCAGGGACAAGTTCTTCGCCCGCTTCATGTCGGTCGCCAGCGCCCATGCCCTGATCATCGACAACGGCTGGCGAACGGTGCCGGTCGCATCGCTCCTGCACCGCCTGATGGGCGAAAGCGGCGACAACATCGAGATCGGCGGCGACCGCACCCGCCTGCCGGCGGACGATGCGTTTGCGCTGAGCATGGTGATCCACGAGCTGGCGACCAACGCCCGGACGCACGGGGCGCTTGCCGCACCGGAGGGGCGGGTTTCCGTGACCTGGGCGAGGCGCACCGGCGACCGCGGCCTGGAGCTCGTCATGGACTGGATCGAGCGCGACGGCCCGCCGGTCAAGCGGCCGCGCAAGAAGGCGGTGGGCGGCCAGATCATCGACAGCATCGTCCGCCAGCAGCTCAGCGGAACCATCGAGACCGACTACGACACGCGCGGGATCCGCGTACGCATCGTGTTGCCGCTGGTGACGCTCAGGCCGTCGATGAGGGTCCGTCCTCCCGTGCGGACCTGACCGTGCGACGACGCAGGTGCCAGGCCGCCGGCAGGCAGACGCCGCGGACGTCGGCGCCGCAGCCGTCGCAGATTCTCTCGCCGGCGCGGAGTTCCCTGCCGCAGTTGGGGCAGAACGACCGCAGCCACGAACCGAACTCCTCGCCATGTTCCTGCATCGAACCCTCCATGTCCGGCTGCCGGTGCGGCGGCACCGGCAAGGGCGCCTCACGGACCAGGATCAGACCATGATCGTGGTCCCGGGCGTGCGTCCCGCAGCGTATCATCTTCATCGAGGGAACGCAGGCCGGGCGGTCGTGTTCCGGGGGTGAGGCGGCGGCCGGTGCCGTATGCCGGCAGCACCGGCGGCAGGCCGGCGGTTCGGCGTAATTTCGCCGCGCCGACCAGTTGCGGCAGCACCGCATCCGACCGCGCCGGGGCCAGCGACACGAAGTGGGACACGACGACCATGCCGACAATCAGCAGCGGGACCGCGACCAGGGCGCCGATCGGCCCCCACAGCCACAGCCAGAAGGCGAGCGAGACAAAGACCAGAAACGGATTGAGCGTCATCGCCCGGCCGATGATGGCCGGCGTCACGAACTGCCCCTCGAGGGTGGTGATGAAGAGGAAGGCGAGCGGCGGCAGGAGTGCTGCCGGGGTGCCGCCGAAGTTGATCAGGCTGACGGCCAGCAGGATCAGCACCATCACGGTGGGGCCGAGGTAGAGCACGTAGTTCAGGACCATGGCGAACGCCCCCCACAATGCCGGCGACGGCATCCCGAGCAACGCCATCGCCAGCGCCGTCAGGACACCGACCGCCATGTTGATCAGGGTGATGGCGGCGACATAGCGGGAGACGTAGCGCTCGACGTCGCGGAAGATCCGCGCGGCACGGTAGCGGGGCCTCCAGTCGACGCAGAGCGACATGATCGCGAGCCGCAGTTCGGTGCGCGTGGCCAGGTAGAAGTAGAGCGTGCCGACGAAGATGAGCAGCTGGCCGACGAACCCGGGGGCAAGCTCGAGCAGTTCGCCGAGCGTCTCCGATTCCTGGGTCACGGCAATCGCGGCGCCGTCCTCGCCGTCACCGGTAGCCGCGCGCAACTGCTCGCGCATGCCGGCAATCGTCTTCAGCGGTTCGCGGATGGAGACGAGAAGGCTTCTGATCTCGAACCACAGCTGCGGCAGGCGATCAGCCCATAGCGCAATCGGAGCCACCAGGCCGGCCAGCAACGTGGCGAACAGGATAAGCGACATCAGGGTGATCGCGGCCGAGGCGATCGGCGCCGGCCAGCCGCGCCGCTCCAGCCGCAGCAGGATCGGGGTCAGCATGATGCCGACCACCAGGCCGGCGACCGTCGGCGCGAAGAAATACCGACCCTGCCACAGCGTCGCGAACACGGCGATGACGGTCAATGCAATGATGGCAAAGCGGCTGGCGAGTTCCATGCGCACCGCGAACGGTTGCCGGTGCTGCCGCTCCGAGGTCGCCGGCCCGGCGTGGTTGCCCGAATGATTCAGCATGCCGGCACGTCCCGCGGTTGTTCCCGATGCAGAACGTCCGGATTCGCTGCCGCGTTCCCGTCGCTGGAACGGTTACCCCGTCTGCCGCGTTCGGCAACGGGTGGTACCGATGGGAGGCCGACATGGCGGAACGGATCGATGAGGGCGCATCCCGGCAATCTGTGGACGAACTGTCGAGGCAGATCGCGCAGTTGCGCGAGGATCTCTCACAACTCGGCGCAACGCTCGCTCAGGTCGCCCAGGACCAGGTTGAGGAATTCCGCGACAGTGCTGCCGACCGGGTCGCCGATGTTCGAAAGACGGGCGAACGGTATGCCCGCGATGCCGCCAGAAGGGCGGAGGAGAGCGGTGAGGCACTCGAGCGGTTCATTGCCGAACGGCCGTTGACGGCCGTTCTCGTCGCCGCCGGGCTCGGCTACCTCGTCGGCATCCTGACCCGAAAGTGACCGGCCAATGTTCGGCCCGGTCCTGGGGCAGTCCGCCCTCCTGGAAGTTCGAACGCTGACCCGCCGCCTGCTTCGGCGGGTGGTGGTGTATCTTGCCGCCGGCCTCTGCGCATCCGTCGGGCTCGGCTTCCTCGTCGCCGCGATCTACATCCAGCTGATGACGGCGTACGGCGCCGCCGTTGCCGCCGCGATTGTCGGCGCCGGGCTGGTAGCGGTCGCCGGTGTCGCGGTCCTCGTCGCGCGGCGCGATGCCGGCCGTCGCGTGCCCGGCCCGCTGTCACGGGAAAGGCCCGCCGCGGCAGGTCGCCCTGGCGAGCGTTCCGGCCAGCCGGCGGGCGGCATCCTCGGGCTGCCGGCGGCCGCATTCGCGCTCGGTCTCATGGCCGGCCGACGCGCGCGCACGCGCCGCCGCTGACCTGGCGTTTCCCTCCGGTCGCCCGGCGCCGTTGACCAACGAAAACGATCGGGATCGAAGGCGACTTGTCCACTGTCCGATGGCAACGCGCGCCCTGGCACTTGCCAGCCGGGGCCAACGCCCGCAGGATAAACGAACCAGCCAATCGGATTGCGGGGGCGGATGAACGGTACGAGTAGAGCACGATACTTCGAGGATTTCGCGGTCGGTCAGGTGCTGGAGCACGCGACCCCGCGCACCCTGACCGAGGGCGATACGGCGATCTACATGGCATTGTACGGCCCCCGGTCGGCAGTCCAGTCGTCGTCGGCATTCGCCCGGCAGATCGGCTATCAGGCGGCGCCGCTGGACGACCTGCTGGTGTTCCACGTCGTTTTCGGCCGCACGGTGCCGGACATATCTGCAAACGCAGTCGCCAACTTGGGCTATGCCGAGTGCCGGTTCCTGCGGCCGGTGTTTGCCGGCGATACCCTGTGCGCGGTCTCCGACGTGATCGGCCTGCGCCAGAACAGCAACGGCCGGAGCGGCATCGTCTACGTGCGCTCGCGCGGCATCAACCAGAACGGCGAGGACGTGCTCGAGTACGTCCGCTGGGTGATGGTGGAAAAGGCCGACGAGCAGAGCCCTGCCCCCGATCCGGTGGTGCCGAACCTCGCCGACACGGTCGCGGCAGAAGACCTCGGCGGTGCGGTGCCGCCGCTCAAGCTGTTCGGGTGGGACATGAAACTCGCCGGCAGCAGCCGGATGTGGGGTGACTACGAGCCAGGCGAACGCATCGACCATGTCGACGGCGTGACGATCGAGGCGGCCGAGCACATGATGGCGACGCGCCTCTATCAGAATACCGCACGGGTGCACTTCGACCGCTATCGTCAGGCGCAAGGCCGCCACGGGCGGCGGATCGTGTACGGTGGCCACGTCATGAGCGTTGCGCGGGCGCTGAGCTTCAACGGCCTCGAGAACGCCTTCCACATCGCCGCCATCAACAGCGGCAGGCACGTGGCGCCGTGTTTCGCGGGCGATACCGTATTCGCCTGGAGCGAGGTGGTCGACAAGGCGGAAATCGGCAATCGGTCGGACATCGGCGCCTTGCGCATCATGACGTATGCGACCCGGGACCGTCCCTGTGATACCTTTCCCGGGCGCGCGGGCGATACCTACGAGGAGGGCGTGGTCCTCGAGCTCGATTACTGGGTCGCGATGCCGAGGTGAACGCTTCGACCGGACCTGCGTTGTTGCTCCGGGTCTCGAAGTCGACAGGACAGGCGTGGTCTGCGGGAAACGACGTCCGTCCCCGCACGGCGGAAATGGAGAAGGAACATGCGCAAGATACTTGTCGCCCTGGGCGCCGCGGCGCTCCTTGCCCTGCACGGCAGCGTCGTCCAGGCGCAGGACCAGGACGCGGCGAACGACGATGCCGAGGATCAGATGCAGGAGGAGGAGTGGGAAACCGCCACCGCCACTCTGCGCGATCAGGAAGGCAAGACCGTGGGAACGGTCGAACTCGAGGAGACACCGACGGGTGTCCTTCTGAGGGTCACGCTCGAAGCGGTGCCGCCCGGCGTCCACGCGTTCCACATTCACGAGACGGGACAATGCGAGCCGCCATTCGAATCGGCTGGCGGACACTTCAACCCTGACGGCACGGCCCACGGCTTCTTCAGCGATGAGGGACCGCACGCCGGCGACATGCCCAACATTCACGTCCCGGACAGCGGCGCTCTCACGTTCGAGGTGTTCAACACCCTGGTCACGCTGGTCGAGGGCGATCCGGCCAGCCTGTTCGATGACGACGGATCGGCGATCGTGATCCATGCCGGCGAAGACGACTATGAATCCGATCCCGCCGGGCACGCGGGCGATCGCATCGCCTGCGGAGTGATCGAATAGCGGGCCCGGTTCCGGGCTCCGCCTCGCAGGCGTCGCCGGGCCCGGCCCGGTTGCGGCGTCACGCGCCATTGCCGCTGATGCTGCAACGCGATATGAAGTAGGATCATGTGTCACGATCCCGATCGCCAAGGCCGATGATCCCCTCCGATCCGCGTGTGGCACGGCCGCTGTCGCCACACCTGCAGATCTTCCGCCCGATCCTGACGATGGTGATGTCCATCGCCCATCGCATCACCGGCGGGGCACTCTATTTCGGCATGCTCATCCCCGCCGTCTGGCTCGTCGGAGCGGCGTCCGGGGCGGAGTGGTACGATGCGATCAACCGGGTTTTCGCATCGTTGCCTGGCCGCGTCGTCCTGTTCGGGTTCACGTGGGCGCTCATGCATCACATGCTGGGCGGCATCCGCCATCTCGTATGGGATGTCGGCTACGGTTTCGAGATCCGGTCCGCCCAATGGATGGCACGGGCGACGCTCGTCGGCTCGATCGGGCTTACCGCGCTGATCTGGCTCGGCGCCTGGGGGATCGGGGTATTGTGATGCGCATGGTCACTCCGCTCAGCCGGGTCCTGGGTCTCGGCGCCGCCGGCACCGGTACCGAGGCATTCTGGCGCCAGCGCGTGACCTCGGTCGCGGCAATACCGCTGACGCTGTTCCTGATCTTCGCCAGCCTCTATCTCGCCGGCAGCGATCATGACTCCGCGGCGGCGTTCCTGGCGCATCCGCTGGTGGCCGTCACGCTCGCCCTGACGATCGTGGTGTACGCGGTGCACATGCGGCTTGGGATGGAAGAGATCATCGTCGATTACGTGCATGCTCCCGGACCAAAGTTCGTGAGCATCGTCCTCAATACCTTCTATGCCGTGGCGGTCGCCGCGGTCTGTCTGTTCGCCCTCCTGAGTATCGCTTTCGGGAACTGACTCGCATCATGGCAGCCAACGGCTCCGGTCAGGCACGCGCGTTTGCGATCAACGGTCGCGCCTATCCGTTCACCGACCACACGTTCGACGTGGTGGTGGTCGGAGCCGGCGGCGCCGGCCTGCGCGCGACGCTTGGCTGTTCGCAGGCGGGCCTCCGGACCGCATGCATCAGCAAGGTGTTCCCGACCCGCAGCCACACCGTCGCCGCACAGGGTGGCGTCGCGGCGGCGCTGGGCAACATGGGCCCCGACGACTGGCGCTGGCACATGTACGACACGGTCAAGGGCTCGGACTGGCTGGGCGATC
>CAZSNL010000012.1:20119-45821 GCA_964608275.1 uncultured Hyphomicrobiales bacterium | reverse complement strand
GGCAGCGGGCTGCACGGTGGTCTGCAAGCCGGCAAGCGAAACACCGTTGTGCGCGCTTGCCCTGGCGGTGCTCGGCGAGCGCGCGGGCCTGCCGGCAGGCGTGTTCAACGTGGTCACCGGATCGGCCTCGGAGATCGGCGGCGAGCTGACCTCGAACCCGGCCGTCCGGGTCCTCACCTTCACCGGCTCGACCGAGATCGGCAAGGTGCTGATGGAGCAGTGCGCCGAGAAGCTTGCCGGCGAAGTCCTCAAGCTGAAGGTGGGCAAGGGCGACGAGGTCGGCGTGACCCAGGGGCCGCTGATCAACGAGGCGGCGGTGCTCAAGGTCGAGGAGCACGTGGCGGATGCGGTGGCCAACGGTGCCGAGGTGGTGGTCGGCGGCAAGCGGCATGCGCTCGGCGGCACGTTCTACGAGCCGACGATCCTCAAGAACGTGACGACGAGGATGCTGATCACGCGCGAGGAGACGTTCGGCCCCGTCGCGCCGCTGTTCCGGTTCGAGACCGAGGAAGAGGCGATCCGGATGGCGAACGACACCCCGTACGGCCTTGCCGCCTACTTCTACAGCCGCGACATCGGCCGCTGCTGGCGTGTCGCCGAGGCGCTGGAATACGGGATGGTCGGGGTCAACGAGGGCATAATCTCGACCGAGCTGGCGCCATTCGGCGGCATCAAGGAATCCGGCCTCGGCCGGGAAGGCTCGCGGCATGGCATCGAGGAGTTCACCGAGCTCAAGTACATGCTGATGGGTGGCCTCGGCGCGTGAACAGGCTGGAGGCGGCCAAGCGCGCGGCGGGGCGGGCGGCGCTGGACCATGTCGAACCGGGCATGCGGCTTGGCCTCGGCACCGGCTCGACGGCCCGCCATTTCGTCGAAGGACTGGGCGAGCGCGTGCGCGACGGACTCGATGTCGTCTGTGTACCGACATCCGAGGCCACGCGAACACTGGCCGTGCACCACCGGATACCGGTCGCCGATCTCGACGAACTGGGCGACCTGGATCTCACCGTCGACGGCGCCGACGAGCTCGACGACCGGCTGAATCTGGTCAAGGGCGGCGGCGGCGCGTTGCTGCGCGAGAAGATCGTCGCCGCCGCATCGCGCGCGATGATCGTCATCGCCGACGAGACGAAGCATGTCGATGTCCTCGGGCGCTATCCGCTGCCGGTGGAAGTGGTCCGCTTCGGCGTCGCGACGACGATCGCGCGGATCGCCGAGGCGGCACGCGCCGCCGGCTGCGAAGGAGAGGTGACCCTGCGCCGGTCGGACGACGGGGAGCCGTTCGTCACCGACGAGGGACACCTCATCTGCGATTGCGCGTTCCGCCGCATCGAGAACCCGCCGGCACTGGCGCGGGCCCTGGAAGGCGTTCCGGGCGTGGTCGAGCACGGCCTGTTCCTGGGTTACGCCACGCTAGCGATCCTCGGCACCGAGGACGGCGTGCGCGTGCTGGAACCCTGATGGCGGACAGGCACCGGCGTAGCGGCATCATTGTTCCGTACCCCGCCGTCACATAGGATCGATCCGGATCAGGGAGGTGGATGGAAATGGCAAGGATTGCCGCTGCGCTGTGCCTCGCGCTCGTCGTCGCGATGGGGGTCGGTCACGTCGTCGCCAAGGACGACGCGAAGCTTGCGGCGGCCCGCAAGCTGGTGGCGACGGCCATCGAACCGGCCGAGTTCGAACGCCTGATCAAGCAGACGATCCGTGGCTTCTCCAGGGATGTCGTGCGGCAGGCGGGCGATGCCGACGACCGGGTCGTGTTGCGGGTCCTGATGGAACAGGCAGGCGTCGTCATCGCGGATCACCGTGCGGAGTACCTCGAGGGGATCGCGCAGGTGTACGCCCGCCACCTTTCCGCGGCCGATCTCAAGGCGGCGGTGGCATTCTTTGAGTCGCCGGCCGGCAAGCGCTGGATGAAGGTGCAGGAAAAGCTGCTTGAGGATACCGTCGGCCTGGCGGTCGGGATGGGCGACAAGCTCAAGCCGCAAATCGTCGAAGCGACGCTCGCGCGTCTCGAACGCGATCGCAGGCGGTCGACGTCGGACCGCTGATGTCGCGCATGAACTTCGGTAGCCTGTGAGGTAGCGGTCGGTGGCCTACGATTACGATCTGTTCGTCATCGGCGCGGGCTCCGGCGGCGTCAGGGCGGCGCGCATCGCGGCCGGCCATGGCGCCCGAGTCGCCATCGCCGAGGAAGACCGCGTCGGCGGCACGTGCGTCATCCGCGGCTGCGTGCCAAAGAAGCTGTTCGTGTACGCCAGCCGGTTTGCCGAAGAGTTCGAGGATGCCGCCGGCTTCGGCTGGACCGTGGGCGAGACCCGGTTCGACTGGCCGACGCTGGTCGCCAACAAGGATGCCGAGATCGACCGGCTCAACCGGATCTACATCGCCAATCTCGAACGGGCGGGCGCCGAACTCATCCAGGCCCGGGCGATCCTGCGCGACAGGAATACCGTCGAGCTGATCGGCCAGAACCGTACGGTCACCGCCGAGACCATCCTCATTGCGACCGGTTCGTGGCCGTACGTCCCCGGCAACGTTCCCGGTGCCGAACATGCGATCACCTCGAACGACGCTTTTCACCTCGATCGCCTCCCGGAGCGGATCGTCATCGTCGGCGGCGGCTATATTGCGGTCGAATTTGCCGGGATCTTCAATGGCCTCGGGGTCGAAACCACGCTTGTCTACCGGCGTGACCAGATCCTGCGCGGCTTCGATGACGACCTGCGCCATGGCCTCGCCGCCGAGATGGCAAAGAAGGGGATCCGGGTTCTCACCCGCACCGACATCGTCGAAATCGCCCGCCAGGCGGACGGCTGCCGCGCACGCCTGGTCGACGGCGGCGAGATCGAGACCGATCTCGTCATGTACGCCACCGGGCGGCACCCCAACACCGCCGCGCTCGGTCTCGAGGAAGCAGGCGTGGCGCTCGATCCGTCGGGCGCGGTGCTGGTCGACCCGTACTCGCGCACGACGGTGCCCAACATCTTCGCCATCGGCGACGTGACCAACCGGGTCAACCTGACACCCGTGGCCATCCGCGAAGGTCACGCCTTCGGCGAGACCGTCTTCAACGCAAACCCGACCGCGGTCGATCACACCGATGTGCCGACGGCCGTGTTCAGCCAGCCGGAGATCGGCACGTGCGGCCTCACCGAACGCATGGCGCGCGAGAAGTACGGCGAGGTGGACGTGTACAAGTCCACCTTCCGGCCGATGAAGCATACGCTGTCGGGCCGCGACGAGCGGATGCTGATCAAGCTCGTCGTCGACCCGCGCTCGGACCGGGTGGTCGGCTGCCACATCATGGGGCCGGATGCCGGCGAACTGATCCAGGTCGTCGGCATTGCCATCAAGATGGGCGCCACCAAGGCGGACTTCGACGCCACCATCGCGGTTCACCCGACGGCGGCGGAGGAGCTGGTGACCATGCGCGAGAAGTTCACCGCCAAGCGGTCCGAGGCGGCCGAATAGCGGCCGACCGTCGCCGTCAGGGCCGCATCGGCCTGCCGAGGCGCACCGCGCAGGCGGTGGCGATGATCCCGCCGACACCGAGCGAGGCGAAGGCCATCCCCCAGCTGAAGGAGGCGCTGTCGGCGGCGTCGCCGGTGGCATCGAGGATGGCGCCGAACACCAGCGGGGCGATCGCGCCGGCGCCAAATCCGAGCAGCGAGCGGATGGCGAGCACGGAGCCGAGGGAGCCGGGCGGGACGGCTTCGGTGAGGGCCGTCGACAGGACCGCGGAGTCGCCGATCGCCGAGAAGCTGTAGACCAGCGCCAGCACCGCGAGGATGACGAGCGGCAGCCACACCAGCCAGCCGATCGTGAGCGACAGGACCGCGCTGATCGCCGCCATGCCGACGAGGACGGCCTTGCGGCCGAGCCGGTCCGAAAGTCCGCCCATGGTCAGCGAGGCGACGGCGCCGATGATGTGCCCGGCGGCGGAGATGTAGGCGCCAATACCGGTCGCGCTGGCGGCGGCGAAGCCGCCGAGCGCCGCCGCAGTGGTGATGAAGGTCGGCATCCATGCCCACATGCCGAGCAGTTCCCAGCTGTGCGCGGTATAGCCGACCACCAGCCGCCGGCCGTCGGAGCGGGCGAGGAAGGTGTTGCGGAGGGCGCCGCTGGCGGTACGCGGGTGGATGACGTTCGCCGTGTCGCGAAGCGTCGCGGTGAGCAGGATCGCGCCGGCTATCGGCAGGATGCCGGAGGCGATGAATGCGGCCTGCCAGCCGCCGAGCCCGATGGCGAGGCCGGATACCGCAAGCGACGCGGCATAGCCGATCGAGGTCGAGCCGATCAGCCACCCGACGGCGCTGCCTCGCCAGCGCGGCGGGAACCGGTCGGCGAACAGCATGATGACCGGGGTGTAGGTGCCGCCCTGGGTGAGACCGGCAAGGCCGTACAGCAGGAACGCCGACGTGAAGTCGCGCGCGAACAGGCCGAATGCGAGCGCCGCAGCGGCCGCCGCCCAGGCCGAGGCGACGGTGACGCGCTTGGCGCCGAAATGGTCCGCCAGCCACGACAGGCCGAACAACGACACCGCGTAGCAGACGGTGAAGCTGGAGACGATCGAGCCCGCCTGCGCCGCGCTCAGCCCCCAGTCGTCGATGATGACCGGGATCGAGGCCGCCACCACCATGAAGTTGGCGAACAGGAACACCCGCGCAATGCACACCCCGCGGACCCAGGAATCGTGGGCCGCGGGTCGTATGCCGGACGGGGCGGTCTGGTCGGTCAGCGGCGGTCTCCTGCCCGGCTGGCCGGGTCAGGCCGAATGCCTGACCGCGACCAGACGATGATTCAGGGGGGTAGGATCGGTGGGCTCGTTCGCGACAGGCTCCGAACCTGGGTCACCTTGCGTCGAGTATCTCGAAATGTGCCTCTGTCGGTTCGTGGCCGACGCCGTTGATGGGCAGGATGTCCTGCGGGCAGGCCGACATCGCGACGATGCAGTCCATCTCGGCGCGCAGCACCACGTAGTCACCGGGCTTCGTCTTGGGTTCCTCGAACGAAAGCCCGCCCTCCGCCGTCCACGGAATGTTCATGAACAGGTTGAACGGACTCGGCGTCTCCGGTGCCCTGAGGCCCAGTTCGTGCATCGCCGCGGCGAGGTTGTCGGTGCAGTTGTCGTGATACTCGGTACAGCCGAGCAGGCCGTAGCGCTCGTTGTCGCAGGCGGCCAGCAGCATGTCGTGGATCCCCGGCGAGGTATCCTCCTCCAGGGTGAGGATCGGCCGGCGCTTGTTGGTGTAGAGCTTGTCGCCGACCTGTGGGATGAGCTTGAGAATCGTTGCGCGGGTATGCTCGTTCGACATGAACTCGATCAGATGCCCGGCGCGGAACGCCCAGGTGTCCACCACCTGTTCGCCATGCGTGTTGATGATCTTGATGGCCTGTCCCTTGGCAAGGAAGGTCGCCTTGCCGCGTCGCGCCGGAATCGTTACTCGTTCACCCATTCTCCCTGCCTCCGGAGTGTCGTTTCAGTGGCGAGGGGAAAATAGCACGAGGAGGCACAAGGTGACAGTCCGGCCGAGTGAGCGCGCATTGAAGGCGGCCGCAGCGGTTTCCGAGGAGCGATTGTGGGCCCGGCTGATGGAAATGGCCCGCTATGGTGCCCGGCCTGACGGCGGCGTCTGCCGGCAGGCGCTGACGCCGGAGGACCGCGCCGCGCGCCGGGTTTTCGTCGAACGGGCCCGCGAGCGCGGCTACGCGGTGTCGGTCGATCCGGCTGCGAACCTGTTCGTGCGCCGCGACGGGGGTGGCAACCGGTCCGCGATACTCACCGGCAGCCACATGGACAGCCAGCCCGCCGGCGGCCGCTTCGATGGCATCTATGGCGTGCTTGCGGGACTGGAAGCGATCGATGCGATCGGCGACGCAGGGATCGCGCTGCCGCGCCCGATCGAGGTGGTGGCCTGGACCAACGAGGAAGGCGGCCGCTTCGCTCCCGGTGCAATGGGATCGATGGCCTGGTCGGGTCATACGCCGCTGGAAGCGTTTCACGACGTGACCGACGCCGACGGCACACGGTTTGTCGACGCTCTCGAGGAAACGCTCGCGGCAGAGGCCGATCTGGACCGCCGGCCGCTTGGCGGCAGGCCGCATGCCTATCTGGAAGCCCACATCGAGCAGGGTCCCGTCCTGGAGCGCGATGGGGTTGACCTCGCCGCCGTGACCGGGATCCAGGGCTGGCGCTGGTTTCGCGTCGAGGTGACCGGCCGGGGCGCCCACGCCGGCACCACGCCGCTCGCCGGCCGCCGCGACGCGCTGCAGGCAGCGGTGCGGGCGATCGAGGCGCTCAACAGGCTGATGGCCGATCCTGACGACGTGGTCCGGTTCACGGTCGGCCGCATGGTGGTCGAACCCAATTCACCGAACACGGTACCGGAGCGCGTGGTCTTCACGATCGACTTCCGTCATCCTGATCTCGACGCCCTGACGCGCCTCGGCGACCGGATACCCGAGGTGGTGGCAGGCGCCGTCAGGCCGTGCGAGGCCGAGGTTGTCGAAACGACCGCCAATCCTCCGAATCGGTTCCCCGAGACGATCGTTTCGCTCGTGGAGCAGTGCGCCCGTGCACTCGGCCATTCCGTCACGCGTTTGCCGTCGGGCGCGTTCCATGATGCGAGCTTCGTCGCGTCCGTATGCCCGACCGGCATGATCTTCGTCCCGTGCCGCGACGGCATCAGTCACCATCCCGACGAATATGCCGAGCCGCATCATCTCGCCGCGGGGGCCCGAACCCTGACGGCAGCGCTGGTGACGCTTGCCGAAGGTGACGACTGATGCATGCGCCGACATCCCAGCGGCCGGCAATCGTGTTCGATCTCGACGGAACGCTCGTCGACACGGCACCGGATCTCACTGCCGCGATGAACCATGTCCTTGGCCTGTACGGCCGGCCGGCGGTGCCGCTTCAGGATGTCCGCCGGATGGTGGGGCAGGGCGCGCGAGCCCTGATCTCGCGCGGTATGGCGGCGACCGGTGAGCCGGTCGACGAAGCGGAACTCGACCGGCTGTTCCACGTGTTCCTCGACTACTACCTCGCCAATATCGCCGACGAGAGCCGCCCGTTCGAGGGTGCGATCGCCCTGATCGAGCGTTGTCGCGATGAGGGATACGGCCTCGGCATCTGCACGAACAAGCCGGAAGACGCGAGCCGCATTCTGCTCGAGGCCCTTGATATCGCTCACTATTTCGAGGCGCTTGTCGCCGGCGACACCCTCGCCGTCCGCAAGCCCGACCCAGAACCGTTGCTCGAAACGATCCGCCGTCTTGGCGGCAATCCCGCGCGTGCCGTGATGGTGGGCGACAGCATCAACGACATCGAAACGGCGCGCGCTGCCGGGGTTCCGGTGATCGGGGTGACGTTCGGCTATACGTCGACGCCGATGAGCGCGCTCGCGCCCGATGTGTTGATCGACAGCTTTGATGAGCTGTGGCCGGCACTGGAGCGCCTGATGGCACGCGCGTGATAGTCGCCTGCCAACCTGACCCAGAGCAATAGCAGCCTTTCCGACCGACTTCCGGGTACCCGGCGCATGGCGGCATCGCCGTGCGGTTTCGTGACTTCGTCTCCCATTCTGTGTCATTTTGTGTTCTCTGATGGCTTTCTGTGTCGTTCCGTACGTGCTATCGTGGCGTTGGGAGAAAAGAACAGAGAACGCAATGCAGGATTTCGGTGCCGCCTTCAGCCTGGCGTTCGAGTTGATCCTAACGGCCGACCCCGAGCTCCTCGCGATCGTGGGATTATCGATAAGGGTCAGCTTTTCGGCCGTGCTGATTGCCTGCCTGCTCGGGCTGCCCCTGGGTGCGGCGCTTGCCGTAAGCTGGTTTCCGGGGCGGAACGCAATCGTCTCGATCCTCAACGCGCTGATGGGCCTGCCGCCGGTCACGGTGGGCCTTCTGGTCTACCTGATGCTGTCGAATGCGGGGCCGATGGGTTTCCTGCAGCTCCTGTACACGCCTGCAGCGATGATCATTGCCCAGACGGTTCTCATCACCCCGATCATCGCCGCGCTGGCGCGACAGGCGATCGAGACCCTGCACGACGAGTATGCGGAACAGTTCCGCTCGCTCGGGGTGGGCTGGTGGCGACAGATCGGAGCGCTCCTGTGGGACGGCCGTTACAGCCTGACGACGGTGGCGCTGGCGGGCTTCGGACGCGCCGTCGCCGAGGTCGGGGCGGTCATCATCGTGGGCGGCAACATCGCTCACGTCACACGGGTGATGACGACGGCCATCGCGCTCGAGACGTCCAAGGGCGAACTGGCGCTCGCGTTGGCGCTCGGCGTCGTCCTGATGGCGATTGCCATTGCCGTCAGCGCGGCGGTGACGAGCCTGCGGTCGACCGCCGGAAGACTTGCCTATGCTTGATCGCACGGCCGCCCTGCCTGCTGCAGGCGTGATGCGCGCCGCCCCGTCGCTGCTGCCGCTCGAGGTGACCGGCGTCACGTTCGAGGCCGGCGGCAAGCAACTGATCAACGGCATTGACCTGAAACTGGCGGGCGCCGGCCGCACCGTGTTCATGGGCCCGAACGGCGCCGGCAAGAGCCTGCTGTTCCGGCTTCTCCACGGGCTCATCAAGCCTAGCTCGGGGAGCATCACGTGGAACGGCCGACCGCTCGACGAGACCGTGCGCAAGCGTCAGGCGATGGTATTCCAGCGTCCCGTGCTGCTGCGCCGTTCGGTTGCCGCCAATATCCGCTTCGCACTGGAACTGCGGCCGTTCGAGGATCGTGAAGAGCGGCTGAGCCAGGCGCTGAAACTGGCCGGCCTCGAGCATCTTGCGCAGCGTCCGGCACGGGTCCTCTCGGGCGGTGAGCAACAGCGGTTGGCGCTGGCCCGAGCACTCGCGCTCGAACCGGAAGTGCTGTTCCTCGACGAACCGACATCGAGCCTCGACCCCGGATCGGTCGCGGCGATCGAGGACATCATACTCGGCGCTGCAGACAAGGGCTGCAAGATCATGCTGGTCACGCACGACCGCGGACAGGCGGAGCGAATCGCCGACGACGTGGTCTTCGTGCACCGCGGCCAGGTGATCGAACATACGCCCGCCGACGAGTTCTTCCGGCTGCCGCGCACGCCGCAGGCACGTGAACTCATCGAAGGTCGCCTGGTCTTCTAGCCATCCCATTCGCAGAGGGAGGATCCCATGAACCGCAGAAACCTGATCCGTGCACTGACGGGTTGCATGGTTATCGGCCTGGCCACGATGTTTGCTGGCACCGGGCTTCAGGCGCAGGACAATTTCATCATCGTCCAGTCAACGACCTCGACCCAGAACTCCGGTCTGTTCGACCATATCCTGCCGAAGTTCACCGAGAAGACCGGCATCGAGGTGCGGGTGGTCGCGGTCGGTACCGGCCAGGCCCTCAAGAACGCCCAGAACGGTGATGGCGACGTTCTGCTGGTGCACGCCAAGCCTGCAGAGGAGAAGTTCGTGGCCGACGGCTACGGCGTCAAGCGTCTCGACGTGATGTACAACGACTTCGTCATAGTCGGTCCCGACAGCGATCCTGCTGGCATCGCGGGTTCGACTGATGCAGCCGCGGCCTTCAGGAAGATTGCCGAAAGCCAGTCCCCGTTTGCCTCGCGCGGCGACGATTCCGGAACCCACAAGAAGGAATTGCAGCTGTGGAAGGAGGCCGGTGTCGACGTCAAAGCGGCATCGGGAAGCTGGTACCGGGAGACCGGTTCCGGAATGGGGGCGACCCTCAACACGGCCGTCGGCATGGGAGCCTACGCCCTGTCCGACCGGGCTACGTGGGTTGCCTTCGGCAACAAGGGGAATTTCAAGATCGCCGTCGAGGGCGACGAGAAGCTCTTCAACCAGTACGGCGTGATTCTGGTCAATCCGGAGATGCACCCGAACGTCAAGGCCGAGGCCGGCCAGGCCTTCATCGACTGGATTACCAGTCCTGAGGGCCAGCAGGCGATCGCCGAATTCAAGGTTCAGGGTCAGCAGCTGTTCTACCCGAACGCCCAGGGTGGCCAGAGCTGATTTGCCGAGCCCACCGGGATGGAGGAAGAACCATGCGCGTCCTGCCGCTGGCGGTGGTTTTCGGGCTTCTCCTGCCGGCGGGTGCCATGAGCCAGGAGGTGACGGTGTTTGCCGCCGGCAGCCTCAAGGCGGCGGTCACCGAACTCGGCGCGGCATTCGAGCGCGCGACAGGCGTCTCTGTGGCCGCCCGGTTCGGTGCCTCGGGTCTGCTGCGCAAGCGCATCGAGGAGGGCGATCTCCCGCACGTGTTCGCCTCCGCCAACATGAAACACCCGCAGGCGATCGAAGCGGCGGGATTGTCGGCCCCGGTGATACTGTTCGCGCGCAACCGGCTCTGCGCCATCGCGCGCGGCGATCTGGAGGTGACCTCCGAAACGCTTCTCGACACGCTTCTCAGCGACGACGTCCGCGTCGGCATGTCGACGCCGAAGGCCGATCCCTCCGGCGATTGCGCAATTGCCCTTTACGAGAAGGCGGACGCGCTCAGCCCCGGCGCCTTCGCGCGGCTCGACCGGAAGGCCCAGAGGCTCACCGGCGGCCCCGACAGCCCGAAGCCGCCGGAAGACCGCAACACCTACGGTTGGGTGATGGAAAGCGGCAAGGCCGACATCTTCCTGACCTATTGCACCAATGCGCTGCTCGCGCGGGCCGAGGTGCCGTCGCTCAAGATCGTCAAGGTGCCCGAACCGATGGCGGTGGGCGCCGATTACGGATTGACGGTGCTGAATAACGCACCGGAGGCTGCCTGGCGCTTCGCTGCCTGGATGCTCTCGCCTTCAGGCCAGGAGATTCTGGCGGACTTCGGATTCACCGCCATCGCCCTGCCAGAGGAAGACTAGGCCTGCCGTTCTCACGCGGTGGCGAGGATGACCTCCGACGCCTTGATCACGACCTGAACATCCGATCCTTCGCGCAGGTCGAGATCCTCCACCGCGTCCACCGTTACCGTCGAGGTGATCACATTGCCGCCACCGACGTCGACCTGCACCTGAGCGGCGACGGCTCCGGTCTTGATTGCGGTGACCTTGCCCTTGATCACGTTGCGGGCGCTGAGTTTCATGACGGTCTCCTTCTCCTTGATACTGTGACGCAGGAACTCGCGAGCGACCGCGAACTGCTAGGAAGTCTTTCGCGCCCTCGCACGCACCCAGATGGTTCGGCCGACTTCGATCGCCCAGCCGCCCGCCAGTCCCGCGGCGGGGTTCACGAACAGCGTCAGCGCTGCGGCAACGGCGATGGATGGCCAGCATTCGACACGCGAATCGAAAAGCCGCCGTGACATCGCCAGGTCGCCGCCGGCGACCACCAGCAAGGCGCCCACGGCACCTGTCGGTATCGCGCCAAGCAGTGCCGCAGCACCGTCGGAGAACCCGAGGGCGAACACGATCAGGGCAACACCGAGGATGACCGGCGCCCAGCCGGTGCGCGCACCGAAGCGATACTGGGCCTGCAGGCCGCCCGCACCGTGACACATCGGCATGGCGCCGAGCGGCGCGAGGGCCAGGTTGGCAATACCGGTAGAGAGCGACAGGTTGCGTTCGGTGACCCGTGCGGCTCCGTCCGGGAACAGGTCGCGGGCGAGGGCGGCGGTGACGATGATGGCATTGGTGAAGGTGAGCGGCAGCTGCGGCACGACGCCGAGTTCGATAGCGCGCACCACCTCCGCCCAGGTCGGCACCGTGAGACCCGGCAGCGACCAGCCGAATGCGGGGGCAGCCGGCAGCTCGTAAAGGCCGCTGCTCCAGGCGATGGCGACGGTGGCCACAATGGCGAGCGGGGCTGCGGGTAAGCGCGGCAGGATCAGTCCCGCGACCACGATCACCATTGCCACCGCAGCCAGCACCGGCGTCTGCGCCATCATGCCGGCACCGAGCACCACCATCGACAGACCAAGGCCGAGCTGAAGGCCTGCCGTCACCGACCTCGGGATCAACCGGGCGAGCCACCCGATGCCGCCGGTGAGCCCCAGCACCAGGAAGACCGCGCCGATCACAAGGCCGGTCGCCGCCACCTCGCCGGGGCCGAGCTGGCCGGTCAGCATCACTGCAGAAACCGCCTTCATTGGCTGCACGGCGATCGGTAGCGCGTAGAACAGGCCCGTCGCCAAGAGAAAGGCCCCGAACCCGATCAGCACGCCGAACGGGGCCAGGCCGACCACCGTCAGGGCCCCGAGCACATGCGGCACAAAGGTTCCGAGATCGCCCAGGGAGCCTGAAGCTTCGCCGGCCCAGTTGTGCCGCGTGCGCGATGCATTGCGGGTTGCGTCCGTCATGCCCTCGAACATAACGCAGTTGAATGGAGTTGGCAGCCTCGCAGGGCGCAGGCCTTCAACGGCGTGACAGGCCGGTTCTACCCCCTGATGGCGCCTGTCGGCTCGCTTGACTTCGCCAAAACCGCACCCTTATATCCCGCATGGGCGCATGCGCCCGACCTCTGAGGGCGGTTAGCTCAGTTGGTAGAGCACTGTGTTCACATCGCAGGGGTCACTGGTTCAAGTCCAGTACCGCCCACCACCCGGTTTCCGTTCCCGTAAACAAATCTGTCGTTCGAGCCTGGCTGCCGCCCATCACGTGCCGGCAGGCTCGCCAAGCGTGTCGGCGGCATGGGCGCCGCGCTGCCCCATGGGACGTGGCGGGCCGACGGTCGAGTCCCGCGTCGTCTGACGTTCCGCTTCCGCGTTGAGCTCGGCGCCGATCAGGAGGGTCATCGCCGACAGCCACACCCAGGTCATGAAGACGATAACGGCGCCCAGTGAGCCATAGGTTTCATTGTAGCTGCCGAAATTGGTGACGTACCAGGAGAACAGGACCGAGGCGGCGATCCACAGGACCGCGGCAACCGCGCCGCCGGGTGTGATCCAGCGCCATTTGGCTTCGGTTCGGCTCGGCCCGTACCGGTACAGCGTCGCCATGCCGGCGAGGGCAACGATCAGCAGGATCGGCCACCGGAGCAACTCGACGGCGAGGCCCGCGCCACCGCTGATACCCATCGCCCTCATGACGATCGGAATTGCGATGATCACGCCGAGCGCGACGAGCACAAGCACGATCGCACCGAGAGTAAATGCGATCGAAACGGCGTTAAGCGCGATCATCCCGCGCTTTTCCGTCTCGTCGTAGGCGACGTTCAGCGCACTCAGCATCGATTTCATGGCCTTGTTCGCCCCCCAGATCGAAAGGCCGAGGCCGAGAACGAAACCCAATCCAAGCGCACCCTGCGGCTGGCTGGCGATGGCTTCCATCTGTCCTGAGATCAGGTCGACCGCGCCCTGCGGCAGGAAGCCAGCCAATTTGTCAGTGTGTTCGAGGACGGTCGCACGGTCGGCGACCAGGCCGTAGATCGAAACAAGGGCCGCGATTGCCGGAAACAGCGCCAGCAGCGTGTAGAAGGCAACACCGGCGGCAATCAGGTCGATGTTGTCGCAACCGATCTGCCGGTACACGCGCCAGGCAATGTCCTTCCAGCCTCGCGCAGGTATGTCGCGCGGCCGATCGGCTTCGCGCCCGCGGCCGGTTGGCGGCCGCCTGTTGTCGATGCGCGTGGTGACCGGGCGAGCCGTGGTCTCTCTATCCCGGTCCATGAAGTAGAGCGCGGCGAGAGCGGCTCCCGTGTAGGCCAGGCTCCGGCGATGTACCGGGTAGGTGCCACCGCCGGCTGCCGCTCCGCCGCGCTGTGTTTCAAGCGTCTCCATTCAGGGCAGCGAGCCGGGGCTGTCGTCGCCTGCGGGCGACGTCGCCGGCTTCGCAGACGCGGCCTGTTGACCGGACGGTCCGCCGGGCTTTGAGGATGATGGTGCAGCCGGGGCAGATGCTTCCCCCGGCCCGCGTGCAGCCACAGCCTTCGCGGGGGTTTTGCGGCTGCCGGCGCCGGCGGGGCTGGTGGTCGGCGCGCTCTTCTTCACCTCATCCGCCGCCTTCTTGGCCGCTGTCCGGACTTGCTCGCCGGTCGACCGGATTGCCTCGCGCATCTGATCGGATCGACCCGCGAGCTCATCCACGGCTCCTTCGTAGAAGCCGCTCGCCGCATGCCTCGCGCGGCGATACTGTTCGTCAGCTGTCTCCTTCGCCCGACCCTTGACGGCGTCGCTGGCGTCTCCCATCAGGTCGTGTTCCATCCGGGTGGACGGCAGCCCGACACCGAGCAGTGCGCCTGCAGCAAGCCCCAGAGCACCGAGAACCAGCGGCTGTTCGCGCGCGAGATGACTTGCATAACGACGCAGGCGGCCCGTCCCTCGGCGGGCCGTGCGGCCGACACCCGTTGCGTAATCGCCTGTCGCCGATGCCGCGTCGCGAATACCTTCCGCCGCCCGACCGGCGGAGTCGTACGCCGCCGACGCCATTGCCGACGCCGTCTCCGCCGCGCGACCGGCACTGCGATAGGCTGACGAAGCCATGTCGGATACGCTCTCGGTTGCCCGTTCGGTCGTGTCGGCGATGGAGCGTCCCATGGCCGAAGCCTTGCTTCGACCCTTGCGCACGGTATCGGAGGCGCCTTCCATCATGCCGCTGTTGCGACTGTTGTCGCTGCCAGCCTGACCAGGCTGGTCCAGATGGGTAACCGGGCTCGCCTGTCCCGGCGAGTGGAGCAACGGGCTTTCGGGATCAGCGGGGAAAGCGCCATGGCCGGCCCGTTCATGCAGCCGCGGCCGTCTCCGTGGCCCGCGTCCGTTCGCGGTCATCAGCCAGCCGATGCCGGCACCGATGAGAAGCAGAGGAAGGGGATTGTCGCGCACTGACCGGCCGAGATTGCGCGCCAGGTCCGCTCCGCCGGATTCCCGGACGAAGTCCCATGCACGTTCCATCATTTCGCTCGGATCGAGCTGGCCGCGGAGATCCTCGAGGGTGGATGCGAGCATCGCCCGGGATTCCTCCACTTCACGCTCGATCTGGGCGGCAGACTTGTTTTCCGGATCCATTGTCATCGAACTTGCTCCCTGGCTGCGTAGGCATCACGCTGCAGCTGTTCCATGGTGCGGCTGGGGGCGAGATTGCTCGCCTTGAGGTCTGACATGCCCTTCTGGACGAACGCGTAGCCGATCAGGGCGGCTATGGCTCCGACCAGCAGGATCGACCATCGGAGCTCGAGACCGGCGTACGTGAGCCACACCACCGCAGCGCCCAGAAGCACCACGAGCGCGGTGTTGAGGATGACCCCGCCGATCACCATGGACACGACGGCCCCGCGGGCCTGGCGTACCTTTTCCGAGGTTTCGGCGCGGACCAGCTGAACCTCCTTGCGGAACAGCGTGGACAGCTGGTCGACGACGTCGCCGAACAGCTGCGGAATGCTTCTTTCGGTTCTCATGGCTGGGTCCTTGCGGCTTGAGCCGAATCTGCAGGCGATGCCCCCAGCCCTGGAGGGTAGTCCGTCGCCTCGTCACCGCGACCGGTGCTCTTCAGGAACCGCGTCAGGGCAAATCCGGCAAACATCGCGGTGCCGAAGAAGGCGAGGGGTTCACGCCTGGCGAAGTCGTTTACCGTCGCCAGGATGTCGCCGAAGCCCTGCTCGCGGATGTTGCCGGACATGGTGTCGATTTGGGCCGCGGCCTTGCGCGCGTAGCCGGCTAGTTGCGGCGAACTGCGCTCCAGTTCGTCGGCGGCTACTTCCACGGCATGGGCGAGGCTCGAGATCTTCTCGGCACCGACCTCCTTCTGCTCGTGGGCAAACCGGCGGGCCTGGTCTCTTGCGCTCTCGATGACTTCCTGGCCCTGGTTGCGGACTTCTTCCACGGTCTTGCGGGTCTCCGCTTCGGCCGCAGCGGCAACGGACCCTGCCGATTGACGGGCCTCGCCGGCCGCAAGCCCGGTCGACGGCGCCTGTCCCTGACGCGTCTCGGGCTGGTTGGCCGATGATCCGGTTGAATTGGTATTGTTGTTGTTCATCAGATGTCTCTCTCCGCCATGAATGGCATTGTCCGCCGGGTTCTCAACCGGTGGGCGGCGCGCACTTCTGCAAGCGAGCGCGCCATGGATTCCGAGAACACCGACGATCAGGCATTGGTTCCGCCCGCGCATGCGCGGGCCGGAGCAGCCTGCAGGGGCGACGTTCGATGTACATGGAGGAGTTGCCCGCAACGGTGGCCGTGCCGGGCAGACGACGGCAGGGCCCGCGCATCGACCGAGGCAGCGTTCCGCTCTGTTCTATGGCCGCGCGCTTGCCTCATAAAAAGCGGACCGGCCGCTTCGGGAGGAAGCAGGCCGGTCCGTCCGTGGGAGAATGTCGACACTGCCGGAACGCCGCCACGACGCTTCGGTTCCGTGCCCGGCGGGCCACGCCGCTACGAAGAGCAGCGTGAGTTTGCCGCCCCGCGAAGCTCAGCGCGACAGTGTTCGACGTAACCCGCGCGGCTGGGCGGGAGGTCCCTTGGACCGCGAGCCCACGCCCGGTCGATCGTCACACCGAGCGGGTGATGCCGCCATCGACGCGCAGGTTCTGCCCCGTGATGTAGCCGCCGGCATCGGAGACGAGGAACGCGATCGTCTCGGCGACCTCTTCAACGGTACCGTACCGGCCCAACGGTATCCGGCCCTTGAACTCCGCCTTTTCCGGCAGGCTGTCGATGAAACCCGGCAGGACATTGTTCATGCGTATGCCGGCGGCGGCGTACCGGTCTGCGTACAGCTTGGTGAAGGCGGCAAGCCCGGCGCGAAATACACCCGATGTCGGAAACGTCAGTTCCGGCTCGAAGGTGGCAAAGGTCGAGACGTTGACGATCGCGCCCTTGCCCTGCTTCTCCATCTGCGGAGTTACCAGACGGCACATCCGGATCACGTTGAGAAGGAAGAACTCCATGCCGAGGTGCCAGTCGTCGTCCGAAATTGCCAGCAGTTGACCCTTGGGGCCGTGTCCGGCACTGTTGACGACGGCGTCGATCCGCCCCCAGCGATCGATCGTCATGTCCACCAGCCGTTCGAGGTCGCCGACCTCGCGATTCGAACCGGTCACGCCGATACCGCCAAGCTCCTCGCCCAACGCCTCACCCTTCCCGGATGAGGACAGGATGGCAACGCGGTAACCGCGGGCGGCCAGCACGCGTGCCGCCGCGGCGCCGATTCCGCTGCCGGCGGCGGTGAGTATGGCAACCGGATTCCCCTCGCTCATGTTCAGAACCCCTCCTGTCGCTCGCTCGTCGAAAACGTGTCGCAGGCACCCGGGTCTCCCTCGTCGAGCCCGCGCTTGAACCAGCCCACGCGCTGTGCCGAGGTACCGTGGGTAAACGATTCCGGCACCACGTACCCCTGGCTTTGACGTTGCAGGCGGTCGTCGCCGATCGCTGCCGCCGCGTTCAGGCCTTCCTCGATGTCGCCGCTTTCGAGCAGGTTGCGCGCCCGGTCCGCATGGTGCGCCCACACGCCGGCAAGGCAGTCGGCCTGGAGTTCGAGGCGGACGGAAAGCGCGTTGCCGTCGGCCGGGCTGAGACGCTGGCGAATCTGGTGAACCCGCTCGGTTATTCCCATCAGCGTCTGGACATGGTGCCCCACTTCGTGGGCGATCACGTAGGCCTGGGCGAAATCGCCCGGTGCCCCCAGCCGGTCGCGCAGGTCGTGATAGAAGGAAAGATCGATGTAGACCTTCTGATCGGCCGGGCAGTAGAACGGCCCCATTGCCGATTGTGCCATGCCGCAGGCGGACCGGACGACCCCGTCGAACAGCACCAGCGACGGTTCGGCGTAGGTGCCGTCCATTTCCCGGAACAGCTCGCGCCACGTCTCTTCGGTGTCGGCGAGTACCACGGAAACGAACTCGCCCGCCTCGTCCTGCGGCGGCATGGTCGTCGTCCGCTCGGCGGTGCGATCTCCCGGGCCGGGCTCGCCGGGAATCCCGCCTTGCAGCAGGAGCCTCGGATCGACGCCGAGGGCCACTGCCAGTACGACGAGCACCACCAGCCCGATGCCCCCGATCCCGGCACCCCGACCACCGACCGGGATGCGGATCCCGCCGCCCGGAAACCCGCCTCCTGAGCCACGGCGATCCTCGACGTTGCTGCTTCTCCTGCGGCCGCGCCAGCGCATCGTTCGGTTCTCCTCGCCTGGAGTCGGCAGGCATGGACGCGTACCTGCCGGGCAATCACGTCTCTATAACGCGCAGGACGTGCCGCGGCCATCATTTCGGCGTCGCTCCGCCCTGGAGCGGCTCGTTCAGGCGGTGGCGCGGGGTCTCGACCGGCGATGGGCGAAGGCGTCGCAGGATGTCTCGATGGGAAAGCTTACGGTGACCAGGGTTCCCTTGCCATGCGTGCTCTCGATGTGAAGGGTGCCGCCGTGCAGCTCCGTGAACGCCTTGGCAAGCGGCAGGCCGAGCCCGGCGCCCTCGTACTTCCGGGTCAGGTCCTGGTCGACCTGGCCGAATGGCAGCAGCGCCCGCCGGATGTCGGCCGCGTCCATGCCGATGCCACTGTCGTGGATGGCGATGCAGACGTGGCCGGCATCCGGCCGGGTGGCATGGATGCTGACATGGCCACCATCGGGAGAGAACTTGACGGCATTGGAAAGAAGCTGGCCGAGGAGCTTGGCGAGTGCCGATTCGTCTCCCTGCATCATCAGGTCCTGGGGCGTTACACGCACGTCGATGACCAGCTTCCTCGTACGAGCGATCGCCGAGTACTGCGAGACCACGGAGGCGAGCACTTCCCCGACGTTGAGCGGCGCGATCTCCAGGCGATATTCGCCGGCATGGACACGGGCGAGGTCGAGTGCGCTGTTGATGACCCTCAGCAGGGACGCGCCCGAGTCGCGGATGAAGGCGACGTAATCCTCATATTCACTGCTGCCGACCGGACCATGGGCTTCGTTCAGCATCAGTTCCGAAAAGCCGATGATGGCGTTGAGCGGGGTCCTGAGTTCATGGCTCATGTTGGCGAGAAACGCCGTCTTCGCGGCGCTCGCTGCCTGCGCCTCGCGCATCGCCTGCCTCAGCGCCAGTTCCGCCTGCTTGGTTGCGGTGACGTCATGGCAGACGATGACGTGTCCGCCTTCGGCCGTGGGGTTGCGGCAAATGCTCATGATGCAGCCTTCGCCGCAGTCGTATTCGTCGAGCGAGCCGCTGAACAGCGGAAAACGGTCGGCAAGCTTGAGGTTCTTGAGTTCGGCCTCATCCGGACCTGCCGTGCCAACCGCCCCGCCCGACTTCGCGACGCGCGAGAGGAAGTGCACGAACCTGTCGTTCCAGGCGATGAGCCGACCGTCGGCATCGACGGCGGCAATGGCAGCGCCGGTATTCTCCAGTGTCGCCTTGAGCAGTGACGCCTGTTCGGCGATTTCGCGGCGGTTGCGCGCCTGGATCACGGAATAGCGGATCGTCCGGTCGAGAATTGCCGCCGTCAGCTCGCTCTTCTGGAGGAAGTCCGCGGCGCCGGCCTCCATTGCCGCGATGTCGGTACTGCGGTCGCCCATGCCGGTGAGGAATACCACCGGCCCGCTGTGGCCGAGTTTCGTGGCCTCGGTGAGGAAGTCGAGCCCCGTCCGCCCGCCGATCCGGTAATCGACGAAGCAGATGTCGAAACGCTCCGCCTGGATGCTGGCGATGCCTTCCTCGAACGACGGCGCCCAGTGCAGCACATGTTCCGCGCCTTCGATATCCTCGAGCAGTTCCGAGGTGAGGATGTAATCGTCTTCGTCATCCTCGACGAGCAGTATGCGGACCGGTGGCTCGCTCATTATGGTGTCCGGGGCTCGGCCCGCCTCAGGCGGCCGTGTCGGTGGGCAGTTCCACGATCTCGAACCAGTATTTCCCGAGGATCCTTACCAGCTGCACCATGTCGTCGAAGGTCACCGGCTTGGTGATGAAGGAACTGACGCCGAGGTCATAGGAGCGGATGATGTCTTCCTCCGCCTTCGACGTGGTCAGGACGACGACGGGGATACGCTGAAGGGCTGGATCCGCCTTGATGACACGCAACGCTTCCCGGCCATCCATGCGGGGCATGTTCAGGTCGAGCAGGACGACGCCCACCGGTGCCCGTTCCGTCGCGCCCGCGAAGCGGCCCTCGCCGCGAAGGCAGTCGATCAGCTCCTCGCCGTTCTCGACGAACACCAGGGTGTTCTTGAGGCGATTTTCCTGGAACGCCTCCTCGACCATCATCCGGTCGTCTGGGTCATCGTCGGCCACCACGATCGTGATCGGCCTGGGATGTCGGCTCATGCAGTCCTCCTGTGGGACATTGAACCCCGGGCGTGGCAGGCGGAGGCAAGTTCTCCTCTCCGGCCGGCCCGAAGTCGCAGCAATGACGCGGTGGCGGGCAACAGTGCTCTGGCTCCTGGTGGGATCTCTCCGCTCGCACCGCCCGCCGGCCGGTGAACGTCGCGATTTGGCACCGCGGTCTGGCCAGTCATCCGGACTTGCAGGAACGACGTTGCCGTGCACCCAGCCTGACAATCGTCGCCAGGCGCACACGCCGCTTTGACAAAAAGGGCTTCCGCCCGCCCGGCCGTGCTTCGGTACATCGGGTCCACCGCACCCTCGGTCATGGACAGGCGGAATGGAGGCCGCCAAAATCGACAGTTTAGGAGGGGTCGCTAAAGGAAACGTTAAGCAACGGCGGGTGTCGCTCCCGAAGCTTGGCGGGATTGCGCCGCCCGTACCGCCGGCGTAAGGAACAGCGCGTGAAGGATACGCTCCGCATAGCCATGGCGCAGCTGAACCCGGTGGTCGGCGACATCCCCGGCAACCTGGCGAGGGCGCGCGAGGCGAGGACCGTGGCCGGCGCCGGAAACTGCGACGCGGTGGTCTTTCCCGAGTTGTTCATCACCGGCTACCCGCCAGAGGACCTGGTCCTGAAACGGGCACTCCAGGATGCCGCGATGGCTGCCATCCGCGACCTTGCCGGCGATACGGCCGATGGCGGCCCCGCGGTGATCATCGGCACGCCCTGGATGGAATACGACAAGCTCTACAATTCCGTTGCGCTGCTCGACGCAGGCACGGTCCAGACGATCCGCCACAAGGTCGAACTCCCGAATTATGGGCCGTTCGACGAGAAGCGCGTCTTTCATTCCGGCCCGTTGCCCGGCCCGATGAACCTGCGCGGGGTGCGGGTGGGCGTTCCGATCTGCGAGGATATCTGGATCGAAGAGGTGTGCGAATGCCTCGCCGAAACCGGGACCGAGATCCTGGTTGTCATCAACGGCTCTCCGTACTGGCGGGACAAGCGCGACACCCGTCTCAATGTCGCCGTTGCCAGGATAACGGAAACCGGCCTCCCGATGGCGTATCTCAACCAGGTGGGCGGCCAGGACGAACTGGTGTTCGACGGAGCCTCGTTCGGTCTCGACGCCGACTGTTCGCTCCGGTTCCAGCTGCCGGGGTGGGAGGAAAGCGTCGGCATCGTCTCGCTGGAACGCGCCGGTGACGGCTGGCGGTTCGCCGGCGGTGACGTGACGACGCTCGACGAGGGGCTGGAGACGACGTACCTCGCCTGCGTCACGGGCCTGCGCGACTATGTCGACAAGAACCGCTTTCCAGGTGTCGTGCTGGGTCTCTCGGGCGGGATTGATTCAAGCATCTGTGCCGCGATGGCAGTCGATGCGCTGGGCGCGGATCGGGTTCACTGCGTGATGATGCCCTACCGCTTCACCGCCAGGGAGAGCATCGTAGATGCCGAGCGCACCGCGCGGCTGCTCGCGGCCCGTTACGACGTTGTGCCGATCGAGGAGCCCGTACAGGGATTTACGCGCGCTCTCGCGCCACTGTTCGACGGGCTGCCGCCCGGCGTTGCCGAGGAGAACATCCAGTCGCGGGTGCGCGGAACGCTCCTGATGGCGATCTCGAACAAGTTCGGGCCGATGGTCGTCACCACCGGCAACAAGTCGGAACTGTCGGTCGGGTACGCGACCATCTATGGCGACATGAACGGCGGCTACAATCCGATCAAGGATATCTACAAGACCGAGGTGTACGCGCTCGCCCGGTTCCGCAACCAGCACCGCCCGGCGGGTTGTCTCGGTCCCGAGGGCCGGGTCATTCCGGAGAGCGTGATCGAACGTCCACCCTCGGCCGAATTGCGCGAGGACCAGAAGGACAGCGATTCGCTGCCGCCTTACGACGTCCTGGACGACATCCTGTTCGACCTCGTCGAAGGCGAACACTCGGTTGCCGAGGTGGTTGCCAAGGGCCACGACAGGGCGACGGTCGAACGCGTGCAGCAGCTTCTGTACACGGCCGAATACAAACGCCGCCAGTCGGCTCCCGGCGTCAAGGTGTCCGCCCGCAACTTCGGCCGCGACCGCCGCTATCCGATCACCAACCGGTTCCGCGATACCGGCCAGCCGATACGGTCCCGGTGAAACTCTTCCGTATACATGCGCGTTTGGTCTGACGCGGGTCCTGTTGCCGGTCTCCGGCCGCGGGCTCGCGAACCCAACCGGATGGCGCATGGAGCGGGGACGAGACGGTGTCGGTCGAACAACGGGATGATCTGGATCAGTTTCGCTCTCGTCAGTCGCCGCAGGGGCCATGGCGACGGTTCCTGCGCGGGTTCGTCCATTTCTTCTCCTATCACCTGATCCTCAGTCAGAAGCGGACCCGTATCACCCGTGCCGCGGGATTTCGCCTCATCGTGCCGCCGACCGTGTTCCATCCCCGCTATTTCCTGACCAGCGAGTATTTCGCCCGGTTCATCGGCGGTCTCGATCTTGCCGGCAAGTGCGTCGCCGATGTCGGCACCGGCAGCGGCATTCTGGCGATGGCGGCGGTAAGGGCAGGGGCGCCGCGGGCGGTCGCCATCGACATCAATCCGAACGCCGCCGGTACCGCCGGGGTGAACGCGCGCGCCAACGGGCTCGACGGCAAGGTAAGCCCGCTGGTCTCGGACCTCCTCGCCAACGTGCCGCCCGGGGAGCGCTTCGACGTGATCTTCTCCAGCCCGCCCTCGTTCGCCGGCGAACCGCGTGACCTCGCAGACCGGGCATGGCATGCCGGCCCGGACTATCGCGACATTGCTGACCTGTTCGGGCAGGCACGCGAGCTGCTCGCCCCCGGCGGGCGCATGTATCTTCTCGTCTCGACCGATTCCGATCTCACGCTGCTCGGCCGGCTGATACGGGAGGCCGGCTTCGATGCCCGTCTGGTGCACGAACGATCGATCTGGATCGAGTCATTCCTGATCTACGAACTGACTTTGCCGGCAGCCGAAGGGGCGACGACGAAACCGGGGGCGGCTGACCCGAGCAACAAGCCTTCCGGCGAAGAGCAACCGGTTTGCCAGGCAGGACACGGCGGCTAGCAGGTGGCGGCGCCGTTGACGCTCGATACGGCCTGCTTGATTGCTGTCCGCCAAACCTTGGTGGCTCAAGCCTTGCGCCGTCAGGTCAGACGTACTATTGCACCCAAGCCGCACGGACCCGGAGCAGTTCATTGCTCTTCGGATTCCGACGTGCCGGTGCAGTGGTCCCACTTGTACGCGTGTTGCGAGCGCGTGAATCTGCCATTCGTGCGGGCCTGGCGTTGGGCACGGTGTCGCACCATGCCGCATGGCGACGTGCGGCTGCCGATGCGGCCACGAGTCGCAACCACCAGGCCATGTCGCATGCCGTTCAACATATTTGCACCCCAGTTGCCCTCTACCGGACAGCGGCGCCCCGGCTGGTGTCACGGCCGGCATGGCAACAGACGATCAAAAATATCACGTCGCATTGCCCGTCTGACCAACGCGTGTACTCAACGATAGGGTAGAGAAGTGCCGCAACACCGTCTGGACCCGTGGTTCACCACCAGCGTTGACATCTGCTCGCGCTGGCCGAAGACGGTCATCGCGGTGGCGGTCGCGGTGGCCATTGCCGCAGGTGCGTACGCGGCCACCAGCCTGACGGTCAACACCGACACGACGGAGATGATCTCCAGCGAGCTGACCTTCCGGCAGCAGTCGCGGGAACTGGCGCGGGTATTCCCGCAGCTTGAAAACAACTTTGTCGCGATCGTTCAGTCCGATGATCCCGCAATTGCCCGCGAAGCCGCGCAATCCCTGGCGGTATCGTTCCGCAGCAGACCCGATGTCTTTCACAGCGTCCATGCGCCGGAACTGGATCCGTTCTTCGAGCAGAACGGGCTGTTGTATCTGGACGACGCCCAGTTCCAGGAACTGGTCGAGCGTTTCCGGCGTACGGCGCCGATGCTGCAGGGTCTGACACGTGATCAGACGTTGCGCGGCCTGGCAGAGTTCTTCCGCGAGTCGATGCGCCGCGCCATGGAAGCAGGCACCGACAACGGCCAGTCGGCGTCGTTCGAGCCGTTCCTTGCCGAACTCGACAGGGTCGCGAAATCGACAGTGCAGGGCGAGCCGCAGCCGTTCGACTGGCAGCGTTTCCTGGCCGGTCAAGCGGGCCAGCAGCGGAACCAGAACCGGTACTTCATCGCCGTCACGCCGGCACTCGATTACGGCAGCCTGTCTCCGGCCGAGGAAGCACTGCAGGTGGCCCGCAGTCTGGCCGCCGATCCCGAAACCAGCTTTTCCGGCCGTGCCGAGATCCTGATCACCGGGGAAGCCGCAATCAATGCCGAGGAATTGCGAAGTGTGAGTGACGGCATGGTCCTTGCGGCCATCATCTCGTTCATCCTTGTGGCACTCATCCTGGCAGTCGGCGTGCGGTCGTGGAAGCTGGTGCTGGCGTCGCTGGGCACGCTGATCATCGGTCTTGTCTGGACAGCCGGCTTTGCGACGCTCACCGTCGGCTATCTCAATCTCATCTCGGTCGCGTTTGCCGTGCTCTTTGTCGGCCTCGGCATTGATTTCGCGATCCACTACAGCCTGCGCTACGAAGAGGAAGTGCGGGCGCAAAGGCCACATGAGGAGGCCCTTCGCAACACGGCACGCGCCGTGGGATGGTCGCTCGCCGTCACCACCGGTGCAGCAGCACTGGCATTCCTGGCATTCACCCCCACTGCCTTTGTCGGCATGACGCAACTTGGCGTCATCTCCGCGTTCGGGATGGCGATTGCCTTCATCGCGTCACTGACGGTGCTGCCTGCCCTGTTGACACTCATCCCACGGTTCCGCTCGGGCAATGAGGGCCGCAGTCTCGGACTGGGCATCTACGAGCTGCCGGATTCACTGCGTCGGGTCGCAACCATGGTGATCCTGGTGGTGACCGCACTGTCGTTCCTGGTCCTGCCGCAGGTTACCTTCGTTGGCGATCCGATGAAGCTGAAGGATCCGGACGCACCCGCGGTGCAGGCATTCGAGCAACTCCTGAGAAACAGCGAGACCTCACCGTACGTCATTCAGGTTCTCGCCGAAGATGCGTCGGAAGCCAGGACGCTGAGTGAACGGCTGGAACAGATCGATGCCGTGGATTCGGTGGTGTCGATCCTGACGTTCGTCCCCAGCGGCCAGGAGGAGCGGATTGCCACACTCCGCCAGCTTCGTGGCGCGTTGCCGCAGGGCGTACGGCCTCCCACCGATCCCGGTCCGGAGGCGCGCGAGAGCGCCATCGAAAGCCTGCAGACGATGCTGCAGGTGATCTCCGCCAATGCACAGGGTGAAATCGCGGCGACCGCCGCCGGCCTGCGGGCGTCGCTGGCCGATTTCGAGCAGCTGGGCGATCGCCGGGAGGCGGCGTACCTCCAATACGAGCGAGCGATATTCCGCGATCTTCCCGCTGCCATTGAAGGACTGCGCCAGGCGCTGCAGGCCCAGCCGGTGACTGAGGAATCGCTGCCCGCCGACATCACCGAACGCTACGTCTCCGGAGGGTACTA
>CAZSNL010000012.1:0-20109 GCA_964608275.1 uncultured Hyphomicrobiales bacterium | reverse complement strand
CGGCTCGAGGTACTGCCGGCCCAGAACATCGGCGAGGAGCCGGCGATGCGCCGGTTCGTCAGGGCTGTAAGCGCCGTCACCGGCAAGGCCACCGGCGCGCCGGTGGAGATAATCAACGCAACCGACGTCGTGTCACGCGCAATGCTGCAGGCGACCGGTGTCGCCGCCGTGCTCATCCTGCTTTCGCTGCTCTTCACGCTCCGCCGGCTGATCGATGTGGGTCTGGTGCTCGCACCGGTGGCAATGGCGGCGATACTGACGCTCGCCTCAACTGTCGTGTTCGACATACCGTTCAACTTCGCCAATGTCATCGTGCTGCCACTGCTGATCGGGCTGGGCGTCGCCGGCGGAATTCATCTCGTCGTGCGCGCCCGCGAGGTGGTCGAGCGCCGCAACGGTGACGAGGACCGGGTGCTGGTCGCAACATGCACACCGAGGGCGGTGCTGTTGAGCGCACTCACCACGCTGGCATCGTTCGGAACCCTTGCCCTGTCCGATCATCGGGGCATCTCCAGCATGGGAGCGCTCCTGACCATCTCGATCGGGTTGACACTCGTGTGCACGCTGATCGTGCTGCCGAAGCTTATCGACTGGCTCTTGATCGGTCCCGCACACGCCGCTGCAGCGGGTACGGCGCACGCCGAACCGGATCTCGCCCCGGTCGCTCCGCGCCCGCGTCCAGGCCGTGACGAGCCGCCGCAGCGCCCGCGCAATCAGAGGAGACGTCCGGACAGGGATGAACCTGACGGAAATGATCAACGGAAGAAACAACGCCGGCGCGAGCGCCGGCGGGCGGCAGGTCCGTAGCAATCCGACCTTGACGCGGTCCACCAAAATGTTCATCTGACAGAGGAGTTTGGTGGCTGGCCGCGGCGGACTACTGCCCCTGAACATTCAGCGGAAGGAAATCAAGTGGCAGTACCACTGATCCAGCAGATTCGTGTTGGCGCCTACATTCTCAAGCAGAAGCTGAAGGGTAACGATCGCTATCCGCTCGTGCTCATGCTCGAGCCGTTGTTCAAGTGCAACCTCGCATGCCCCGGCTGCGGCAAGATCGATTATCCGAAACCGATCCTCGACCGGCGCTTGAGCGTTGAAGAATGCCTTGAGGCGGTGGACGAGTGCGGTGCACCGATCGTTTCGATTCCTGGCGGCGAGCCGCTCATCCACAAGGAGATCGACCGGATCGTCGCCGGCATCGTGGCGCGCAAGAAGTTCGTCTATCTGTGCACCAATGCGCTGCTCCTGAAGAAGAAGCTGCACCTGTTCGAGCCGAGCCCCTATCTCACCTTCTCGGTGCACCTGGACGGGTTGCGGGAAGAACACGACGCCGCGGTCGCCCAGGAAGGCGTCTTCGACCGCGCGGTAGAGGCGGTGCAGGAGGCGGTCAAGCGCGGGTTCCGCGTCACGGTAAACTGCACCCTGTTCAACAATGCCCAGCCGGAACGCGTGGCCGAATTCTTCGACTTCGTGTCGGGGCTTGGTGTCGAGAGCATCACCGTCTCGCCGGGCTACGCCTACGAGCGGGCGCCGGCGCAGGATCATTTCCTGAACCGGCAGCAGACCAAGAACCTGTTCCGCGACGTGTTCCGCCGCGGCAAGGGGCGCAAGTGGCTGTTCAACCAGTCGACGCTCTACCTCGATTTCCTCGCCGGCAACCAGCAGTACCTGTGTACGCCGTGGGGCAATCCGACCCGCAACATCTTCGGCTGGCAGCGTCCCTGCTACCTCCTCGCCGAAGGGTATGCGTCAAGTTTCCGCGAACTCATGGAAACCACCGACTGGGACAGCTACGGGACGGGCAAGTACGAGAAGTGCGCGAACTGCATGGTGCATTGCGGGTACGAGCCGACTGCGGTGGCCGATACGGTCCACCATCCGCTGAAGGCGCTGCGGGTGCTGTTGCGGGGAGTCAGGACCGACGGTCCGATGGCTCCCGAGATCCCGCTCGATAACCAGCGTCCGGCGCGCTACGTGTTCGAGCGTCAGGTGGGTGAGTTCCTGGGCGAGGTGCATGCGGCCGAGAACGATGACCGCCCGGCCCGCGCGCCGCTACCGAAGCCCGAAGACAGGCAGGCCCAGGTCGGCAACGCGCGCTAGCGTCTGCTTCGCCGCCGCAGTCTGACGGGCGGTGCCGAGAAGTTCGCGGATCTCTCCCGGCCTCCGCATCAGCCCGAGTGCCAGCGCGCGGACATCGAGCGACCCGTCCGGCCGCATCGCGTTCGCGGCCAGCATCGGCAGCGCCTGCGTGGCAGTGTCCGCAACCGCGCGAATGACGATGAACGGCAGGCCGGCGGCACGGGCTGCCTGGGCTAGCCATGCGCTTTCCATGTCGACCGCCACCGCACCGGAACTCACCCGGCAGATGCGCTTCTGTTCAGGCGTGCGGATCACCCGGTCCACCGTCAGCAGCGGGCCTTCCGCGATCACGACATCGGCACCGATCATGGCGCGAGCCGCCGCCCGCCACGACTTCTCGCAGTCCCAGACCTCGCCGTCCTGATCGACCACCGCTTCGGGCAGGAGCAGGGTTCCCGGCGCCAGCCCCGGGTCGAGCGCGCCCACGACGCCGAAGCTGACCAGCCCGAGCGCGCCCCGGGCGACCGCCTGGTCCACCTTCTCGGCACAGCGGATGCGCGAGCCGCCGGTGCAGTAGACGTAGGGAAACGCGCCGTGCGCGGCACGGCCGCGCGGCGTCAGCAATCGGGCCTCGAGCTGAAGCCCAGTGACTACGGCAATCCTGCTCACATCCCCCAGGCAGGCCGGCGCGTGTTGGATTGCTTGAGATTGCGATAGCGCGCCAGTGCCCAGACCGGAAAATAGGCGCTGTATCCGTGGTACCGCAAGTAGAAAACCCGTGGAAAGCCGACCGCGGTGAACCACGGTTCCTCCCACTTCGAGCCCTCGCGGGGATGCGACAGGAGGTAGTTCACGCCGCGCTCCACCGCGGGGTTGTCGACTTCTCCCGCCGCCATCAGCGCCAGCAGCGCCCATGCCGTCTGTGAGGGCGTGCTCTCCTTCGCCTCGGTGCGATGTTCCTGCCAATAGGTCGCCCCGTCCTCGCCCCAGCCGCCATCCTCGCGCTGCCTCGACAGCAGCCATTCGACGGCGCGGCGTACATACGGTGCACTCATGTCCTCGCCGACGGCGTTCAGTGCCGACAGGACCGACCAGGTGCCATAGATGTAGTTGGTGCCCCAGCGGCCGAACCATGAGCCGTCCTCCTCCTGTTCGCGCTTGAGGAACTCCAGGGCACGCGCAACGGCCGGCTCCGAGCGATCGTGGCCGATCTGTGCGAGAAAGCCCACACAGCGTGCGGTGACGTCGACGGTCGGCGGGTCGAGCAGTGCCCCGTGATCGGCGAAGGGTATCGAGTTCAGGAACTCGGAATCGTTGTCGATGTCGAAGGCGCCCCAGCCGCCGTTGGTGCTCTGCATCCCCTTGATCCAGGTGGCGGCGCGGGAGATCGCGTGGGCGTAGCGCTTGGAGTCGGTGCGGTCCAGGATCATGCCGACGACGGCGGTATCGTCGACATCCGGGTAGTAGTCGTTCGCGTACTGGAACGCCCAGCCACCGGGTTCGAGATCCGGCGCCTTGATTGCCCAGTCTCCCTTGACGTCGAGGATCTGCTTCTCCGAGAGCCACTCACAACTGCGCGCAAGCGGCGCGCTTTCGTGGTCCATGCCGGCCTCGGCAAATGCATGAGCGGCGAGGGCCGTATCCCACACCGGCGACAGGCACGGCTGGACGTAGCGGCCGTCCTTGCCCCTCGTGATCAGCTTGCGCACCGACTGGTGGGCGATCACGAGATCCGGGTGATCCTTCGGATAGCCGAGCACCCGGAACGCCATCACCGTGTTGGCCATCGCCGGGTAAATGGCGCCCAGGCCGTCCTCCCCGTTGAGCCGCGGGGTGATGAACTCGAGCGCGCGCTGAATTGCCCGCTTCCGCGTCGGCAACCTTGCCAGCACATGCTTGTCGAACGGGTACAGTATCTTGTCCAGCTGCAGGAAGAATTCGCCCCACGCCGAACCCGTCGGGTTGGTCTGCCACTGGCGGATCCGGTCGGGCGGCGTCACGAACAGTTCCGGCACGTGCACACCCCTGGGGTTCACAGCCAGCGGCTTCTTCGCGGCGAGGATGAGGAGCGGCGCGATGACGGTCCGCGACCAGTACGACATCTTCCAGATGTTGACCGGGAACCACCGCGGCATGAGCATGAGCTCGACCGGCATGGCGGGAACCGCGCGCCACGGCACCTGGCCGAACAGTGCGAGCATGTAGCGGGTGAACACGTTGGCCTTCTCGGCACCCCCGTACTCGAGAATGGCGTGACGGGCCCGCACCATGTGTTCGTCGTCGGGGTCGTCGCCGGTCAGCTTCAAGGCATAGTACGCCTTCACGGTCGCAGAGATATCGAAGGCGCCGTCGTAGAACAGTGGCCACCCGCCATGGCGGTCGGACTGCTGCCTGCGGATGTAGTCGGCGAGCTCGGCCTCGAGCTCCGGCTCCGGTTCGCCCAGAAAGTGGTTGAGAAGGATGTACTCGGACGGGATGGTGGTATCCGCCTCGAGTTCGTAGACGATATGCCCGTCGCTGTCCTGCCGCGAGGCGAGATCCGAGACGGCGTCGTTCAGCGTGTGTTCGATGGCCTCCTGCAACGTAAGGGATCTGGCGCCATTCGTACCGGCCCCGGCCTTGCGGGTCTTCGGCGCGCCGCGCGTCATTACAAACCTCCAGTACTGACCAGGTCGTGCAAGCCACCCCTCCCGGCCGGCGTCTATGTACGCCGCCCGGCACGCCTGTCAAGGAACGCGGTAGCCGGGGGTGGTAGTTCCATCCACCGGAACAGGCGGCAACGGCGCTGTCAAATGCGCTTTCTCGGCCGGAGGCGCTACCATGCTCACCGTCGGCTGATTGCCGCATCGGCAGCGGTGAAGCCGGACCGGATCGCGCCCTCGATGGTGGCAGGCAGCCCGGTATCGGTCCAATCGCCGGCGAGCACGAGGTTGGCGAACCGGGTCCGGGCGCCCGGCCGCAGGGCGAGCTGACCAGGTTCCTGGGTGAAGGTCGCCCGCTTCTCCTTGACGACGCGGGCCGGTGGCGGCGCGGCGGCATCCATCCCAAGCGCTGTCGCGACATCGCGCCAGACCAGGGCGATGATGCGGTCGGCCGGCTCGTCGACGATCTGCTCGGCGGCGGATATGGTCACGGACGCGATATCGCCGCGCAGGAACAGCCATTGCGCGGTCCCGCCGATGAGCCCGAGGAACGGCGCCGGCCAGTCCGTGACCGGTGCCGACGGCAGCCGGAAGTGCAGGTTGACGATCGGCGAATGCTCACGCGGCACCGTCAACTCTGGGACGAGGTCGGCCGCGACCGGCGCCGGTACCGCAAGAACGATGCGGTCATCCGCCGCCACGGGGATACGGTTTCCCGACACGTTCAGGGCGCTGACCTCATTGCCTGCAAACTCGAGGCGCGTCATCCGGCTGCCGAACCCGATCGCGGTTCCGTTGTGTCGAAGCCAGGAAAGTGCGGGATCGATGAAAGTGTCGCCCAGGCTCGTCCGCGCGATCAGCGGTCGGCATGCCTTTCCACCGCGAGCAAATGTTTCCAGCAGCACCGGGCGCAAGAGGCTCGCCGCGGCCCGGTCCGGCTGTGCATTGAGCACGGCAAGCACCAGCGGTTCCCAGAAACGGGCGAACAGCGGGTTGTCCCGCTCCAGCACCTCGGCAACGGTTCCACGGGGCGAGGAGACGGCAAGTCGGGCAAGCGACAGATAATCGCCGACCGAGGTGCCGGGCACCCGCCGCGCTTTATCGAACACCCACCATGGGACGGGGCCTGCATTCGGCCGCACCTGCCAGCGGTTACCTGACCCGAGATCGAGAAACGGAAACACCGCTTCCTGCGGGCCGGCCAGCCGGTCACCGGCACCGATGGTATTGAGGTAGGCGAGGGTGGAACGGTTGCCGCTCAGCACCAGATGGTTGCCGTTGTCGATTACGGTATCGAGGGTCCGGTCATGGAACGACCGGCAGCGTCCGCCCGCATGGCCTGCCGTTTCGTGGACGGTAACCTCATGGCCGGCCCTGGTCAGCCGGATGGCTGCGGCGAGGCCGGCAAGCCCGGCGCCGATCACGTGGATCGTCATGACTGTGACTGCGGCGCGATGGCTGGAGCGGTGTTGCACCGTCCCCGACGTCTCTCACATCCCGACAGATGCGGAAACCGCGCCGTTCCGTCGGCCGAAAGTCTGTGTGAGCGTTGCACGATCACTTCCCGTTGTCCTCAGGACCAGCCGTGGCGCACGGCGATGAGCAGCCGTTCGGCCTTGTCGAGGAAATGGCGCAAACTGCCCGGTTGCGGACGGCGCGGCACGCGGCCGGATGCGGTGGCCGCCGCCTCCAGGCGATCGAGGGTACGGCGATAGGCTTCCATCATGATGCGGGCCGGCCGCACCCTGGTGGCGTCGCAGTCGGCGAGCGCGGCCTCCGATTCCGCGAATGCCTCGCGGGCTTCCGCGGCAAGTTCGTGCCAGGCATCCACGAATGCCGGATCGTCGACGATCTCGGCAGGTTCACTGCCGTTCACCCCGTGCCTCGAGAGAAGCTCGTGCGGGAAGTACAACCGTCCGCGTTCGGCATCTTCGTGGACGTCGCGCAGGATGTTGGTGAGCTGAAGCGCGCGGCCGAGGGCATCGGCAGTCCGCCTTCCAGCCTCCCCGGTCTCACCGAAAATTCGCACGCACAACCGCCCCACGGCACAGGCGACCCGATCGCAATAGAGCATCAGGTCGTCGCGCGAGGGCGCCCGGATCGGCGCACCGGCATCCATTTCCATGCCGTCGATGATGGCTAGAAAGTCGGCTCGATCGAGCCCGTAAACGGAGATCGGCCCGGCAAGAACCCGCGTTATCGGCCTCGTCGGCGCCCCGTCGTACAAAAGGTCGATTTCCGCCCGCCAGGCGGCAAGCCGTTCGCGCTTTGCGGCCAACGGACCGTCTTCGTCGGCGATGTCATCGACTTCGCGGCAGAATGCGTAGACGGCGTATATCGCCTGTCGGCGCTGGGGCGGAAGCGATCGCATGCCCCAGTAGAAGGACGAACTCGCCAGCCGGACCACCCGGTCGACATAGGCTACGTCGGTGGGACTGCAAAGGGCGTCGCCCGCCCCGTTATCGCGGGCGAGGTCCATTCCTGCTCCGCAGTGAGGGCTGGTCCGTTCGGCTCGCCGGCTTCAGGCCTTGGCCTTGAAGGCCGACAGCGCCTGTTCGTCGTCCAGTGCGGCAAACACCTCGGCCACGATGTGAGGCGCCTGCAGGCCCGCGTCCTCGTACTGTTCGTCGGGCGAGCCATGCTGCACGAACCTGTCGGGCAGTGTCATCGGCCGGATCCTGGCACAACGGTCCAGCATGTTCTCGCGGGCAAGGAACGACAGCACGTGCGAGCCGAAGCCTCCGATCGAACCTTCCTCGATGGTGATCATTACCTCGTGCTCCTGGGCGAGCCGCCGAATCAGGTCGTGGTCGAGGGGCTTGGCAAAACGCGCGTCCGCGACAGTCGTCGAAAGACCGTGGGCGTTCAGTTCATCGGCCGCCTTGAGGCACTCCTGGAGCCGGGCACCGAGGGACAGCAGCGCCACCTTGGTGCCTTCGCGCAGGATGCGTCCCTTGCCGATCTCGAGCGGCACGCCCTGTTCGGGCAGTTCGACGCCGACACCCTCGCCACGGGGATATCTGAAGGCGCAGGGCGCATCGTCGATCTGGACGGCCGTCGCGACCATGTGAACAAGCTCGGCCTCGTCTGCAGCGGCCATGACGACGAAGCCCGGCAGACAACAGAGGTAAGTGAGGTCGAAACTTCCTGCATGGGTCGGTCCGTCCTGTCCGACAAGGCCAGCGCGATCGATTGCGAAACGCACCGGAAGCCGCTGCAGGGCCACGTCGTGGACCACCTGGTCGTAGCCGCGCTGCAGGAACGTCGAGTAGATCGCAGCGAACGGCTTCATGCCTTCCGTGGCCAATCCGGCAGCGAACGTCACGGCGTGCTGTTCGGCGATGCCGACATCGAAGGTTCGCTCGGGAAAACGCTCCTGGAACAGGTCGAGTCCGGTGCCGGACGGCATCGCCGCGGTTATCGCGATGATCGATTCGTCGCGTTCCGCCTCGGCGATCAGGGACTGGGCGAACACCTTTGTGTAGGTCGGCACGTTGGAGGCAGACTTGAACTGCTTGCCGGTGACCGGGTCGAACTTCGATACCGCATGGTACTTTTCCACGTGCGGTTCGGGGAACGGATGGCCCTTGCCCTTTTCGGTGACGCAATGGAGCAGGATCGGGCCTACCGTGTCAGCGTCCCGGATGTTCTGCAGGATCGGCACCAGCGTGTCGATGTTGTGTCCGTCGACCGGTCCGACGTAGTAGAATCCCAGCTCCTCGAACAGCGTGCCGCCGAACAGCATGCCACGGGCGTATTCATCCGCGCGCGCAGCCGCCTCGCGCACGCTTCTCGGAAAACGGCCGGCGAGTTGCTTGGCGATGTCGCGCAGCGACAGGAACGGACGCGACGAAATCAGCCACGAGAGGTAATTGGTCAGTGCGCCGACGGCCGGTGAAATCGACATGCCGTTGTCATTGAGGATGACGATCAGCCTGCTGTCGAGCGCCCCGGCGTTGTTCATCGCCTCGTACGCCATCCCGGCGCTCATCGCCCCGTCGCCGATCACGCAGATGACGTGATTGTCTTCCTTCTTGAGGTCGCGGGCGATTGCCATGCCGAGCCCGGCCGAGATCGAGGTCGAGCTGTGGGCGGCGCCAAACGGGTCGTAATCGCTCTCCGCCCGCTTGGTGAAGCCGTAAAGGCCGTCCTTCTGGCGGATCGAGCGGATGCCGGCACGGCGACCGGTCAGGATCTTGTGGGGGTAGGCCTGGTGGCTCACGTCCCAGACCAGGCGGTCCTGGGGCGTGTTGAACACGTAGTGCAGAGCCACCGTCAGTTCGACGACTCCGAGGCCGGCTCCGAAATGGCCTCCGGTCGTTGACGCGGCGTCGATTGTCTCTGCCCTGAGCTCGTCTGCGAGGGCGCGCAGCTTGGACTTGTCGAGCTTCCGGAGGTCGGCGGGCGTGGCGATCGTGTCGAGAAGCGGTGTTGATACCGGCATCTAGTCAACCTTCCAGTGTTTGCGTACGCACAATAAGGAGCACGCCATTACGCTCCGCAAGGCCGCTCCGCCGCGAAGGACCAGCACGTTTTCCTTTTCGGCACGATTCTAGTCATCGCCCCCTATAAGCGCAATGTCTTTAACGCGGGTTCCATCAAAGTCGAAATCAAGGCTAACGCGAGAAGAATTCCGCATAGCGGCGGCCCTTCCAGGATTGACCGCGACCGCGCCAGTGATCGACTGCCGAGTGCAACGTCATCAGCATGAACAGAAGAGCAGCCGCAGGTAATGTCAGGCTGCGAAAGGGTGACAATCCGTACAGCTCGAGTGTCGGGCGATACGTATGGGCCTGGAGAGCCCACGCGCCGGCGGCAAGCACTGTTGCCAGCCAGTGACCATGCAGCGGAAAGGTGATCACGATCACCGGCGCAACAAGAAAGGTGATGCTCATCCCGACGAGCGTGAACACAAGCAGAAGGTTGGAGTATCGCAGCTGGACAAAAGCCGACCTGGTGACCATGCGCCAGAACGAGATCAGCGTTTCGTAGCCGCGCAGACTGTGGCTTTCCTGCGCCAGCCCGACCCAGACTGGCCAGCCCGATCGCTTGATCGTCATGGCAAGCGCGCAGTCGTCGATCAGCTGCGACCGTATCGTCGCGATGCCGCCGACGGCCTCGAGCGCCTCGCGCGTGACCAGCGCACAGCCGCCGGCCGCTCCCGCGATTCGGCTGGCCCGGTCGTTTATGGCCGGGAACGGGTACAGCATCTGGAAGAAGTAGATGAACGCGGGAACGAGCAGGCGCTCCCAGAAGCTGCGGCAGGCGAGCCGGACCATGAGCGAGACGAGGCCGAGCCGATTGCGGTCAGCCTTGTCGACGAGCGCGCGCAGGACGCCGGGGCCGTGAACGATGTCGGCGTCGGTGAGCCACAGGTAATCGGGCTTCTGCGTGCCCCTGCAGGCATTGCGGATGCCGTGATCCACTGCCCACAGCTTGCCCGCCCAGCCCGATTCGATCGGTGGTGCCTGGATTACTTCGACGGAAATGCGGCCGCCGTGCCCGTTGGCCGCCTTGCGCGCTTCGTCAGCGGTACGGTCACTGCTCTGGTCGTCGACGACATGGATGACGAAGGGGCCCGGGTAGTCCTGTGCGGCGAGGCTCGCAACGCAGGCGCCGATCGTCTCCTCCTCGTTGCGTGCCGGTACGATGGCTGCCACCGAGGGCCAGTCGACACGCTCGCTTGGCGGTGGCAGCAACTGGTCCGCGCGCCAGAAGTCGTGGCGGAAGAAGGCAAGATAGATCCATGCCGCAAATGCCGCGGCGGAGAGCAGCACGTACGGACTATCCATTGCCGTTGCGGCGTGCTCCAACCGTTGCAGACCAGAGGCCGGAAATGCCGCAGGCGAGGAATTGCGGCTTGGTCAGCTCGACCCGTTCGGCGATCGGGTCGCGGCTTGCGAGTTCGTCGGTCAACCGTTCGGCGATGCGGACAATGACGGCCGATTCATATGCGAGACGCCGGCTTGACAGTGCACCCGGCAGCCGGCGCGCATCGGCAAGCAGCGCCCGGGTGCCCTCGATGCAGCGGTCGATCACGCGCCGGAGGCCGGGTGTTGCGTGGGTGCCGGACAGATCCTCTACGGTCGCTCCCTCGGCAGCGAGCCAGTCACCCGGCAGATAGACGCGGTCGAGGAGCACGTAGTCGTCCGCGCAGTCCTGCAGATGGTTGATGACCTGCAGGGCGTTGCACAGGGCATCCGACCACGGGTAGTGCTGGGACTCCTCGCCGTGCAGGTCGAGCAGGTAGCGGCCCACTGGCGCGGCGGAGCGATTGCAGTAGTCCATGAGGTCGGCCCAGTTGTCGTATCTGAGCTTCACCGCGTCCTGCTTGAACGCCGATATGAGGTCGGCGCAGTGCCGGGTCGTGATGCCGGTTTCCCGCAGGCTCTGGCGGATGGCCTGGGCCTTCTCCAGTCCTTGCACGTCGGCGCCCAGTTCACCTTCCAGCGCCTGCCGCATCGCCTCGAGCCGCAGGATCTTCTCATCGGTCGCCAGTACCGGGCTGTCGGCGATATCGTCGATGGCGCGCGCAAACTCGTAGAACCGGGCGACGTGCGGTCTGAGGCGCGCCGGCAACAGGAACGAGCCGACAGGGAAGTTCTCGTCGGCGGCCCCCTTGCCCGATGGGGCCTCGATCATCTGTTCGACGCTCATTGTCGTGGTCTGCCGGTTCCCGTGGCGAGATCGCAGAGTGTTTCCGTCAAGGCGCTGGCAGGCTCCGCGAGCCCGGCGATGACGGTGAAATGATTGGTGCCCTCGATGACGTCACAACGTGTCTCCGCTCCCCGGGCCGCCCATACCTCGCATACTGAACGGCTCTGGCGCAAATACTCGCTACTTTCGTCACCGCCGACAGCCGCCACGAGTCTGGCGCCTGAAGCAGGCGTCCAGTGCAGGGGGCTCGCCTCGCGCGCCGTCTCGGCAGTGAGCCCGAGCGCACCATTAATGCTCGTCTCGACCAGGGGTTCGAGATCGAACAGCCCGCTGATCGCCAGCGCGGCGGGCACGAGGCCTGCCGGCAGCGCCGGATCCTCCGCCTGCCAGTCGGTTGCCACCATGGCGGCCGCCAGGTGGCCGCCGGCAGAGTGCCCGTAGACGGTGACGATCCCGCCGTTCCGCCGCCACAGCCATCTGCAGGCATGGCGAATCTGGCGGACGATATCCATGACCGTGGCATCCGGGCAGAGGTCATAGGAGGCCACGGCAACCGCAATGCCGCGGGCATTGGGGCCACGCGCCATGTGGCTGAAGAACTTCCGGTCGAGGGCCTGCCAGTAACCGCCATGGACGAACAGGGCGACGGGCGCGGCGTGCCTGCCCGTCGTCGGATGGAACAGGTCCAGCTTCGAGCGGTCGCTCTCGCCATACACAAGATCAAGTTCGCAGTCGGAGGCTTCGCGCCAGGCGGCAGCGTCCCGCTGCCAGCAGTCGATGATCTGTGGGTGTTCCGGTACCCGCGCCCGGTTGTTGTACTCGGCCTCGAGAGTCATGGCCGGCAGATTGCCAGACCGGCCGGATGCTGCCAAGGGCGACACCCGCCAACCGTCGGTTGGAATTTCTTCGCCCGGCCACCGTGTGTTGATCGCCGGCGCGATGAGGCCGATAATCCGTCGGGGTTGGGGACAGGCGGGAGGCGGTTACGGATGACGGTTCTCATCATCGGTGGCGGGATCGGCGGCCTGGCACTTGCGCTCTATCTGCACCAGCGCGGGATCGACTGCGAGGTCTACGAACGGGCACGCGAGGTCCAGGAACTCGGCGTCGGCATCAACACCCTGCCGCACGCCATCAAGGAACTTGCCGGTCTGGGGCTCCTCGAAGCCCTCGATTCGGTAGCGGTGCGGACCCACGAGCTGATCTACACCAACCGGTTCGGCCAGCAGATCTGGCGCGAGCCACGCGGCCTCGACGCGGGGTACGACTATCCGCAGTTCTCGATCCATCGGGGCAAACTGCAGGGTGTACTGTGCCAGGCGGTCCGCGAGCGTCTGGGAGACCATGCCATCAAGGCAGGTCACGAGTGCATCGGATTCGAGGATGACGGGACAGCCGTCACCGCCGAATTCCGGCTGCGCGACAATTCGGGAAGGACCGTGTTCCGCAAGGGGGACTGTCTTGTCGCCGCCGACGGCATCCATTCGGTGGTGCGGGCGAAATTCTATCCCGACGAAGGCCCACCGACGTGGAACGGCATCATGTTGTGGCGCGGCGCGACGCCGTGGGAGCCGTTCCTCACCGGACGCTCGATGATCATCGCCGGCGGCATGAACGCGAAGCTGGTACTGTACCCGATCGCACCGGAACCGCGGCATCCCGGCCTCGTGCTGATGAACTGGGCGGTAGCGGCGAAGCTCGGCGACGGATCGACCCCGCCGCCCCGGCGCGAGGACTGGAACCGCGAGGGCAGGCTGGAAGAGCTGTTGCCGCATGTCGATGGCGTGTTCTCCCTCGATGTCCTCGATCCGGTGGCGCTGATCCGCGCAACGGACAGGTTCTACGAGTACCCCATGTGCGACCGCGACCCGGTGCCCCGGTGGTCGTTCGGTCGCGTGACGCTGCTTGGCGATGCGGCTCACCCGATGTACCCGGTCGGGTCGAACGGCGCCTCGCAGGCGATTCTCGATGCCCGCTGCCTGGCCGATGCGCTGGCCAGCCACGATGTGGAACAAGCCTTCGAAATCTATGACCGCGAACGCCGTCCGGTGACTGCCGAGATCGTGCGTACCAACCGCAGCGGCGGGCCGGAGCGGGTCATTGACGTGGTGGAGGAACGCGCGCCGGACGGTTTCGCGACGCTGGACGACATTGCCAGCCACGCCGAACTGGAGGCCATCGTACGCGGCTATTCCCATCTCGCCGGCTTCGCGCGCGACGACGTGAATCGCCCCGCGTGACGGTCGGTCATCGCCAGTCTCCGAGTACCGCCTGGACGAGGGCCAGAGCCGCAACGGCAGCGGTATCGGCGCGCATGACCCGCGGCCCGAGCGAGATCGCGGTGACATGGGGCAGCGAACGCAGGCGCGCGCGCTCCTCCTCGGAGAATCCCCCCTCCGGGCCGATCAGCACGGCGAGCGGGCCGGGTTCGAGGGCCGCCAGTGCCACGATCGGTGAGGCAACCGGAGCGGCCTCGTCGCAGAAGATGAGGCGGCGATTGGGGTCCCAGCCGTCGACGACGGCGGCCAGCTCCGCAACCGGCTCGATGTCGGGAATCGTGAGCAGGTTGCACTGCTCGGCCGCCTCGATGGCATTGGCGCGCATGCGCCGCGGGTTGACCTGACGCACCGCGGTGTGCCGCGTCAGCACCGGGCGGATAAGGCCCGCGCCCATCTCGGTTGCCTTCTGCACCATGTAGTCGAGGCGCGCCTGCTTGAGAGGGGCGAACAGGTAGTGCAGGTCGCCCGCAGGTTGCTGGGTTCGCGTCTGCTCGCGGCAGACGAGCCGGATTGCGCGCCGTCCCACCGTTTCGATGACACACAACCACTCGCCGTCCTGGCCGTTGAACAGGCGGATGGCGTCGCCGACCTTGAGTCGCATGACGTTGATCAGGTAGTGCGCCTGTGTGCCGGACACGTCGATGACACCGCCTGGCGCCAGCGGTTCGTCGACATGGAGACGAACGGTGCCTCTGCCGCTGTCCATCGACTACTCCGGTTTGCCGCCACTGAAAAATCGCGCTAACAGGTCTCGCATGGTCTCACCGCAAACGACAAGTCCCGGCCACGAGCCCGCGCGGGTGGCAGATGCCACGCCGCGCAGCCCTGTCTACCGGATACTGCCCGAAGCCGCATGGCCCTATGCGCAGCTCGCCCGGCTGGACCGGCCGATCGGCACCTGGCTGCTGCTGTGGCCGTGCTGGTGGTCGATCGGCCTTGCCCAGATACATCTCGGCGGCGGGATGCCGAGCCTCTGGCTGATCATCCTGTTCGGCATCGGCGCGATCGCCATGCGCGGCGCCGGATGCACCTACAACGACATCGTCGACCGCGATTTCGACGCCCGGGTGACCCGCACCCGGTCGCGACCGATACCGAGCGGCCGTGTCACCGTCGCCCGCGCCAAGGCGTTCATGGTGGTCCAGGCCGCCGTCGGATTGCTGGTGCTGTTGCAGTTCAACCCGTTTGCCATCGCGCTCGGCGCCGCTTCGCTTCTCGTCGTCTTCGCCTACCCGTTCATGAAGCGGGTCACCTACTGGCCGCAGTTCGTGCTTGGCCTCGCCTTCAACTGGGGGGCGCTCCTCGGCTGGGCGGCGGTCACTGGTCGGCTCGACTGGGCGCCGGTGGTGCTCTACGTCACCGGGATCGCCTGGACGCTCGGCTACGACACGATCTACGCCCTGCAGGACAGGACCGACGACCTGGTGATCGGCGTGAAGTCCACTGCCGTCCGGTTTCGCGACCGTACCCATCTGTGGCTCAGGGGCTTCTACGCGGCGACCATTGCCGGCCTCGTCGTGGCGGGCCTCATGGCCGGAGCCGGATGGCCGTTCCTCGTCGGCATTGCGGCAGCGGCGCTCCACGCGGTGTGGCAGCTTCGCACGCTCAATGCAGATGATCCGGCCCGCTGTCTGCGGCTGTTCCGGTCCAATCGCGACTTCGGCGCCCTGGTCTTCGCCGGCATTGTCGCCGACTCGCTGTTGCGGGCGGGCCTGACGTGACCGCCGCCGACGTTCAGGACCGGCTGACCGACGTCGCCGCCCGTGCAATCGGCCGCGCCCGCGCCCTCGGCGCCGATGCCGCCGACGCGGTGATCGTCGAGTCGACGTCGCTTTCCGTCACCTGCCGCCTCGGCCGGCGCGAGGAGGTGGAGCGGTCCGAGACGCGCGACATGGGACTGCGCGTGTTCGTGGGCGATCGCCACGCCACGGTGTCCACCAACGACTTTTCCACCGACACGCTGGACGCCCTGGCCAGGCGCGCGGTCGCCATGGCGCGTGCGGCGCCGGAGGACCCCTATGCCGGCCTTGCGCCGCCGGAGCGGCTGGCAAGGCATTGGCCGGACCTCGACCTGTTCGACGACAGTGAGCCTGACGCGGAAGTGCTGCTGGCTCTGGCACTCGAGGCGGAGGAGGCGGCACGGGCGGTGGCGGGCATCACCAACTCCCTCGGCGCCTCCGCGTCGGCGAGCCGGGGCGGCATCGTGCTTGCGACCACCAACGGGTTCCTCGGCGCCTCGCGCAGCTCCGGCTTCTCGCTGTCCTGCGCTGTCGTGGCCGGCGAGGGGACGGCGATGGAGCGTGATCACGACTCCGTGACGACGCGGCACTTCGCCGATCTGCGGCCGCCGGCCGACATCGGCCGCACCGCCGGCGAACGGGCGGTGCGTCGGCTGGGTGCCCGCAAGGTGGCCTCGGCGCGGGTGCCGGTCGTCTATGACCCGCGGGTGTCGCGCGGCCTGCTCGGACATCTCGCCGGCGCCATCTCCGGTGCCGCGGTGGCGCGCGGCACGAGCTTCCTGAAGGACGCCATGGGGACCCGGGTGATGGCGGACGGTATGACCGTGATCGACGACCCGCACCGGCCGCGCGGGTTGTCGTCGCGGCCGTTCGACGGCGAGGGCGTGGCGACCAGCCGCATGGAGGTAGTATGCGACGGGCGGCTCGCCACCTGGCTGCTCGATTGCCGCTCGGCGCGCCAGCTCGGCCTGGAGACGACCGGGCATGCGTCGCGCGGGATCGGCGGGCCGCCGTCGCCGGCGCCGAGCAACCTCTACCTCGCGCCCGGCACCATGGGCCCGGAGGATCTCGTTGCCGACATCGCCTCCGGCTTCTACGTGACCGACCTGATGGGTATGGGTGCGAACCTCGTCACCGGCGACTACAGCCGCGGCGCCGCCGGCTTCTGGATCGAGAACGGCGAGATCGCCTGGCCGGTCAGCGAGGTGACCATAGCCGGCAACCTGAAGGACATGTTCCTCAACCTCGTTCCGGCCAACGATCTCGAGTTTCGTTACGGCATCAATGCACCCACGGTGCGCGTCGAGGGCATGACCGTTGCCGGAACCTGAGACTGCCGCCATCGAGGCGGATCACGAACTGCTGATCGGGGCGGTGCGGGAGGCCGGCGCGCGCGCGCTGGAGCTCTTCGGCACCGGCGTCCGGCAATGGAAGAAGCCCGACGGCACCCCGGTGAGCCACGCCGACATCGTGGTCGACGAGGTGCTGAAGGAACGCCTCGTCGGCGGCCGCCCCGGCTACGGCTGGCTGTCGGAGGAGACGCTCGAGGCCGCCGACCTGTCGCGGCCGGGCCGGGTCTGGGTGGTCGATCCGATCGACGGTACCCGGGCCTTCCTGCGCGGGGCGCCGCACTGGTCGGTAAGTGTCGCGCTGGTCGAGGATGCCAGGCCGGTCGCGGCCGCGGTCTTCAATCCGGCGACCGGGCAGCTGTTCGAGGCGGTGGCCGGCCGTGGGGCGCGGCTGAACGGCGAGCCGATCCGCGCCTCGCAGCGCGACGAGCTCGCCGGCGCCCGGATACTCGTGCAGGACCACGCGTTGCGGTCGCGGCGCTGGCGCGAACCGTGGCCGGAGCTGCAATCGGAAATGCGCAACTCCATCGCCTACCGCCTGTGCCTGGTTGCCTCCGGCGAGTTCGATGCCCTTATCTCGATGAACCCCAAGAGTGCGTGGGACCTGGCGGCCGGCGACCTCATCGTCGCCGAGGCCGGCGGCATGGCGACCACCCACGACGGCCGGCCGTTCGTGTACGACCGGGCATACGGGGGATTTCCGAACGTGGCCGCCGCCGGCCCCGGCCTGCATGCCGAGCTGGTGCGCCGGACCGGCGCCGCAACGATCGCCAGACGCTCGCGTCAGGAAACCAGAGGATGAGCAAGAAACCGGAACGTCAGCTTCTTCATCTCGTGTTCGGCGGTGAACTCGTGTCGTTGGACGGAATCGAGTTCCGCGACCTCGACAATCTCGACATCGTCGGCATCTATCCGGACTACGCCTCCGCCTACGACGCCTGGAAGGCCAAGGCCCAGCAGACCGTGGACAACGCGCAGATGCGCTACTTCATCGTCCATCTCCACCGCCTGCTCGATCCCGGCACCGACACCGGCGGCATCCGCCGGTAACCTCGACGATCAGTCCTGCGATCGCAGCAGCGCCTCGAGCGGCGGGGCAGGGGTGTCCTTCACCCGCTTGGTGACGACGTAGGTGTAGTAGCGCTTGAGTCCGATGTCGGAGGTCAGCATGCGGTCGACGAGGCGCTGGTACGCGTCGACGTCGCGGGTGACGATCTTGATCAGGTAGTCGATCCCGCCGCCGACGGCCCAGCACTCGACGACCTCGGGAATGTCCGCCATGGCGCGTTCGAAGCGGTCGAAGTCGCGCGACTGGTGGCTTTCGAGTTCGGCCACCATGAACACGACCGCAAGCGGCGCGAACGCCTTGAGCGAGACGCGCGCCCCGTAGCCTTCGATGATGCCGGCGTCCTCGAGCCGCCGCAGGCGTTCCCAGCACGGAGTCGGCGACAGGTTGACCCGCTTGGCCAGCTCGGCCTTGGTGATCCTGCCCTCGCGCTGCAGGATCGCAAGGATCCGGACGTCCCGGTCGTCGAGCCGGATACCCGCTGCTTTCATGTCACGACGATGAGCTCCCGCGGCGCCTCGCACAGACGCTCGCCACCGGCTTCTGTCACTACGAATGGCTCGGAGATGGCAAGCCCCCAGTCGTCGAGCCAGACACCCGACATCAGGTGAAAGCACATGCCTGCTGCGAGCTCCGTGGTGTCGCCGGGGCGCAGGCTCACCGTTCGCTCGCCCCAGTCGGGCGGATACGCAAGCCCGATGGAGTAGCCGACCCGGCTCTCCTTCTTCATGCCGTTCCGCCTGAGTACCGCCTGCCACGCCGCCTCGACCTCTTCCGCCGTCGCTCCCGCCCGTGCCGTCTCGAGGCCGGCGTCGACCCCCTCGACCACGACCTTTGCCGCGTCGACGATCCGCGACGGTGGTGGGCCGATGTGGATGGTGCGGGCGAGCGGGGCATGGTAGCGCCGGCGCACGCCGGCAATCTCCAGCATCACGAGCCCGGTATCGGGCAGCGGGGCATCGCTCCACGTGAGGTGCGGCGTGCTGGTGCCTTCCCCGACCGGCATCAGCGGGCAGATGGCGGCATAGTCGCCGCCGAGGCCGTCGGTGCCGCTCGTCTGGGTGTGATAGATCTCCGCGATCACCTCATGCTGCGGCACGCCGGGCCTGATCGCGGCGACCGCGCGGTCCATGGCGTGCGTCGCTATTCGTCCCGCCTCGCGCATCAGCTCCAGTTCCGGTTCCGACTTGGTCAGCCTGGCCCAGTTCACGAGGTTGGCATTGTCGGTGATCCGCGCATCAGGCAGGCCGGCGACGAGATGGTTGTGACAGCGCGCCGTGTAGTAGTGCGCATCCATCTCGACGCCGAGCCTTGCCCGCCCCCAGTTCCGGGATCTGATGAACGCGGCAAGTTCGTCGTAAGGGTGTTCCACCGGGTGGTGTACGAGGCGCTCCGAGTACGGAACGATGTTCTCGCCCGGCAGGTCCGTCGTCACCTGTGCGCAGCGCGCGTCCTGGGCGCGGCCGAACCAGATCGGCCATGCCTCGTCGACGTGCACCAGCACGCACTGCGGCACGTAGAACGACCAGCCGTTGAAGCCGGTGAGCCAGCACATGTTGGCCGGATCCGAGCACAGGATGAGATCGAGGCCGGCGGCAGTCATCCGCTGCTTCGTGGCGCCCACGCGTCGGGCATACTCCGCCTCGTCGAAGGGCTTGGGATAGATCGACATCGAACTCACCGGGATGCAGTCAGGCGGCGGCTGCTGGCCGGGCGTGGCCCGCCGGCGTGCGCTCCGCCTGGCGCCGTATGGCAGAAGCGGAGAGTCCGGATCGTCGCCCGTTTTGTGCTGTCCGCATGCGCCATGCCGTCATCCCGCCTCGAGCACGGCGCTGAGGAACTGCTTCGTACGCTCCTCCTTCGGATCGCCGAACAGCTGGTCGGGCGGCCCCTGTTCGCAGATCTTGCCGCCATAGAAGAAGCAGACGCGGTCCGAGAATTCGCGTGCGAAACCCATCTGGTGGGTGACCATCAGCATCGTCAGGTGGTGCTCGGTGCCGAGCTTGCGGATGACGTTGAGCACCTCGCCGACGAGTTCGGGATCGAGGGCCGAAGTCACCTCGTCGAACAGCATCACCTTGGGACGCAGCGCGAGCGCCCGCGCGATCGCCACGCGCTGCTGCTGGCCGCCGGAAAGCTGGCTCGGGTAATGGTCCTTCTTGTCGCCGAGGCCGACCATCTCGAGCAGCCCGGCGGCGCGCTCCTCGGCTTCCTTCTTCGACAGCCCGAGTACGTAAATCGGCGCCTCCATGCAGTTCTTGAGCGCGCTCATGTGCGGGAACAGGTTGAACTGCTGGA
>CAZSNL010000011.1:23834-48471 GCA_964608275.1 uncultured Hyphomicrobiales bacterium | reverse complement strand
GATCTTGACCTCGGAGCCGGACCATTTGCCGAACAGGATCCTGTCGCCCTTCTTCACGTCGAGTGGCTGAATCTTGCCGTCCTCGCCACGCGCACCGGGGCCGACGGCGACGACTTCGCCCTGCTGCGGCTTCTCCTGGGCGGTGTCGGGGATGATGATCCCGCCGGGTGTCTTGCTGTCTTCCTCGATCCGCCGTACCAGGACGCGGTCATGGAGAGGACGGAACTTCATTTCGTGCGACTCCCTTGAATTCCGTTTGGCCTTGCGATTTGCCCAACCTCCGCGCACGCCGGCGTCGTGGCGACGGCTGCGGCTGACGAAGGCGTGGAAGCGCTGCTGGCACTCACGTCACGTGAGTGCCAGCGGTGGCTGAGATAGTCGTATTGTCCCCCGTCTGTCAACCCGTGGCCCGGCCGCGGGGCGCGGATCTGCCGGCCGCCGGCGCCGTGGGCTTGCGGAATCGTCGCGGGCGGTCAGGTCAGGCGGCGGTTTCCGCCGCCGGCCATCGCTGCAGCTTGCGATAGATGGTGGACGGGCTGATTTCCAGCGCCGCGGCGGCGCGGGCGATGTTGCCGCCGCAGGCGGCAACGGCGCTCGCGATGATGTCGTGCTCCTGCTGCCGCAGCGGCCTCAGTACGGCAACCGGCGATGGCGGCGTGGCCGGCTGGTCGCGCAGCGTCGGCTCGGTCGTGGAGAGTGCGGCCGCGACCGCCGCCGCGCCGAGCAGCGGACCGTCGCTCATCACCACCGCATGACGCACCACGTTCAGGAGCTCCCGCACGTTGCCGGGCCAGGGGTGGGCGTCCAGCAGTGCTTCGGCCCGGGGCTCGAACCCGTCGAACCGTTTGCCTTCCTCGGCCGAACAGGTGACGAGTGCCCGCCGGGCGATGCGCATGACGTCGCCGGTGCGCGCGCGCAACGGCGGCATCGCAATCGGCAGCACGTGGAGCCGGAAGAACAGGTCGGCTCGGAACCGGCCGCTGCGGACCGCGGCATGCGGGTCGCAATTGGTGGCGCAGACGAAGCGGACATTGACCCGCCGCTGACGGGACTCGCCCACGCGCTGGACGATGCCGGTCTCCAGAAAGCGCAACAGCTTGGCCTGCAGTGCCGGATCCATGTCGCAGATCTCGTCGAGGAACAGGGTGCCGCCGTCGGCAAGTTCGGCCGCGCCGGCACGGTCGGCGACAGCACCGGTGAACGCGCCGCGCACGTGGCCGAAGATCTCGCTCTCGAGAAGGTCGCGCGGAATGGCGCTGCAGTTGATCGCCACGATCGGGCCGTTCCGCCGAGGGCTCAGGGCGTGAAGCGCCTGGGCTGCGAGTTCCTTGCCGGTACCGCTTTCGCCGGTGACGAACACTGACGCGTTGGACGGGGCGGCGTTGCGGATCATGCGGTACACCGCCTGCATCGGTGCCGACAGCCCGACAAACCCGCAGAAGTCGGCGGGATCCTGCGGCAGGGTTGAGGCCTGCTGTCGCGTCACGGCTATCGTCAACGGGAGTGCCCCTCCGCACTGGTAAGTGTCGCTCGGTCGGGATGCCGCGAGTATCGGCCGCTCAGGGTAAACAAATGGCTTACGAGGGGGCGGGCGGCACCGGGCGCGCCGGCTTGTATTGCCGTGCACGCCGCATGAATTCGCTGGCCCTCTCGAGTGACACCGGTTATACAGGTTACATGAAGACGGGTGAGCGATTTTTCTTCATCGCCGGAAGCCCGGCGCTGTGTTTCGTCGACACGGTGGGCGACCGCGCCGGCGAGGGCAACGAGAGGCTGACCGGGCCGGAGGCGCTTCGCGACTGGCTGGTCGCGGCGGGCCTGCTCGCCGATGAGACCTCCCGGGTGACGGACCGGCACCTGACGCAGGCGCGGGCGCTGCGCGAGGCGATCTGGCGCTGCGGCCGGTGCGCCATCGGCGACCGGCCGTTCGATCCCGATGACGTGGCGTTGATCAACAGGATCGCGGCGGCGCCACCGCCCAGACCGCAACTCGGCCGCGGCGGACTGTACCAGGTCGCCGACCGCCCGGTTGCGGCCGCGCTATCGGTGCTGGCCGAGGACGCCGTCCATCTCTTCGGCTCGCCGCGGAAGGCCCGCATCCGGCAGTGTCCGGGCTGCGCGATGCTGTTCGTCGACACGTCGCGGCCGGGGCGGCGGCGCTGGTGCTCGTCGGCGTCGGGCTGCGGCAACCGGGCCAAGGTTCGCCGGTCGCGGGCGCGCCGGCAGTCCGCCGAGGCCGGAGGCGCCCGGCGATGACCGACAGGCGTGTCTGCTTCGATTTCGAGATCGCATTCTCAAATGGAGGCGGCCTGCAGGGGCAGGACTTCCGGCTCGACATCGATGGCGATGACGTCGATGACGATACGCTCGCGGCCGCCATTGTCAGGGACATGCGCCTGCTCATGGTCGGCGAGGTACGCATCCTGAACAAGCGCATCATCGAGGAACGGCACAAGCGCGCCGTGCACCCCGAACCCAACGGCGGCGCGGGTGTTGCGGGCGATCGGCTGTTCGACCTGAGCCACCCGTCCAGGGATGCGGGGGCGGCCGGCGATCCGCTCCGACACCAAGGATCGCCTGCCATGTCCGGTGGTGGGGCGGATGCGGGGCACGATTGCCCGGCCACGTCGATTGTCGTGCCCGCCAAACACACCGACGCGGGCGGATGGCCGCCACTGGAACGACTGGCGGAGATACCGGCGGTGCTGGTCCGGGTGGGAGGCACTGCGGAACGTGCCATCGACTGGCATCACTTCGTCCCGGCGGACTGCGACAGGCGTGCGGTGCTCGTCCATACCGGGTGGGGCCGCCACTGGCATTCCGGCCGGTACCGCGACGGCCATCCCCGCCTCACCGGGAAGGCGGCGCGGCATCTTCGCGACCGCGGTGTCATCCTGGCCGGGATCGATACATTCATTGACGACATCGAAGGCCGCCCTGACGGGGCACGGTCGGTGTTGCTGGCGGCAGGCATCCCGGTCGTCGAGCACCTCACCGGGCTGGACGTGCTTCCCGCGGACGGCTTCCGGATCTCCGCCGTCCCGCCTCCAGGCAGTGGCGCGGGGCCATCTCCGGTCCGCGCGTACGCCCGGGTACCGGACCCATCCGGCGGCGGCGGCGACACCCGGTGCTGATATCCGCATCGGATCTGGAACCGTGTGGACCCCGGCAGCGCGGACCCTGTTCAGTCGACGGCGAGCCGCTGGATGAGGGTGGCTAGCGCCGCCTGCCGGTTCAACCCCGTCTTGTCGTAGACCGCGCGCAACTGGTTGCGCACGGTGTGGCGGCTCACTCCGTTCCTTTCGGCGTACTCGTTGAGGCTCTCACCGGCCGCCAGCGCTTCGGCAAGGCCGGCCTCCGCGCCCGAAAGCCCGTACAGCGCCGACAGGATGCCGGAGACGGATTTCGGCCGCCGGGCGGTATCCACCAGCGTGAGGATCATGCACGGGTCCGCATCGAGCCCGTCGCGGACGTCGGCCCCTTCTTCACCCGGCAGGAATGGTGCGGCACGGGCAACGAGGGCGCCATCACGGTCGCCCGTTCCCCGTATGAAGAACGCCGCCGGCAACAGGTCATGGTTGCCAGTTGCACAGGCCCGGACCGCCTGCGCCAGCATGCCGTCGGCGCGCGGGTCGGCGCAGCGTAGCCGGCGCTGCGGGTCGAGACGGAGATGGCGCGACTGTCCGACCAGTCCGCGGGCGGCGGCGTTGGCGACGGCGATGCGGCCGGACCGGTCCAGCAGCACCACCGCATCGGGCATGTGCTCGACAGTTTCCTGCATGAAGCGGTGGGCGACCTGTTCACCGCCCAGCCGCTGCGTAATCTGCAGGGCGCGCTGCAGGTGTGGTGCAAGCGCGTTGAGGAGCGTCATCGTCGGGGCCTGCATCCGTTCGCCCTTCGCCAGCGGCACCATCGCGTGCAGCGCCTGTTGGCAACGCGGGTCGCGGTGGAGCACGATCCCCCCGCCTGTCCCGACATCCTCTTGCGGCCGCACCCAGAGGACCAGGGCAACGTGCGCGTCGTCCAGCGTCCGAGCCAGGTCATCGCAGAATGTCTGCCATTTCGGGGGATCGACTGCGGCTGCATACAGCGTGTCGACCAGTCGGAGAAGGTCTTCCTGTCCTGGATCTTTCACGCCCGACACCCCCACAGTCCACCGCAAGAAGAAGCAGATTTCTCAGGCAATGGAAACGCCTAATATCGCGCCATTTTTCCAAGCCAGATCAACGATTTGCAGCCATGGTTCGTGATTATTCCGGCGCCGAACGCAAGGTTCGTGGTTTGTTCATGACCCAATCGCGTCATGCGGGTGGTGTCTCCAGTATCTAGATCGGTGCGATGGTCGCCGGATTCCGGTGGCCACACAATCACAACCATCAACCTGAAACGGCGCGGGCCGGGGGGAGTGACATGGCCAACATCAACGGAACGAATGCAACCGACATCCTTGGGGGAACCGGCAACGCCGACACCATCAATGGTCTTGGCGGCAGCGATCGCCTGCTCGGTCTGAACGGCAACGACCGCCTGGTCGGCGGCGACGGCCACGACACGCTCGAAGGCGGCAACGGCAACGACCGGCTCATCGGCGGTGCCGGCGAGGACGACTTCGTCGGCGGCAGGGGCAAGGACACCCTGGATGGCACCGATACCGCCGACGAAATCGCCGCTGGAACCGGTTTCGACTACGTTTCGTACCTCTTCGAAGGCGGAGGTTCGGGCGTCACGGTCAATCTCCGTACCGGAACGGCCACCGATACCTTCGGCAACAAGGATACCCTGATCGACATCGAAGCCGTTCGGGGGACAAATTTCGCCGACCGCCTGATCGGCGGCAACAGCGACAACGACGGCATGGAGGATTTCCGTCCGTTCGCAGGCGCTGACACGATCAACGGTGGCAGCGGTTTCGACCGGGTGAGCTACCACGCAGACTACCGGTACGGCGGCGAGATGGGCATCGTGGCGAATCTCGCGACGGGCACGATTCGCGATCCGTTCGGCGACATCGACACGGTGACCAGTGTCGAGGCCGTGCGGGGCACCCGCGTCGACGACGAGATGATCGGCAATGGCGGCAACAACCGTTTCGATCCTCTGGCCGGCAACGACTTCATCGACGGCCGCGGCGGCATCGACCTGGTCAACTACGCCAACGATCATTTCCTGCAGACCGCAGGCGTGTTCACCGGCGTCGGCATCCAGGCCGACCTGGCGGCAGGACAGATCATCGATACATCGGGTCTGGGCATCGATACCGTCGTGCGGGTGGAGAACGTGCGCGGCAGTGCCTTCGACGACGAGATCCGCGGCGACAACGGCGCCAACGTGCTGCAGGGCATGGATGGCGACGACTTCCTGTCCGGCCGCGGCGGCAACGATTCCCTCGCCGGCGGCAACGGCCACGATATCCTGCGCGGCAATGGTGGCTCCGACGTCATCGAAGGCGGCGCGGGCGACGATACCATGAACGGCGGTCCCGGCGTGGACGTCTTCGTCTTCAGGCCCGGTGCGGATCATGATGTCATCCGCGGCTTTGCCGACGGCCAGGACATTCTCGATCTCACCGCCTACGGCTTCGCGTCGTTCAATGCCGTGTTGAACGCGGCCAGCCAGCAGGGAAACAGCGTCGTCATCGCAACGGGGGACGAGGACCAGATCACCATCGCCAATTTCCAGCTGGGCGATCTGGACAGCACCGACGTCTTCATATGATCGGGAAGCAACGCCTGCCTCTACCGCCGGTGTCGATGCGATTGCGGGATCGGTGCCGAACCGGTGGATCGGCGAGCTCGGCTTCGCGGACGTGATCCCGTGACGGACGGCCTGGCGTGCGGCCGGGCCGTCCGTCAGCCTGCGTCCCGGCACGCAAAGCGTCGTGTGCGCGGGGACGTCGAACGCCGGCTTAGCGAAGGCGGCGGATCAGGTCCGTGTCGGGAAAGCAGGTCTGGGCAAGGCCCGCCTTGGTCTGCCAGGCGCCGATGGACCGCCGCGTCTTGTACCCGACGAGACCGTCGACACCGCCGACGTCGTGTCCCATAGCCTGGAGACGCTCCTGCATCCGGCGCACGTCGCCGCGGTTGAACCGTCCGACCTTGCCCCATGGGGCGACGAACGGCCTGTCGGTCGAGAACCGGTCGGCCAGGTTGCCTATGTACAGGGCGTAGAGGTCGGACTCGTTGTAGCTCTTGAGCACGTAGAAGTTGGCGGTCGCGATGAAGGCGGGGCCGTGTCGCCCGGCCGGCATCAGAAGGAAGCCCTCGCGGGCAAGCTCCGCCTCGGGCCACGTCCGGCCGGCGACACGGGCGATGCCGAGGCTGGCCCATTCGCCGATCGGCTTGCCGCGATCCGGCCCTTCCAGGGCGCACGAGACCGAGGCCGGCACATCCACCTCGAAGCCCCAGTCGCGGCCGGCCTGCCAGCCGTGGCGGGCAAGATGGTTCGCGATCGAAGCCAGGGCATCCGGAACCGAGCCCCAGATGTCGCGCCTGCCGTCGCCATCGTGATCCACCGCGTAGTCGAGGAACATGGAGGGCAGGAACTGCGGCTGGCCCATGGCCCCCGCCCAGGAGCTCTTCATGCGCTCGGGCGTGATATGGCCGGCTTCGACGATCTGCAGGGCTGCCACGAGCTCGCGGCGGAAGAATGCCTTGCGCCGACCCATGAACGCGAGCGTGGCGAGCGCGCGCATCGCGTGATGGCCTCCGTCGGCGCTGCCGAACGCCGATTCGCGGCCCCAGATCGCCACCACGATGCGCCGTGGAACGCCGTAGCGCCGTTCGATCTCGTCGAGCGTCGACTGCCATGTGGCGAGCTGGCGCCGGCCGATCGCGGCCAGTTGCGTGAGCCGGCTCTCCTTGAAGTAGGCCCCCGGGCTTGAGAACTCGGCCTGCCGCTGTGCCTCCGGAGGAGGCGCCCCCGGCGGTGCTAGGTCGGGCAGCGTCCAGTCGAGCGCAAGCCCGTTCGTGGCCCGCTCGAAGGCATGCCGTGATACGCCCTGGGCGCTCGCCTCCTGCCACAGATCGCCTGCGAGCCAGTCGCGGAACTGGCGTTCCAGCGCTGCGCGATCCTGCGCGGAGGTGGAACAGGGCAGGGCTGATGCGAGCAGGCAGGCACAGAGAGCGAGGACGAGGCGGACGGGGCTTCGCACCTTGAAAAGAGCCTCCATGCTGGCGATCCTGTACCGCCGTAACGTGAAACCCCGAAGGCTGCAAGCATCGGGCCCGGCGCAACCGAAACCAAAGCATGGCTGGCGCATTTTCCATGCACCAGCAGATGGAGCTGACGATGCTAACGATCCGGCCGCAGAAGGTCGTCCGCGTGATGCTCATGGCCCGCACATGGAATGCCAAGGTCGAGTCCTGGGCCAACGGCGAGCCGCCAGGGGACGCGGTCGACGATCCGGGTGTCGTGCTCGCCGCCATTCCCGGCGATACCACCCGCGACGCGCTGGTCGAGTACATAGGCGGTCTGAACGAGGACGAGCAGTCGGAGCTCGTGGCGATCGCGTGGATCGGCCGCGGTACGTTCGACGTCGACGACTGGGACGAGGCGGTTCAGACGGCGCGCGCGGAGCGGGTCAACGACACGGCCGACTACCTCCTCGGCATGCCGATGCTCGCCGACTATCTTTCCAACGGACTGGAGGCGCTGGGCTACGCGGTCGACGACCTCGTGCAGGAAGCACTGTGAGGCAGCGACGCTGCTGACTGGCCGTTCTTGCTGCCAACGCTCGATATTTCGCGGGGGCTGAGGCAGGCGCCATGACTTCGACGATCCTCGTCACCGGCTTCGAACCCTATGGCGGCATGGGCCGCAATCCGGCTCACGAGGCGATGCAGGCAGTCGACGGCCGGTCGATCGACGGCGTCGATGTCGCCGGTCGATCGTTGCCGGTGTCGTTCGCAAGCCTTCCGGGATGCATCACGGCGCTACTGGACGAGGTGGCGCCTGCCGCGGTCATCGGGCTCGGCCTCTATCCCGGCGAGGCAGCGATCCGGATCGAGCGGATCGGCATCAATCTGGCGGACTGCAGGATCCCCGACAATGACGGCCTGAAGCCGGTCGACGAGACCCTGTCGGCCAACGGGCCGACGGCACGGCCTGCGACCCTGCCGGTGCGCGCGATCGAACAGGCGATGCTTGGCGAAGGCATTCCGGCGCGGCTCTCGACCACCGCCGGCACCTACCTCTGCAACGCCTGCTTCTACGGTTTCCTGGAGGCGGCGGAGACGCGCACGCCGCGGCCGCTCTGCGGGTTCCTGCATGTGCCGTTCCTGCCCGAGCAGGTCGCCGGAATGCTGGCGGCCGGTTGCGTCGGCCAGGAGGCGGAGCGCGTCCGCGCCGATATTCCCTCGATGGAGCTCGGTCGCATCGTCGCGGCCGTCGAGGTCGCGATACGGGAAACCGTGAAGGCGTTGGGGTCTTCGGTCTGATCAGACCTTGTCGGAATGCGGCGGGTCTACGCCGGTCCGCCGGCCCAGCGGTCAGGTCGGGATCAGCGGCGCCACTTCGCGATCGGAGGCGCGGTCGCTCGCCGCAAGACCTGCAGCCACGCCGGCGCGGTCGTCCGCGTTGCGGTTCTGGCTCATCTTGCGCTTGCCTTCCAGCCTCGTCACCGTCATGCGCAGGCCGACGATTGCCTTCAGCTGTGCCCTGACGAAATCGTCAGGTGCGTCAGACACCGCCCATGGATCGTCGCGCCCGGCTTCCTGCAGGTCGGTCAGCCTCCTGACGGCGTCCAGCAGCCGGTCTGGTTCGTCGAAGAACTCGACCGGGCCGAAGGCATGGACAGTGACGTAGTTCCACGTCGGGACGACCTTGCCCGTTTCGCGCTTGGTCGGATACCACGAGGGCGTCACGTAGGCATCGGGGCCCATGAAGATTGCCAGCGCCTCGCCGATCTGAGGCAGGCGCCACTGCGGATTGGCCCGGGCAAGATGGCCGTAGATGACTCCGTGCTCGCCCTCGCTCTCGTCGAGGAACAGCGGCAGCGGCGTGGCGACCGGACCCGCGGCGGTGGCAGTGACGAAGTTGGCCAGGCGCGCCGCGCGGATCGTCGCCCGGATGCTTTCCGGATCGTCGTCGCGAAACATCGGCGGCGTGTACATCGACAGTCTCCTCGCAGTCGAGCCGTTCCGGTGGACCAGGGGCCGACCGGCGGGCACAATATGATCCGAACCGCGGCGATTGGAAAGTGCAGGCCGTCGTGTCCCCGCCAAGAGGTCCGGCCACGCTCAGTCCCCGATGTCGACCACCGCGACGGTCACCTTTCTGGTCCGGCTGCCGCGGGCGACGGTGAGCTCCACCTCGCCGCCCACGCCCGCAGCTTCGAGACCTGAGATCAGTTCGGCCAGGTGGCGGACCGGCTTGCCGTCCACCGCCACGATGACGTCGCCGAGCGTACCGCCGGTCTGCTCGATGCCGACCAGTCCCGCCGCCTCGGCCGGGGAGCCCGGCATCACCGAGGCGACGACCACTCCGGTCACCCCGAGGCGGGCGGCAACGAAATCGTCGGCGACCGCGATCCCGATCCCCGGCGTCGGGAACCGGCCGTCGCGGATGAGCGTGGGCACCACCCGGTTCACCACGTCGACGGGAATGGCGAAGCCGATCCCCGCGTTTGCGCCCGACGGGGAGAAGATCGCCGTCGTGACGCCGATCAGCCGTCCCGAGGAATCGAGCAGCGGTCCGCCCGAATTGCCGGGATTGATGGCGGCATCCGTCTGGATCACGTTCGACACCTCGCGACCGCCGCTGGTGGGCAACCGCCGTTCCAGCGCGCTGATCACCCCGAGCGTCAGCGTCTGGTCGAGGCCGAACGGGTTGCCGATGGCATAGGCCATCTGGCCGACCCGCAGGTCACGGGCGCTGCCGAGGGGAATCGGAGGCGGGTGCGGCGTACCCCGCGGCAGGCGAAGCACCGCGATGTCGTAGTTGGGCGCTCGCCCGACGAGCTCGGCCGCTAGAACATCTCCCGACGCGAAACGAACGTAGATCGATGTGCCGTTCTCGACGACATGGTTGTTGGTGACGATATGGCCGCTCTCGTCCCAGACGAAACCTGTTCCCGATCCGACCCTGGCCGTGGGGGCGTTGCCGACGACGCCGATCTGCACCACCGAGGGCGCTATGGTTTCGAACAGGCGCACGCTGGAGGCCTCGAAGTCGTTGAGGTCGGCGCGCGTCTCGATCGGCCTCGGCACGCTCTGCGACACCAGCCACCGGTCGACCAGCGGCTGAACGACGATCAGTGCGACCAGCACTACCGTGACGGCGACCAGTATCCGGTTCAGCGATTCCCGCATGCGTGGTCTCCCTGCGGACGGGGCCGGTCTCTCCGCTATCCGGCGCGGCTTGCGGCATACTATATATTTCGGTCGAACGGGTCGGACGAATAGAGGCATCGCCGGGTCGAAAAGGGATGGGCGCATGACCGGGAAGCGCAGAGGCGGGGGATCGGCGACGGCGGCGTCCGTCGGGGAAACGGGTGCAAACGATCGGATTCCTCCGGACACCTACCGTCGCACCCGGCCGTTCTTGCGCCGGACAGGGCGCCGGCCGCTGTCAGATCGTCGCCATCACCGGTCTTTGTGTCGTGAAATGGAGGTCATGATGAAGATCAAGGATCTGATTCCCTGGGCTCGAAAGGACGAGGAGCAGGAAGAAAGCCGGGGCGAGGATCATCCGATCGCCGCGCTTCAGCGCGAGATGAACGAGGTCTTCGAAACGTTCAGGAACCGGCTGAGCAAGAGCTTGGGCGAGGTCGACTGGCCGTGGGGGCCGTCCGAGGCGAAATCGGACATGGTGAAGACCGACGACGCGGTCGAGATCACGATCGAGCTGCCCGGCATGGAGATGAAGGACATCGAGGTGACGATCAGCGACGACATGCTGACGGTCAAGGGCGAGAAGAAGGTCGAGCGGCAGGAGGAAAAGAAGGGCTACTACCTGTCGGAGCGCAGTTACGGCGCCATCAGGCGCACGATTCCGCTGCCCTCCGGCGTCGATGCCGAAAAGGCCGATGCGAGCCTGAAGAACGGAGTCCTGACCATACGCCTGCCGCGATTGCCGGAAGCCAAGACAAAGGCGCGCCGGATCGAAGTCAAGGCATCCTGAGACCAATGACCACGGGGGCATAAGGCCCGCCTGCCCATGCCCGGGCAGCCTTTCCGGCGACGCCCTATGCCCCTTTTGTGACCCGGGTACCTGCGCGGCCCTCGAGAATGGCGCGGGCGTCCTCCAGGCGGCCGATGCCGGCCATGCGGCCCTTGACCGATGCGAAGGCGCAGGCGGTCTCGACTTTCGGCCCCATCGAGCCGGCGGCAAACGTCATCGTGGAAAGTGTCTCCGGGTCGATCGTACCCAGCGGCCGCTGCCGCGGCGTTCCCCAGTCGAGATAGACCGCATCCACGTCCGTCAGCATCAGGAAGGCGTCGGCGGACAGCTCTTCGGCGAGCAGCCCGGCGGCGCGGTCCTTGTCGATTACCGCCTCGAGACCTTCGAGATCGCCATCGGCGTTGCGGACCACGGGGATGCCGCCACCGCCGGCACAGATGACCACCACGCCCGCATCGCCAAGCAGCCGGATCGTCTCGATCTGGGTGATGTGCTTCGGCAACGGCGACGGAACGACCCGTCGCCACTTTCCCGGGCTCTCCTCGACCATCGGCCAGCCGTGGGCTTCGCGTGCCCTTGCCGCTTCCGCGTCGTCGTAGACGGGACCGATCGGCTTTTCCGGCGTATCGAACGCCGGATCGTCGGGATCGACCTCGATCTGGGTGAGCAGCGTGGCGAGCCTCGTGTCGGCGGGCAGGGCGTTGGTCAGCTCCTGTTCCACCAGGTAGCCGATCATGCCCACGCTCTCGGCGCCGAGGATGTCGAGCGGATACGGCGGCACCGCCTTGTAGGCGGCCGCCTGCAGGGCCAGCAGCCCGACCTGCGGTCCATTGCCGTGGGCGACGATGATGTCGTGCTCGCGCGCAAGTTCCGCTATCGAGGCGGCTGCGGTTCGCACGTTGGCGCGCTGGACATCCGCCGTCATCGGCTCTCCGCGCTTCAGGAGCGCGTTGCCGCCGAGTGCCACGACCACGCGCATGTCAGCTGCCCAGCGTCGCGACGAGGAGCGCCTTGATGGTGTGCATCCGGTCCTCGGCCTGGTCAAAGACGATGGAGGCGTCGGATTCGAACACCTCTTCGGTGACCTCCATGCTTTCGATGCCGAACTGCTGGTAGATCTTCTCGCCGATCTCGGTCTCGCGGTTGTGGAAGGCCGGCAGGCAGTGCATGAACTTGGCGTGCGGGTTGCCGGTCGCCGCCATGATCTCGGTGGTGACGCGGTAGGGGGTGAGAAGCTTGATCCGGTCCTCCCAGACGGAATCCGGCTCGCCCATGGAGACCCACACGTCGGTGTAGACGAAGTCGCAGCCCCGAGCGGCTTCGACCGGATCCTCGGTAAGCGTGATCTTCGCCCCGGTCCGCTCGGCGATGGCGCGGCACTGATCCACCAGCGCCGGGTCGGGCCAGCACGCCTTCGGCGCGCCGAGCCGGATGTCCATTCCGATCAGCGCCGCCCCCGACATCAAGGAAGTGCCCATGTTGTTGCCGGCATCGCCAAGGAAGCAGAAGATGATCTGCGACAGATGCTTGCGGGTGTACTGGCGCATGGTCAGGAAGTCGGCGAGCACCTGGGTCGGGTGGAACTCGTCGGTGAGGCCGTTGTAGACCGGCACGCCGGCATGGGCGGCGAGGATCTCCGCCTGCTCCTGCCCGAAACCGCGATACTCGATGCCGTCGTACAGCCGGCCGAGGACGCGGGCGGTGTCCTTCATCGACTCCTTGGTTCCGATCTGGGTCCCCGTCGGTCCGAGATAGGTGACGTGCGCGCCCTGATCGTAGGCCGCGACCTCGAAGCCGGACCGGGTGCGGGTCGACGTCTTCTCGAAGATCAGCGCGATGTTCTTGCCTTTCAGGCGCTGCTGTTCGTAGCCACCGTACTTGGCCTGTTTCAGCGATGCAGCCAGCTTGAGCAGAAACCGGATCTCGCCGGGGGTGAAATCGAGCAGCTTAAGGACACTGCGGCCTTTCAGGTTGACGGGCATCGAATGGTCCTCAAACGGGATCGCGGATCAGCGGGCAGGTCATGCAGTGGCCGCCGCCGCGACCGCGACCGAGTTCGGCGCCCGGCACCGTGATGACCTCGACGCCGGCCTTGCGGAGCTGGGTATTGGTGTAGGTGTTGCGGTCATAGGCGACGACGACGCCCGGTTCGAGCGCGATCACGTTGTTGCCGTCGTCCCACTGCTCGCGTTCGGCGATGTAGGCATCGCCGCCGGTCTGCACCACGCGCAGTTCCTTGAGGCCGAGGGCCTCGGCGACGACCTCGGTGAGGTGGCCTTCTTCCTCGCGGACGTCGATCTGCCATTCTTCCTCGCCCGGCCGCAGGGAATAGCTGGTGATGCCGTCGACGACTTCCGGGTAGAGGGTCACCAGGTCGCGGTCGCAGAAGGTGAAGACCGTGTCCAGATGGATCGTGGCCCGCTCGATTGGCAGCTTGCATGCGATGACGCGTTCCGCGCCGCCCTGCGCGAACAGGGCCCTGGCAAGTTGGCCGACGGCCTGCGGAGTGGTGCGCTCGCCCATGCCGACCAGCACGATGCCGTTGCCGATTGGCATGACGTCGCCGCCTTCGAGCATGGCGAGGCCATAATCGCGATCCGGATCGCCCCACCATACGGGGAAGTCCGCATCGCGAAAGTCCGGGTGGAAACGGTAGACGGCGGCGATGTTGACCGTTTCCAGCTTGCGGGCCTCCCAGCGCATCGGGTTGAGGGTGACGCCGTCATAGATCCAGCAGGTCGTGTCGCGGGTGAACAGGTGGTTGGGCAGCGGCGGCAGGACGAAGTCCTCCGGCCGGAGCATCGTCACGAACGCGCCCTTCGGCGGGATCGGCAGTTCGGCCCGGTTCATGCCGCCCATCAGGATCAGCGACAGCGCATCCGCATCCGTTTCCATCAGCGCCGCGCGAAGATCGTCGGCGAGGCCGACGCCGACGGTGTTCTCGTTAATCCGCCGCTCGAGCAGCCATCGGCGGGCCTCGGGGTCCCGCATCGTCTCCGCCAGCAGCTCGCGCAGGAACACCACTTCGGCGCCACGGTAGCGGATCGCGTCGACGAAGGTCATGTGCTCGACGCGAGCCTGCTTGACCCACAGCACGTCGTCGAACAGGAGGTCATGGCAGTTCGACGGGGTCAGCCGGGCAAGTGCCGCGCCTGGCCGGTCGACCAGCACGCGTCTGAGCTTGCCCACTTCGGAGTGGACACCGTAGGTGATGGCCATCGTGCTCTCCTTCAGAACATGGTCCCGATGCTCAGGCACGCCATGATGATGATCGTGAGAATGACGAGCAGCGGCCACATGAACCGCAGCCAGCGTTCATACGGCACACGACCGATGGCGAGTGCGCCCATCACCACCGCAAACGTCGGGTTGATGAGGTTCACCAGCCCGTTCGCCGACTGATATGCGGTCACCACGAGGTCGCGGCCGACGCCGGCGAAGTCCGCTACCGGCGCGAGAATCGGCATCGACAGCACCGCGAGGCCCGACGACGACGGCACGAAGAAGGACAGGAGCACCTCCACCCAGTAGATCACGTTGATGAAGGCGACCGCGCCGAGGCCGGCGACCGACAGCTCCGCCCAGTGCAGGATCGTGTCGCTGATCTTGCCGGCGTCCATGATCACCACGATGCCGCGCGCCAGCCCGATGATGAGCGCAACGCCGAGCAGGCCTCGCGCGCCATCGAGGAAGGCGTTGACGAACTTCTGTTCGCCCTGCCAGCTGACCACGCCGACGATGATCGCCGCGGCGAGGAACAGCCCGGTCATCTCGCCCATCCACCAGTCCGCAGCCAGAACACCCCAGACCATCACCACGAAGGTCACCGCGAAGATGGCGAGAACGACCTTGTGCAGGCCGGTGAACTCGGGGGTGGCGTCGCCGTTGCCGGAGAGGAAATGCGCTTCGTTCTCGGCCTTCATGTCATAGACGATCGACGCGGACGGGTCCTCCCGAACGCGCTCGGCATAACGCATGACGTAGATGACGCAGGCGAGCCAGCACAGGCCGAGGATGACCAGCCGCAGCACGATCCCTTCGGTAAAGGGTATGCCGGCCGCATTCGAGGCGATGACGGTCGCAAACGCGTTGACGGTCGAGCCGAGCACGCCGACGCCGGCGCCGAGCAGGATGATGGCCACCGCCGTGAGCGCATCATAGCGGGCAGCGATCATCACCGGGATCAGCAGCACGTAGAAGGCAAGCGTCTCCTCGGCCATGCCGTACGTGGTGCCGCCGAAGGCAAACAGCGCCATCAGCACCGGGATCATCCACTTCTCGCGACCCTCCAGCCGCTTCATGGCGCTGGTGATGCCGGCATCGATGGCACCGGTGGCCGAGACGACGCCGATGAAGCCGCCGATGACGAGGACGAACAACGCCACGTCGATCGCATTGGCCTGGTTGGTGGCCGGATCGTACAGGCCCGCAATCGGCGCCATGATGACGTCGAACACGCCTTGCGGGTTCGGGTCGGTCCGCTCGTAGGTCCCCGCGACGGCCACCTCGCGGTCGAGTGCCGGGTTGTGCACGCGCTGATACTGACCGGCAGGAATGATCCAGGTGAGAACGGCAACGACGATGATCAGGCCGAAGAGGATCGTGAAGGCGGTGGGAAAGCGGAAACGTCTCGGGGATTCCAAAGCATGATCAGTGCTCATGGTGTTGCCTCAAGCAAGATCCGGCGAGCTTGCCCGGTAATGCGTGCGCAGCTCCGCCGTCCATAACGACCTGGGAAATATACCTGTTCCCGCCACAAAGCACAGCCGGCTTGACCGTCGCAGGCGAGATGCTCGAAGTGCGGTGTACTGTACACGGACAAGTGTCCCAATCCGGGACACGGCCAGTGCGTTGGCGCTTCCGCTTCCGCCGCCTCCGACCCAGTCGGCTCTTCGTCCATCAGCGGGACCTTTGCGTCGGCCCGCCCCTTCACCTACCCGTGCGACAGTACCGCCGACGCCGGCCTGAAGACGAGTTTGGCCAGTTCCCGGAGCCAGAGCACAGAGCTTGCGACGGCGCCGCAGAGCAGCCAGTCCGTGATGCCCAGTGGCACGGTCGAGAACGCCTCCTGCAGGAACGGCGTGTAGACGACGGCAACCTGCAGGAGCAGCGACAGCCCGACGGCGAGCCACAGCCAGCGATTTCCGAACAATCCGCGAAATGCGCTGTGATCGTCCGAGCGGGCATTGAAGACGTTGAAGAGCTGGAACAGGGTGAGTGTGGTGAAGGCCATCGTCTGGGCGTACGCCAGGGTACCGTTGCCGCCAATCAATCCGCCCGGCAGGCTGGCGTCGAGGACCAGCAACGTGCCGCCGGCCATGATCATCCCGACGAAGACGATGCCACCCCACATCCGGCGCGTGAGGACACCCTCGCCTCGCGGGCGTGGCGGGCGGCGCATGGTGTCGGCATCGGCCGGGTCGAGCCCGAGCGCGATCGCCGGCGCCCCGTCGGTGACCAGGTTGATCCACAGGATCTGCGTAGCCAGCAATGGCAGGACCAGTTCGCCGGGACCTGCCACCAGCCCGATGACATCGGCGAGGAGGACGCCGAAGAACATGGTCATCACCTCGCCGATGTTCGACGACAGCAGGTAGCGCAGGAACTTGCGGATGTTGGAGAAGATGGCGCGGCCTTCCTCCACGGCTGCGACAATGGTGGCGAAGTTGTCGTCTGCGAGCACGATGTCGGCGGCTTCCCTCGACACGTCTGTCCCGGTGATACCCATTGCCACGCCGATGTCCGCAGTCTTCAGCGCCGGCGCGTCATTCACGCCGTCTCCGGTCATCGCGACCGTCAGTCCTTCGCTCTGCAGGGCCTTGACGATGCGCAGCTTGTGGCGGGGGTCGACGCGGGCGAACACCGAAACCTGCCGCACGGTTTCCTCGAGTTCCACCTGCGACATCGTCTCCAGATCGGCGCCGGTCACCGCACGCCCGTCGGCGCTGATGCCGAGTTCCGCGGCTATCACCGCGGCGGTGCGGGGGTGATCGCCGGTCACCATGATCGAGCGGATCCCTGCCGCCCGCGCCCTGGCGATCGCCTCCCGGGCTTCCTCCCTCGGCGGATCGATCATGCCGACGAGGCCGAGAAGCACGAGATCGCGCTCGACGTCGTCGGTCGGCACCTCGGTCGAGTGGGCGTTGCCGGGAATGGAGCGAAAGGCGATCGCCAGCGTGCGCATGGCCTCGCCTGCGAGCTCCTCGTTCGCCGCCAGGATCTCGGCGCGGCGTTGCTCCGTCAGCGGACGTGCCTCGTCACCGACCAGTTCGTGGGTGCACCGGGCCAGCAGCACGTCGGGTGCCCCCTTGGTGAACGCGCGCAGGTGCTGGCGCTCCGCATCGGCGTGGATCGTGCTCATCAGCTTGCGTTCCGACGAGAACGGAATCTCGCCCACGCGATCGAAACGGGCATCGAGGGCCTGCGGCTCGAGCCCCGCCTTGCGGGCGGCGACGATGAGCGCGCCTTCGGTGGGATCTCCCTGGACATACCAGCGCCCGCCCTGCTCCTGCAGGACGGCATTGTTGGCGCGATCGGCCGCGGCAAGGGTGCGGATCACTTCCGTCCGCAGCGCGCCGTCGAGGGTGCCTCCATCGGTGGGTCGGACAGTCCCCTGCGGCGCGTAGCCGATGCCGCCCAGTTCGATGCTGCCGCTCGCCGTTACCACCCGCAGCACTGTCATCTCGTTGCGGGTCAGGGTTCCTGTCTTGTCCGAGGCGATCACGTCGGCGGAGCCGAGCGTTTCCACTGCTGCGAGGCGGCGGACGATCGCATTGCGGCGGGCCATCCGCTGTACTCCCAGCGACAGGACGGCTGTCACGACGGCGGGCAATCCTTCGGGGACGGCCGCGACGGCAAGGGCGACACCAAGGATCAACACGTCGAAGACGACCGCCCAGCCGGAGATGTCCTCGAACACGAGTATGGTGGCGATGATCACCGCGGCGATGACCATGACCGCCAGCCCGAGCAACCGACCAACACGATCGAGCTCTTTCTGAAGCGGCGTTTCCTCCTCGGGGGTCGCTTCGAGGAGGCCAGCGATCTGGCCCATCTCGGTCGCCATGCCGGTTGCGGTCACCACCGCGCGCCCGCGCCCGTAGGTGGCGGAGGTGCCGCTGAACACCATGTTGTGGCGGTCACCCACCGCCGCTTCGCGTGCAAGGGGCGCGGTGTCCTTGGACACCGGCAGGCTTTCGCCAGTCAGCGCGGCTTCCGCCGTCTGCAGCGACGTCGACTGGATCAGCCGCGCGTCGGCGGCAATGGTGTCGCCTTCCTCGATGAGTAGAATGTCGCCCGGGACCAGTTCGACCGCTGGTATCCGCCGCATTTCGCCATCACGGATCACCGTCGCCTGAGCGGCGGCCATCTGCTTCAGGGTCGCCACCGCCTTCTCGGCACGCGACTGGTGAAGAAACCCCATCACCGCGTTCAGGAACACGATGGCGAGAATGGCGATGGCTTCGTAGGGCAGGGCCGCGGTGCGCTCGATGAACCACAGGACGCCGGAAATCAGCGACGCGACGATGAGCAGGATGACCAGGACGTCGGTGAACTGGTCGAGGAACCTGCGCCAGGCAGGCACCGGCTTCTCGGCGGTGAGCTCGTTGCGACCGAACTGCTGCAGGCGGGCCCGCGCCTCGTCCGTCGTCAACCCGGTTTCGGGATCGGTACCCATCGCGGCGACGACGTCGGCAACGGTGCGCAAATGAGCGTCCGCCGGGTCGACCCTGACCGTGTTGCGTTCCATGGCGTCTCCAGTGATCGGATCGGTCGCTTCGACTCGGGGAGGAAGCTACGGCAATCGTCGACGAATATCATCTCCGACCGAAGGCCCCCTTTCCGCGTCCCGGCGGCCATCCCGTAGCATCCTGTCGGCCGTCGGGGATCTCGCCGTATCTGGTCGGCGACGGTCGGCTGATCTAACATCCCGCGCCATGGGACCGATCCTCAGGAAGAACTTCCTTGATGTCCTCAAGGCCGTGGCACCGCTCTTCGCGGTCGTGTGCCTTCTTCAGTTCACAATCGTGCATGCGCCGGCGGCGGTGTTCTTCCAGTTCGTATTCGGCACCGGCCTTGCCGTGGCGGGGATGCTGCTGCTGTTCATCGGCGTCGATCTCGGCGTGCTGCCGATGGGCCGCTATATCGGCGCCGAGCTTCCGCGTAGGGGGTCGCTCCTGCTGATCCTGTTCGTGGCATTCGGGTTTGGCTTTGCCGTCACCGTGGCGGAACCGGACGTCCTCGTCCTCGCCTCGCAGGTCGATACTGTTTCCGAAGGGCGGATCCCGCAGGTTTCGGTGGTGACCGTCATTGCACTGGGGGTGGCCGGACTGACCGCCCTGGCGATTGCGCGCATCATTTTCGGCTGGTCGATCAAGTACCTGATCTGCGGGGCCTACGTGCTCATCCTGGGATTGGGGTTCATCGCGCCGGCGGACTTCGTGCCGCTTGCCTTTGACGCCGGCAGCGCGACGACCGGTGTCCTGACGGCGCCGGTGGTGATCTCGCTCACCCTCGGGCTGACCGCGGTGATGGCCGGCCGTGACGCGGTGTCAGACGGATTCGGCGTGATGGGCATAGCGTCCACGGGCGCCATCATCGCCGTGCTTGCCATGGGTATCCTGTGGTGATGGACACGCCGTGGATCGCCGACGTGGCAAGCACGGCGTCCAGCGTCCTGCTGGCGATGACGCCGCTGCTGGTCCTGTTTCTCGTGTTCCAGATCTTCGTGCTCAACCTGCCATTGCGCCAGGTGCGCGACGTTCTTACCGGTACCGGCCTCGCTGCCGTCGGGCTGTTCCTCTTCCTGCTTGGCGTGAATGTCGGCTTCCTGCCGTTTGGTGCGGCGATCGGCGAGGCGCTGGGACTGGCGACCAACCCCCTGCTGCTGGCGGGCATAGGCGTGCTGCTCGGGTTCACGACGACCTGGGGCGAACCCGCGGTCCGCATTCTTGCCGACCAGATCGACGAAGCGTCGCTGGGCTCCATACCGGCTCCGCTCGTGTTGCGGACGATTGCTGCCGGCGTGGCGACATGGGTGGCGATCGGCCTGCTTCGCATCGAGTACGGCATACCGTTGCTGTGGCTCATCGTGCCCGGCTACCTCGCCGCCATCGCGATGGTGGTGATCAGCGAGAAGAACTACATTTCGATAGCCATAGATGCTGGAGGGGTGGCGACCGGCCCGCTGGCCAACACGTTTCTCCTGGCGCTGGCGCTGGGTGCAGCGGCCGCCAACGGTAGCCGGGATCCGCTCGAGGACGGGCTCGGGTTCATTGCCCTGGTCGCGCTGGCGCCGATACTGTCGGTCATGACGCTCGGCGTGATCATCCGCGTCATTGCCCGCGCCAAGGAGTAATCGATGGAGAATCCGCAACTCATCGTGACAATCGTCAGGAAGGGATGGGGGGATACCGTCCTGGAAGCGAGCATGAATGCCGGCGCGCACGGCGGCACGGTGATGCCCGGCCGCGGCATCGGCAAGAACGAACAGCTGCGGGTGTTCGGGATTCAGATCGAGCCGGAGAAGGAGATCATCTTCACCGTGGTCCCTGCGGCGGTTTGCGACGACGTGCTTCGTGAAATCGAGCGCGCTGCGGAACTCGATGTGCCCGGCAACGGGCTCGCGTTCACGCTGCCGCTGGACAAGGTGGTCGGCGTGGTGGAGGTGGTACAGGAGTCCTGAAGGCTCCGCGCGCCTCACGACACCGGGCAGTTCTGCTCGACCAGCCGGGTCCAGAAGGCGATGCCGTAAGGGATCGCATCGTCGTCGAAGTCGTATGCTGGGTGATGGAGGTCGGCCGACGGGCCGTTGCCGATCCAGACGAAAGCCCCCGGCCGGGCTTCCAGCATGTACGAAAAGTCTTCCGACACCATGTCCGGCGTGCAGGTTGTCACCCCATCGCCCGCCCCGGCAACCGATGCGGCAGCGGCGGCAGCGAGTGCCGTGCGTTCCGCGTCGTTGGCCGTCACCGGGTAGCCCGGCAGCCAGTCGACGATCGCCGTCGCGCCGAACGTCTCGGCAACCCGGGCGGCAACCTCGCTGAACCGGGCCTCCATCAGTGATCGGACATTGGCCGAGAACGTCCTGATCGTACCCGTGACCTCGGCCTCTGCGGGGATGACGTTCATCGCGTGCCCGCCGCTGATCTGGGCCACCGTGAGGACCGCAGGGTCCAGCGGGTCGACATTCCGGGAGACGACCGACTGCAGGGCCACCGTCATGTGCGCGGCAACCAGTACCGGATCCACCGCCCGATGGGGCGCGGCCGCGTGGCTGCCCCTGCCTTCGATCCGGACGACGAACCGGTCGGATGCGGCAAGCAGCGGCCCTTCGCGCAAGGCAAAGCTTCCGACCGGCAGACCGGGGCGGTTGTGCAGGGCGTAGACTTCCTGGATGCCGAAGCGTTCCATGAGGCCTTCGTCGATCATCACCCGCGCCCCGGCGCCGCCTTCTTCCGCCGGCTGGAACACGAGCACGGCGGTGCCGTCGAAGTGCCGGGTCGCGGCCAGATGTCTTGCCGCACCCAACAGCATCGCCGTGTGTCCGTCATGCCCGCAGGCGTGCATCCGCCCGGGTATGGTGGATCGGTAGTTGGCGTTGCCGATCTCCTCGATGGGCAGGGCATCCATGTCTGCCCTGAGGCCGATCACCCGCCCCGAGGTCTGCTGCCTGCCACGGATCACCGCGACGACACCGGACGTTGCGATTCCGGTGACCACCTCGTCGCATCCGAACGATCGCAGCTTGTCGGCCACGAACCCGGACGTTCGCGGAAGGTCGAACAGGAGTTCGGGGTGAGCATGCAGCTCGCGCCGCCAGTTCAGCGCATCCCTTGCGATCGCGGTGACAGGCTCCGGAATGGACATGATTTCGGCTTTCCGTTCCTTGCTGTGAAGGTTGCCCCCGGCGCACCTCACGGTACGCCGGCACCGGCCATGGCTCGTGCGGCCTCGGTCGACAGCCAGGTCTCGTAAGCGGCCGCCTTGCCCCGCAAGGCCGGCATCTCGGCCGCGCGGTGACAGGCGGCCCGGTGACCCGCGCCGACAGCCGCCAGCGGCGGCTGTTCGCGCGTGCAGATCGCAAGCGCGAACGGGCACCGATGCGCGAAGCGGCAGCCGTGCGGCATGGCCACCGGATCCGGCGGTACGCCTGGTATGGCGATCGGTTCGGCGGCGCGATCAATGCGGGGCAGGGAGTTCTTCAGGCCCAGCGTATAGGGATGGAACGGTGTGTCGATCACCGATGCCATCGGACCTTCTTCGACGATCCCGCCGGAGTACATGACCGCGATCCGGCTGCAGTTCTCCATGACCACCCCGAGATCATGGGTGACCAGCAGCATCGAGAAGCCCAGTTTTGACTGGAGCTTTCGGATGCGCCGGAAGATCTGATCCTGCACGATCATGTCGAGTGATGTCGTCGGCTCGTCGGCGAGCACCAGGTCGGGCCTCAGCACCAACGCCATGGCGATGATGGCACGCTGGCGCATGCCGCCGGACAGCTGATGCGGGTATGCCCGGAACCGTCCCGGATCGACGCCGACCATGGCCAGCATTTCCTTCGCCCGTGCCGCCGCCTCATGGCGCGACATGTCGGTGTGGGCGCGGATCGCCTCCACGATCTGGTCACCCACGCGGTGGACCGGATCGAGGGCGTTGAGGGCACTCTGGGTGATCATCGAGATGCCTGCCCAACGCTGCCGGCGCACGGTTTCCGGATCGGCGGTGACAAGATCGATGCCGCGGAATACCACCGAACCGTCGATGATCTCGGCATTGGGTGGCAGCACGCCGACGATCGCCTTCATCAACGTGCTCTTGCCGCATCCTGATTCGCCGACGAGGCCGACGCTGGCACCGATCGGAACCGAGAGCGAGACGTCGTCCAGTGCCTGCGCCACCCCCCTGCGGGTGGCAAAGCGGACGGTCAGGTTGCGGACCTGAAGCCTGGGAGGCGCTTCCGGCTCCACGGGTTCCTCGCGCTCCTTCCACATCACTGGACAGCCAGGCGCGGGTTGACGACGTGCTCGTAGGCGCGACCGACGAAGTACACCGCCGAGACAAGCACCATGATGGCGATACCCGGCGGGATCACCCACCATGGCGCGTTGTACATCATCTGCGAGGCGTAGGCGTAGTGAATGATCGAGCCCCAGCTCATGACGGCCGGGTCGCCATAGCCCAGAAAACCGATGCTGGCCTCGGTGATGATGGCCCAGGCGAGCGAAAAGGCGATGTTGACCAGCGCGATCGGCATGATATTGGGCGCAATCTCCCGGTAGAGGATGGTGAAGTCTCCGGCGCCGGTGGTTCGTGCCGCGGTAACGAACGGCATCTGCTTGATCGACAGCACCTGGGCGCGGATGACCCGCGCCGCCGAGCGCCACATGATCAGCGTCATGGCGACGATGATCGTCGTCGTGCTGCGGCCGGTGATGGCGAGCATGACGATGATGAAGGGCAGGAACGGCAGTCCGAGGAAGATGTCGGTGATCCGCATCATGATGGCATCGATGCGACCGCCGAAATAACCGGCGATCAGGCCGATGTTGACGCCGATCACGGCGACGCCGAACGCGGTCATGAAGCCGACGATGAGGGCGGGCCGGGCGCCCCAGAGCATCTGGCTGAAGACGTCACGACCGAGCAGTGTCGTCCCGAGCCAGTGCGATGCCGACGGCGGCGAAAGCCTCACCAACCTGTCGTTGGCATCGTATATCCGCTCGAACGGCCCGTACGGGGCGATCAGCGGTCCGAATATGGCGAGCAGGATGCAGAAGATGATGACGTAAAGGCTGATCCGGCCGGACCTCGACTGGTGCACGGCGCGGACGAAGTGGACGATCCAGTTCATCGCCGGGCCTCAGTCATAGACGATCCTCGGATCGAGAACGCCGTAGAGGAGATCGGCGGCAAACGTTCCCAGTACCGTGAGCACCGCGATCAGGAAGAACGCCGCCTGGACCACCGGATAATCCGACCGCTGGACCGCCTCGATCATCAGCAGGCCGAGGCCGGGCCAGGAAAACACCGTCTCGATGACCACCGAACCCGCGAGCGCCCAGCCGAGGATCATCGGTATGGTGGTGGCGACCGGCAGCAGCGAATTGCGCGCGGCGTGATTGAAGAGGACGCGCCGCTCCGGCAGCCCCTTGATCCGTGCCAGCTCGACGAAGTCCTCGCCAATCGTGCTCAACATGCTCGACCGCATCAGAAGCAGCGGAAAGCAGAACTGGTACGCCGTATGGACGAGGAACGGCAGCGCCAGGTGGTGCAGGAAATCGGCCGACAGGTACATGCGCCAGCTCAGGTCGGGAAACGCCCCCGGAGTGACGATGTGGCCGGACGGGAACCAGCCGAGCTTGATCGAGAACAGCAGGATGGCGAGCATTCCCACCCAGAACACCGGCGCTGCCTGCACTGCCGTCGACATGAACACGATCGTCACCTCCGACCGGCCGCCCCGGTACCAGGCCAGCAGGGCGCCGAACAGGGCGCCAAGACCGTAGGCCACGAT
>CAZSNL010000011.1:0-23824 GCA_964608275.1 uncultured Hyphomicrobiales bacterium | reverse complement strand
GATCATCGACGGCAGGATCAGGACGAGCGTGTTGACGATCCGCCCACTGAGCATCTCGCTCACCGACCGCGAGCTGTGAAAGGAATAGCCGAAATCGAAGGTGGCGTAGTTCCTGAGATACAGGAGGTACTGTTCCAGCAGCGGCCGGTCGAGGCCGTATTGCGCCCGCATCGCCTCCTGTGCCTTGGGGTACATGGCCGAGCTCACCACCGTCATGGTGGGATCGCCCGGCAGCAGCCGGAACAGGAAGAACATGATGGTGATCATGGCGAACAGCGTGATCACCATGTGCACGGTGCGGCGGGCGATGTAGCGTCTCACCGGATCGCCCCCATGGCAGCCTCCTCCTCGGTGCCGGCGTGCTCGTCGGCCCGGTGGCAGGCCACGTCGCGGCCGTCGACGGTCCGAAGCCGGGGATCCTGCGACGCGCAGACCTCGTTGCTGATCGGACAGCGATCGCGGAACCGGCAGCCGGCGGGGAGCTGGATGGCGTCATTGATCGCCCCGCTGATCGCCGCCGGCGGCCGTATCCGGTGCGGGTCGGACGAGGGTATCGAGGCGATCAGGGCCCTGGTGTAGGGATGGACCGGCCGGCGAAGCACCTGCTCGGTCGGCCCGATCTCGACGATGCGGCCCAGATACATGACGGCGACGCGATGACAGATGGTGGGAACCGTCGCCAGGTCATGGGTGATGTAGACCATCGCCAGCCGGCTCTCCGCCACCAGGCTGCGGAGGAGCCGGATGATGTCCCACTTGATGGAGACGTCGAGCATCGAGATCGGCTCGTCGGCGACCAGAAAGCTCGGCCCGAGGATGATGGCCCGGGCAATGCACAGGCGCTGGCGCTGGCCGCCGCTCAACAGGTGCGGATGCTTGGAGAGATAGACCTCCGGCGGCGACAGGCCGACCCGTTCGAGGGCCGAATGTACGCGTCGCCTGATCTCGGCCTGGTCGGTCACGCCCTGATAGACGAGAGGCCGCGATACCACCTTGAACACGTCGTGGCTCGGGTTGATCGAGCCGTACGGATCCTGGAAGATCATCTGGACGCGGCGGTAGAAGGCGCGCCGATCCTTGCGCCGCAGTTCCGCCAGATCCTCGTCGTCGAGGGTGATGGTGCCGCCGGTCGGCGTCTCGAGGCCGACCAGCAGCTTGGCAGTCGTCGATTTCCCGCAACCGCTCTCGCCAACGAGGCCGAGCACCTCGCCTCGCTCGACATGGAAGTCGATGCCGTCAACGGCGTGCACATGCTTGCCGCGGTCAGACGAGAACAGCGAACGCACGCCCGTCACGACTGGATAGCGCTTTTCGAGGTTGCGCGCTTCCATCACGGTACGACGAAGCTCCGTCCTGTCGGCCGGCCGCAGTTGCGGCCAGCCGCTACTTCGGCGGGAAGTGCAGTCGCCCTTCCGCGTCCCACGTGAAGCCCGCCTCCTCGAGCATGGCTCGCGCCCTCTCGGGATCGAACTTCGGCTTGGGCAGGTCGGCATTATGCCAGTAGGCATTGACCGGCGTGATCGGCGTGGATGACAACACGGCCATGCCTCCGAGGACCTCGTCCTTGATGCGCTCGTAGGGAATCGCGTGGTAGAGCGCGCGCCGGAGGTCGCGGTTCGAGAAGACCGGGCCGGTCGTCTTGTAGCGCAGCTCGATTATGCCGTTCGAGCGGGCCTCGTAGAGCTCGAGGCTCGGATGGCTCCTGAACTCCTCGATACCGGCCGGCGGGACGGGCTGGAACGAAACGTCGATCTCGCCCGACTTCAACGACTGGCCGACGATCTCCGCCGAGCCGAACACCACGTAAAGGATGTCGGACAGCGGCGGGTCGAAGTGGTCGGGGCGGCGTGCCAGGTACAGCTCCGAGCCTTCGCGCCGATAGCGGATCGTGTACGGCCCGCTGCCGACCGGGTCGTCGTTGGCGTACTGCTGCGGATTTTCCAGTCCGAGCTCCTCGACCAGCGGCTCCCAGACATGCTTCGGCAGGACGTACATCTGGCCGAGCGTGTTCATGATGAAGGGGGCGTAGGGTTCGGTCAGCTTGAACCGGACGGTATCCTCATCGACGACCTCGACGCTCTCCAGCCGCTTCAGGTGCGCGGTGAAGTAGGGCGCCTCCCACTTCTTCATGTAGTCGAAGGAGAACTTGACGTCGTCGACCGTCACCGGCTTGCCGTCGGAGAACGTGTGATCGGTGCGGATTGTGACCTCGAGCGAGGTGTCGTCGATGGTGTCGATGGAGGTTGCAAGCCGCAGCTGGGGTGAACCGTCGGGCGCGATCCACATCAGCCGGTCATAGATCAGCGCCGCCAGCTCGGTTTCCTCGATGGTCCGCGCCGCCGTCGGGTTCAGGACGGTGTATTCGACCGTCCAGCCGACCCGCACCAGGTTCTGGTCGCGCTTGGAGCGCATCCGCACCTGGTTGGCATTGGCGCGCAGCCCTTGCGGGCTGTCGAGATAACCGACGAACTCCATGTTGTCCTTGTTGACGGCGAACATGGTGATCGGCGACGCGAGCACTGCAAGCGGCTGCTCCTCGACGATCATGCGCTGCAGTTCGTGCGTGAGCTTGCGGCGCTCCTCGCTGTCATAGATGCCGAGCTGCTTCCTGCCCAGTTCGTCGAGCTCCGGGTTGGAATACTCGCCCACGTTCCAGTTGCCCGGTGCGGTATTGGCCGAGTTGAACTGGGTGTTGGTGAAGAAGTCGGGCTCCAGCCGGTGCGGCGCACCGGAGAGATTCGACAGAACGACGTCGAACTCGTGATCGTTGAACCACATCTGGAGCATCGGATTGGGATACGCCTGCTGATCCATGCGGATCTTGAGGCCGAGCTTCTCCCACTCCTCGGCGACGTAATTGGCCGCTTCCGCCAGATACTGGTAGCTGGCGGTGGGCCAGCTCAGAAAATGAACCTCGGGGACTGGCTCCCCCTCCTGGGCCAGGGCCAGGCCGGCAAACAGCGTTGCGCCCAGAAGACAGACAGCTTTCCTCAACATGAGCCGATTCCTCCCTTGGGTCGGACCGGAGGACAGTTCGCCTCTCGTCACTCCCCGCGTCCGCTCCCTGATGTCAGTTGTCACTCGGCTCCGGAAAGTGGCGTCGAGTGGAATGCGGATCCGACGGTCGCCGGCAATCGGGATGTGTCCGCGGCGCGTCGGGCACCGGTCGAGATTGACACGGGCATGTCCGTAATACAAGATATTATACACTTCCGTGTACCCGGCGAGCCGCCGCGGTCTTCCGCCAGTTTCTGCCCGGCACCAGCTCGAACCGCCTCAGCCGACGGAAAGAATGCGTGCATGAAAACAACCGCTGCCGGGCTCCTGTACGAAACCCTGAAGAACTACGGCGTCGACTGCATTTTCGGGATGGAGGACCCGATCCACTTCTTTCACGCCGTTGACCGATCCGTGACCCGGATCATCACCATTCACGACGAAAAGCACGGGGCCATCATGGCTCACGGCTATGCCCAGGTGTCGGGGCGGCCGGGCATATGCGCCGCCACCTATGGTCCGGGTGCGGCCAACCTGGCGACCGGTCTCTACGAGGCCCAGCGCTCGTCGGTACCGGTCATCGCGATCGTCCAGGACCATCCGCTGAGGCTCAGGAACCGGCACGCCAACAGCGAACTCGACCACCAGGCCGCGTTCGCTCCCTATGCGAAGGCGATCATACGCATCGACTTTCCCGACCAGGCGCCTGACGCGGTGCGCCAGGCTTATCGGGTCGCCTGTTCGGGCCGGCCGGGGCCGGTGGTGCTGCTGTGTCCGACCGATGTCGTCGGTGAACAGGCGGAAGGCGACGTCCATGCCGAGCCCGCGTTTGCGTCCGTCCCCGCGCTGCGTACCACGGCGGCGCCCGAAGACATTGCGCGCGCGGCCGAGGCGCTGGCCAGCGCATCGCGTCCGGTGATCATTGCCGGCGGAGGAGCAATGGCGTCGGGAGCGTTCGAAGAGGTGCGCCTGCTTGCCGAGCGCTTCGACCTGCCCGTTGCCACGACGCTGACCGGGCGCGGGGTGCTGCCCGACAGCCACCCGCTGGCGCTCGGCGCGATCGGCAACCAGACCGGCGGCAGACTTGGCCGCGGGCGGATTGCCAATGCGGTCGTCGCCGAAGCGGACCTCGTGTTTGTCCTCGGGTCGAAGACGGGGCAGCTCGCATACGCGGACTGGTCGTTGTTCGCGCCGGGCACGCGGCTCATGCACCTCGACATCGATCCCCGCGAGATCGGGCGCAACTTTGACACCGAAGTGGCGCTGGTCGGCGACGTGCGCGAGACGCTGCGCGCCCTTCTGGCCCACTGTGACTCTGCAGGGCTCAACGGCGGCCGTCGCGACAACGGCGGCCGCATTGCCGCCCTCAAGGACGAATGGAGGCGCGACAACCTTCCGCTCGTCACCTCCGGCGCGGTGCCGATCCGGCCCGAGCGAGTTGTTGGCGAGGTCAACGCGGTGGTCGATGCGTCCACCATCCTGGTTGCCGACGGCAGCTACGCCTCGGGCTGGGTTCTCAGCCACATCGATATCCACAGCGCGCGCCGCACCATCCTGTCGCCGCGCGGCACCGGAAGCATCGGCTGGTCGTTCGCCGCCGCCCTCGGGGCGCGTATGGGGGCGCCCGACAGGCCGGTAATCTGCGTTGCCGGTGACGGCGGCTTCTACTACCAGCTTGGCGAGCTGGAAACCGCCGCGCGCTACGGCATTGCCGTTCTGGTTGTGGTGCTCAATAATTCAACGCTTGGTTTTCAGCGTCATTTCGAGGAAAAGGCTTTAGGAAGCTACCGCGAATGCGACTTCCTCGATGTTGATTTCTCCGCTGTGGCACGGGCGATGGGTTGCGGCGGAGAGAGAGTGGAGCAACCGGGCGATCTGGCCGCTGCGCTGAGGCGGGGTCTGGATCACGGCGGACCGTACGTCGTCGATGTGGTCATCGACCCGGAGATTGCGGCGCCGGTTCCGGGTTTTGAACGCGGCGTGGATACGACCCTTGGACATTGACCGCAAGGGGGGTGGTCAGTGACAGGCCGAACCAGAACCGCCGACACACGCTCACGGGTCTACGAGGTGCTTCGGGCAAAGGCGACGGATTACGAGCTGCGGCCCGGCGAGCATGTGAACGAGGTGGCCCTGGCGGCCGAGCTCAACGTCAGTCGCACGCCCGTGCGCGAGGCCCTGAACCGGCTGGTCAGCGAAGGCCTGATGACGCTGGTTCCCAACAAGGGATTCTTTCGCCAGCCGCTGGACATCAACATCATCCGTTCGCTGTTCGAGGTTCGCGGCGCGATCGAGACGCTGTCGGTCCGTCTCTTCTGTGAACGCGCGAGTGCCGAGGATCTTGAACGGCTGCGTGCCCAGTGGGCGGCCGTCAAGGAGATCAGCGAGACGCTGACGCCGGCCGGAATCGTCGAGCACGACGAGGCCTTTCACTGCGCCATTGCCGCGGCATCGGGGAACCCCGAGGTCGACCGGCTCATCAACGACATCAACTCGCGCATCCGCTTTGTCCGCCAGGTGGCCATGGAACAGCCGCGGAGGCGCGGCATCACCTTTGTCGGCCACGATGCGATCCTCGAGGCGCTTGCCACGCGTGACGGCGACAGGGCGGCAAAGATCATGGAACAACACATCGGCATCACCCTCGACGACGTGACCCGCATCGTCGAGGCGAGTGTCGTGCGCATCTATCTGGGATCCTCGGACTGACATGAAGGTCTTGATTACCGGCGGGACCAGCTGGTTCGGCCAGAGCATTGTCGGGCGCCTGCTCGCGCGCGACCACGAGGTGGTCTGCTTCGACGAGGTGCCTCAGCCGTGGCGGGTCGCGCTACCACGGCCGGTATCCGTGCACCAGGGAAGTATCGCCGATGCCGCTGGAATGCTGTCGGTGGTTCGGCGCGAGAAGCCCGACGTCATCGTGAACCGGGAGGTCCGCTACGGCGAGGAAACCGAGGTCGAGCACCTGCGGACGGTCCAGGTCAACATCGTCGGCGCCATGAACGTGTTCGAGGTGGCAGCCGCCGCGGGCGTCCCTCGCGTCGTCTACGAGAGTTCCATCGGCGTCTATGGCGACCAGGACGAGCATGGCGATCGCGAGATCACCGAGGACGACACACGTTTCGTGGACCCGCCTTACGTGTTCCGGCTGACCCAGCATGCGGTCGAGTTCTTTGCCCCGAGGATGGCCGCACAAAGCGGGATCGAACTGGTCGGCGTGCGGCCGAGCGTCTGCCACAGCCCGTTCAAGGACAAGGGCGTGAGCCGCTGGTCGAACGATTTCGTCACCGCCCCCGCGCTTGGGCGCGGGATGCGGTTTCCGTATCCGGCAAGCCAGCGCACGTCGGTGCTGTGGGTCGACGATGCCGCGGAGGTATATGCCCGCCTGGCGGATCAGCCGAAGCTCGGCCATGCCATGTACAACACCGGCGGCTACGACGTGTCGCTGGGCGAACTGGCGGAAATGGTGAAGGCCTTCATTCCCGATGCGGAATTCGGTTTCCCGGCCGAAGGATCCGTCCCGCCGCAGCCGATGCCGTGCCGGGTGTCGGGCGCGCGCGCCGAGGCAGATCTTAGGATCGAGCTGCGGCCGCTGGAGGAAACACTCGTGCTCCACGCCGAGATGGCGCGGTCGCTGTTCGGCTGACGACGGCCTATTTCAGTCGCTTCTCGTAGCACCGGCTACGCGGATTGTGTTCGCTCTCACCCCAGCATTTGATGGGCGTGTAGCCTAGCGACTCGTAGAGGAAGATCGATTCCTGCTGTGCCGTGCCGGTCTCGAGCACCAGGCGCTCGTACCGGCTACGGGCATACTCTTCCAGCCAGTTCATGATGGCCTTGGCGACGCCGCGGCGCCTTGCGGATTCGTCCACGTAGATCCGGCTTAGTTCCCCGGTGCCCGGCTCCAGCGGCACCACGGCTCCGCATCCCGCCGGCCGTCCGTCGAGCAGCGCGACCACGAAGACCACCTCGTCCCGCGCCAGATCGTCCACGCGCCGCCCGCCGTCGCGTCCGTAGCGCCTGATCTGTTCGGCCGAGGAGCCGTCGAACATCTCCCTGCCAATGCCCGAACGCGGATCCACCTGGCGAATTTCCACGCCCGCCCCACTCGCACCAGTTCTCATGTTTACCGCTCGACTCCGCGCGCAAACAGTGATTCTGCGGCATCTTACGGCAAGCCTCGGGGTTTGCGAAAGTCCGATGTGATCGTCGCCGGTGCCTGCGATTCCGGCCGGACGGGATTGAAAAGTCGCGCGCTTCGCAGGTACTCCCGCTTTACGGTCGGGGACGTCCGGGACGCATGGCAGATCTGAGGCTTGGGCGCAGGGCCCGGGGAAGATGCTAGGTTTTCTGAATTGGCGCACCCGACAGGATTCGAACCTGTGACCTCTGCCTTCGGAGGGCAGCGCTCTATCCAACTGAGCTACGGGTGCCACGGGCCGCTCGGCCCTGCCGGTAGCGAACCTAGCGGATTGCCGGCGCCGTCACAATCACCTAGTACGCCGCGGCCGCCGGCGCAATGGGGACCGTGCCACGGCCTGCGACTTGCAGGAGACCCGGCGAAGAATACCGCTGTCCCGCTGTGAGACACGTCATGCAGAACGCCGCTTCCTCGCGCATCGCCTGGGTCGACCATGCCAAGGGCCTGTCGATCATCCTCGTGGTCATGATGCACTCCACCCTGGGTGTCGAACTGGCGCTCGGCAGTCACAGCTTCATGGGCGACGTCGTCGCTTTCGCCGCGGCCTTCCGCATGCCGCTGTTCTTCATGATCTCCGGGCTCTTCCTTGCCCGTGCGCTCGAGCGGCCATGGGCGCGCTATCTCGACGACAAGGTCCTCCACTTCGCCTACTTCTACGTCCTGTGGAGCCTCATCCAGATCGGCATCCGGCTTGCCGTCCCCAACGAGGGTAACCACGGGGTCTCGCTCCACGACCTCCTGATGATCCCGCTGGAGCCTTACGGCACCATCTGGTTCATCTACGTTCTTGCCGTCTTCTTCGTGGTGACGCGGCTGCTGGCAGCGGCCGGGCCCGCAGTCCTGCTCGGCCTCGCCGTGGTGCTCAACATCCTGCCGGTCGAGACGGGCTCGATCGTGATCGACCAGTTCGCCGACCGCTGGGTCTACTTCGTCGTCGGCTATCTGTTCTCCGGCCGCATCTTCGACATGGCCGCGACGGCGGCGAGGTTTCCCGCCCGCACGCTCGCCGCAGCCGGCATCTTTTCGGCAGCCAACATCGCGTTGCTGACCGTTGACGCGGCCGATGCGCCGGGCGTCGGGCTGGTGCTGGGGCTCAGCGGAGCGGCAGCGGTGATCGGTCTGGTGAGCATTGCCGCCCGGCACGAGGTCCTGAGGGTGCTGGCCTGGTGTGGACAGCATTCGCTGTACATCTATCTCGGATTCTTCCTGCCGATGGCGGTGATGCGGATCGGCCTGATCCGGCTGGGGCTGGTGCCCGAGATCAACCTGTTCGCCATCCTGGTCACTGCCGCCGCCGTGATCGGCCCGCTTGTCACCTACTACATGGTGCGCCGGACCCCGCTTGCGTTCCTGTTCACGCGACCGGAAACGTTGCGCCTGCCCGCGCTGCAGCGGCTGTTCCTCCGCCGCGCCCCTGCCGGTCAGCCCGGATCCTGACGCCGACGCGCGCATTCACCCTTTCCCCGGCGGCATCCATGGCATAGGTAGGAGCCATGGACGTCAAGACCGCAAGTGCAGCCGGCACAACAGGACTCGGACCGGGCGACCACGTGTTTCTGGTCGACGGTTCGTCGTTCGTGTTCCGCGCCTATTTCCAGTCCATCAACCAGGACCCGAAGTACAACTACAGGTCCGACGGCCTGCCGACCGGGGCACTCAGGCTGTTCTGCACCAAGCTCTACCAGTTCATCCGCGAAGGCGCCGTCGGCATCCGGCCGACCCATATCGCGATCGTCTTCGACAAGTCGGAAGAGACTTTCCGCAACGAGATCTACGCCGAATACAAGGCAAACCGGAAGGAACCGCCGGAAGATCTCGTGCCCCAGTTCCCGCTCATGCGCGAAGCGGTACGCGCGTTCGGGATGACGCCGATAGAACGGGCCGGGTACGAGGCGGACGACATAATCGCCACCTATGCCTGCCAGGCGGAAGCCGCGGGCGCCGACGTGCTGATCATCTCCGCCGACAAGGACCTGATGCAGCTGGTGACCGAGAAGGTCCACTTCTATGACTTCGAATCGGGCGTCAAGGGAAGGCCCGGTTACCGGCCGGAGCGCAGGATCGACATCCAGGGCGTGATCGACTACTTCGGCGTCCCGCCGGAAAAGGTGGTCGACGTGCAGGCCCTCGTCGGCGACACCTCGGACAACGTGCCCGGCGTGCCGGGCATCGGCATCAAGACCGCGGCGCTGCTGATCGGCGAATACCAGGACCTGGAAACCCTGCTCGAGCGGGCGGCCGAGATCAAGCAGCCGAAACGGCGCGAGAACATCATTGCCCATGCCGAACAGGCCCGCGTCTCGAAACGTCTGGTGACGCTCGACTGCAATGTCGAACTCGACATTGATCTGCCCGCATTGCGAACACCTGAACTCGATCCGGAGCGGTTGATCTCGTTCCTGAAGGCAATGGAGTTCACGACCCTGACCCGGCGCGTCGCCGAGGCCTATGGGGTTGATGCCGACAGCATCGAGCCGGACCCGAAGCTGCGGGCCGGTGCTCTCGACGTAAGCGCGCTTGCGCCGGAGGTCCAGGCCGCGGCGGCGGAGGCCGTTGGGGCTCCCATGATCGGCGGCGGAGCGCCGCCTGCCGACGACGATCTCAGCCCCCACGCACTCGCCGCGCGCGTGATTGCCGAAGCGCGCGACACGCCATGCGACCGCTCCACCTATGTGACGGTACGGACGCTCGACGAGCTCGACCGCTGGATCTCGTCGGTGCGCGAGGCGGGATTCGTTGCGCTCGATACCGAAACCACGAGCCTCGATGCGATGCGCGCCGAACTCGTCGGGCTGTCGCTTGCCACCGCTCCCGGTACCGCCTGCTACGTGCCGTTCGCCCACACTGGCGGCGACGACCTGCTCGGCGGCGGCCTGCTGCCGGATCAGCTTCCCGTCGATGACGCGCTCGCTCGCCTGAAGCCGGTCCTCGAGGACCCGGCCATACTCAAGATCGGCCAGAACGTGAAATACGATGCGCTGGTGCTGGCGCGCCGGGGCATCACGGTCGCGCCGTTCGATGACACGATGCTCATGTCCTACGCGCTCGATGCCGGCCGCATCGGCGGTCACGGCCTCGACGAACTCGCCCGGCGCTGGCTCAATCACAGCTGCATCACCTATGACGACGTGACCGGCACCGGCAAGGCGCGTGTCGGCTTCGCCCACGTCAGCATCGAGAAGGCCACCGAATACGCCGCCGAGGACGCCGACATCGCGCTGCGGCTATGGCGGGTGTTCAAGGCCCGGCTCGTGGCCGAGGGCATGACCACGGTCTATGAGACGCTCGAACGGCCGCTCGTGACCGTGCTTCAGCGCATGGAGCGACGGGGGATCGCCATCGACCGGCAGATCCTGTCGCGGCTGTCGGGAGAGTTCGCTCAGACGATGGGTGGACTTGAGGCCGAGATCCATGAACTCGCCGGCGAACCCTTCAACCTCGGTTCTCCCAAGCAGCTCGGCGATATCCTGTTCGGCAAGATGGGCCTGCCGGGTGCAAGGAAGACCAGGACCGGTGCCTGGTCAACCGGCGCGAACATTCTGGAAGACCTCGCCGCCGATGGACACGAGCTGCCGCGACGGCTCCTGGAATGGCGTCAGCTGGCGAAGCTGAAGTCGACCTATACCGATCTCCTGCCCAGCTTCATCAATCCCGATACCGGTCGGGTCCATACCTGCTACTCGCTGGCCTCGACAACCACGGGCAGGCTTTCGTCGTCCGATCCCAACCTGCAGAACATTCCGGTACGGACCGAGGAAGGCAGGAAGATCCGCCGCGCCTTCGTCGCCGCGCCGGGCATGATGCTGGTCTCTGCCGATTATTCTCAGATCGAACTGCGTGTGCTTGCCCATATCGCCGACATCCCCCAGCTCCGGCAGGCGTTCGATGACGGGCTGGACATTCACGCGATGACCGCATCGGAGATGTTCGGGGTGCCCATCGAGGGCATGGACCCGATGGTCCGCCGCCGCGCAAAGGCGATCAACTTCGGCATCATCTACGGCATCTCGGCCTTCGGACTTGCCAATCAGCTCGGCATCTCGCGCGAGGAAGCCCGCGAGTACATCACGCGCTACTTCGAGCGCTTCCCCGGCATACGGGACTACATGGAGACCACCAAGGCGGAGGCGCGCGAACGAGGGTTCGTCCGCACCCTGTTCGGCCGCAAGTGCCACTATCGGCTTGCGGAGGCCCGCACCCAGGCCGAACGCGGATTCCTCGAGCGCGCCTCGATCAACGCACCGATCCAGGGAAGCGCGGCCGACATCATCCGTCGCGCGATGATCCGGATGGACGACGCGCTGAACGACGCCGGCGTGAGGGCCGACATGCTCCTGCAGGTCCACGACGAGCTTGTGTTCGAGGTGCCGGAGGATGCGGTTGATTGCGCCATTCCGGTCATCGTCAAGGTCATGGAAGAGGCGCCGGAACCGGCGGTGCGGCTCAACGTGCCGCTGAAGGTGGACGCACGCGCCGCCCGCAACTGGGACGAGGCGCACTGACGCTGCCGCGGCACGGGGACAGCTCCCGCTTCTGACAGGGTGTTTGGGGCGACGCCGTACGAAACCGGCCGCAAGCCGCCCCGGCAGGTTCCCTGCGTCAGCCTGCGAGCCGGCAGTCCTCGTCACGGTAGAGCTGCCATTTGCGCGGGCGCACCGACAGCCGTCCGTCGAGGTGGCGACCGGTCTCGGCCGGCAATTCGATCTCCAGCCGGTCGCGCCGGCCACCGATTTCGAGTTCGACGACGCGCGAGCCGCTGTTGCGACGGACCGCGGCGACGGTGCCGGGTATCGCTCCTGCCTCGCGGTCGCTGAGTTCGAGGTCGTGCGGCCGGAGGTAGAGGCGGGCGGCACCGTCGGGCAGGTTGGTGCGCGGCAGCTCGAGAGGGTGGTTGTCGAGATAAACCCGGCCCGCCTTCACCTGGACCTGCACCGAGTTCGAGGCGCCGATGAAGGCGAAAACGAAGGGTGATGCCGGCGAGTCATAGATCTCGTCGGCAGTGCCGACCTGTTCGATCCTGCCGTTGCTCATGACGACGACCCGGTCGGCGAGTTCCATCGCCTCTTCCTGGTCATGGGTGACGAACACGGTCGTGTGGCCGGTCTTTGCGTGGAGTTCGCGCAACCAGCGCCTGAGTTCCCGCCGGACCTTGGCGTCGAGGGCGCCGAAGGGCTCGTCGAGGAGCAGGACCCTCGGTTCGATCGCAAGCGCCCGGGCAAGCGCCACGCGCTGACGCTGGCCGCCCGACAGCTGCGCCGGAAAGCGGTCGCCGAGGCCAGGAAGCTGGACCAGCTCCAGGAGCTCGTCTGCCCGCCGCCTGATCTCGGCTTTCGACGGACGCTGCGAGCGTGGCCGTACCCTCAGCCCGAAGCCGATGTTGTCGGCTACCGTCATGTGCTTGAAGAGCGCGTAGTGCTGAAACACGAAACCGACGTGCCGTTCCTGTACCGACTTGGCCGAAGCGTCCTCGTCGCCGAACAGGATGCGCCCGGACGTGGGAAACTCGAGCCCCGCAATCAGCCGCAGCAGCGTCGTCTTGCCCGAACCCGACGGGCCGAGGAGGGCGATCAGCTCGCCCGAGCGGATATCCAGCGAGACATCGTGGAGCGCCGGAAAACGCTCGAATTCCTTGCGGATGTTCTCGATGCGAATGTCCATCTTTCGACTCCCTTCAGTGACCGCGGACCGCGGCGATGCCATCGGCGTAACGCCATTCGAGAAGCGTCTTGAGTGCGAGCGTCAGAAGAGCGAGCAATGCGAGCAGCGAGGCGACGGCGAAGGCCGCCTGGAAGGCATACTCGTTGTAGAGGATCTCCACGTGCAGCGGCATCGTGTTGGTCACCCCGCGGATGTGACCGGAGACCACCGAAACCGCGCCGAACTCGCCCATTGCCCGCGCGTTGCAAAGGAGCACGCCGTAGAGCAGCGCCCATTTGACATTCGGCAGGGTGACCAGCAGAAACGTCTTGAAACCGCTCGCTCCCAGCGACAGCGCAGCCTCCTCGTCGCCCGTTCCCTGCTCCTGCATCAGCGGGATGAGTTCGCGGGCGACGAACGGGAACGTAACGAAGATCGTGGCGAGCACGATACCGGGCAGGGCGAAGACGATCCGGATGCCGCTCACCTCGACCCATGGTCCGAAGATGCCGTGGGACCCGAACAGCAGGATGTAAACCAGCCCCGAGATCACCGGAGACACCGAGAACGGCAGGTCGATCAGGGTGGTCAGAAACGTCTTGCCCCTGAACTCGAACTTCGCGATCGCCCACGCCGCGGCGACCCCGAAGACGAGGTTTGCGGGTACTGCGATCGCTGCAACGATCAGGGTGAGCCGGATCGCCGCAAGGGCATCGGGTTCGACGATTGCGTCGAGATAGACCCCCACCCCGCCTCGGAACGCCTCGACAAACACGGCGACGAGGGGAAGGAAGAGGAAGAAGCCGAGGAACGCGAGCGCTATCCCGATCAACACCCATTTCGTTGCCGCGGCCTCGGTCACCGGCGATCGCCAGTGGATGGGGCCTGCATGGCTTGTCACTGACACGTCACGCGTCATGTCCGAACCTCCGGCGGCTCCAGGCCTGGATCAGGTTGATGACGAGGAGCATCGAAAAGGAGATCGCGAGCATCACCGCCGCCACGGCCGTCGCGGCCGGGTAGTCGAACTCCTCGAGGCGGATGACGATCAGGAGCGGCGCGATCTCCGATACGTACGGGATGTTGCCGGCAATGAAGATGACAGAGCCGTATTCTCCTACCGAGCGGGCGAGCGCGAGGGCATAACCCGTCAGCAGCGCGGGCAGGAGACTCGGCAGCACGACCCTGAGAACCGTCTGGTGCCGCCTCGCTCCCAGTGTCGCCGCTGCTTCCTCGCGTTCGCGATCGATCTCCTCCAGCACCGGCTCGACCGTCCGGACGACGAATGGCAGGCTGACGAAGGTCAGTGCCACGATCACCCCGATTGGCGTGTAGGCGACCGTCAGGCCAAGTGGCGCAAGATGCTGCCCGACCCACCCGTTGGGCGAATAGAGTGCGGCGAGCGAAATTCCCGCGACCGCAGTCGGCAGGGCGAACGGCAGGTCGATGAAGGCATCGATCACCCGCCGTCCGGGGAACCGGTATCGCACCAGGACCCACGCCAGCAGCAGTCCGAACACCGCATTGATCGTGGCGGCGGCGAACGATGCGCCGAAGCTCAGCCGAAGCGCCGCCAGTGTCCGCGAGTCCATGGCCAGGCGCCAGAACTCCGCCGGGCCGAGGCCCGCGCTCTTCACCATCAGGGCGATCAGCGGGATCAGGACGATCGCGCCGAGATAGGCGAGCGTGAAGCCAAGCGCCAGCCCGAACCCGGGGATGATGCTCGCCTGCCGGAAGGTCATGCCGGCGGCTCGAGGCATGCCTCGCCCTCAGTTCGGCTGATAGATGCGGTCGAAGATGCCGCCGTCGCCGAAGAAGCGCGGCTGCACTTCTTCCCATCCGCCGAAGTCGTCGATGGTCACGAGTTCGACGTCGGGGAATCGCGACAGCTCTTCCGGATCGACCAGGTCCGGCCGTGCCGGACGGTAGTAGTGTTTTGCCGCAAGTGTCTGGCCGACGCCGCTGTACAGGTACTCGAGGTAGGCGCGGGCGACCTCGGTCGTGCCATGCGCCTCGGCATTCTCCTCGACAAGGGCCACCGGCGGTTCTGCCTTGATGGAAACGGACGGGACGACGATCTCGAACTGGTCGGGGCCGAACTCCTCCAAGGCGAGGAACGCTTCGTTCTCCCACGCCAGCAGAACGTCGCCGATGCCGCGCTGCACGAAAGTCGTTGTCGAACCGCGTGCACCGGTATCGAGAACCGGCACGTTCCTGAACAGCGCAGTTATGTAGGCCTCGATGGCCGCATCGTCGCCGTCGAACTCCTTCTGCGCCCACGCCCATGCGGCGAGGAAGTTCCAACGCGCGCCGCCCGACGTCTTCGGGTTGGGCGTGATCACCTGCACGCCGTCCTTGACCAGGTCTCCCCAGTCCTTCATCTGCTTCGGATTGCCCTTGCGGACGAGAAAGACGATCGTCGAGGTGTAGGGGGCGCTATTGTTCGGCAGCCGGTTACGCCAGTCTTTCGGGATCCGGTTCGTGCGCTCGGCAATGGCGTCGATGTCCGCCGCCAGGGCGAGCGTCACGACGTCGGCTTCGAGGCCGTCGATCACCGCGCGAGCCTGCTTGCCGGACCCGCCGTGGGACATGCGGACTGTCACCTCCCCGCTGCCCTGCTCCCGGTGGTGTCTGGCGAACGCCTCGTTGAACTCCTTGTAGAGCTCGCGCGTCGGATCGTACGAGACATTGAGCAGGGTCGTCTGCGCGACGGCCGGTGTTGCCAGAAGGAGCGAGGCGCCGAGCGTCGCTACTGCGTGGAATCGATGCCGGAGCTTCATCTTCCTTAATCCCCATCAGTTAAGTGGGAATTGAGGATTTCACGGTCCGGCAGGAGTTGTCAACGGGAAGATTCGCAAAACGAACCGGCAAGTTCACCCGGCGTCGACCAGGTCCTTTTGCAGGTCTCTCACCGTTTGAGGGGAAGCGATCGCGTCGGCAATGGTCGTCTGGTCGAGGACGGCGCGAGCAGCGTTTGCGACCTTTGCGAACACCCGCCGGACGTGGCAATTCGATTCGTCCAGGCAGTCCTCGCAGCGCCGGTAGGCGATCCGGCTGAGGCATGGCAACGGCGCGATCGGGCCGTCAATGAGGCGCAGGACATGGCCGAAAGTGATCATGTCGGCGGGCTTCAGAAGAGAGTAGCCGCCCATGGCACCGCGCCGGCTCTGGACGATGCCGTCACGTTTCAGGTCAGCAAGGATATGCTCGAGAAACTTGCGCGGAATGCGCTCTCGTTCGGCAAGCTCGGCCGCGGAAACCGAACCTGATTCGAGCTGCGCGAGGGCAAGCAGGGCGCGAATCGCGTATTTCGCCTTCTGGGAGATCATGTCGGCTTAATACCATAGGGTTTCAGGAAATCCAGTATCACCCGCGACGCGTGTGCACGGTCAAAGAGTCGCGCCGACGACGCCAAAAGTCATCGTCTGTGATTCGCGCAGGAAAGCCGCTGGTATCACCAGACACTGCCAGAGGTGACCGCGGCAGCTGCCGCAGCCGCGGCAGTGCAGGCGAGGTTATCCACCACACGGGCGCCCTTGCACCGCACGGCGCCCCTGCGGCCTTTCCGGGATAATGCGGTTGGCTATTCGGCGGCCTGCCGAGCGACGGGTGCGGCCTCCCGCACGTCCTGGTCGACGTGGGGTTCGAACTTGGAGAAGTTCTTGACGAACATCTCGACCAGTGCCCGCGCCTGCTTGTCGTAGGCGGCGGCGTCGGGCCACGTCTCGCGCGGGTTGAGGATCCTGGTGTCGACCCCGTCGACGGCACGCGGAACCTCGAACCCGAAGAACGGGTCGGTGCGCATGGGAGCGTCATTGAGACTGCCGTCGAGCGCCGCCGCAAGCAGTGTCCGGGTGACGGCGATCGGCATGCGGCTGCCTGTACCGAACGCGCCGCCGGTCCAGCCGGTGTTCACGAGCCAGCAACGGGTCTGGTGCCGCGCGATCTGCTCGCGCAGAAGGTTGCCGTAGACGGTCGGGTGGCGGGGCATGAAGGGTGCGCCGAAACAGGTGGAGAAGGTGGCGACCGGCTCGTCGCCCACCCCCTTTTCGGTTCCGGCCACCTTGGCGGTATAGCCCGACAGGAAGTGATACATCGCCTGGCTGGGCGTCAGCCTCGCGATCGGCGGCATCACGCCGAACGCGTCGGCGGTCAGCATTATGACGTTCTTCGGGTGCGGGGCGAGACCGGTGAGACTCGCGTTCGGCATGTAGTCGATCGGGTAGGCGCAGCGGGCGTTCTCGGTCAGGCTGCCGTCGTCGAAATCGGGAACACGGGTCCCCGGATCGACCACGACGTTTTCCAGCACGGTGCCGAACCGCTGCGTGGTGGCATAGATCTCAGGCTCCGCCTCGGGTGAAAGGCGGATTGTCTTGGCGTAGCAGCCTCCCTCGAAGTTGAAGAGGCCGGTTTCCGACCAGCCGTGCTCGTCGTCGCCGATCAGGGTGCGGGAGGGATCGGCTGACAACGTCGTCTTGCCGGTGCCGGACAGGCCGAAGAACACCGCCGCGTCACCATCGGGGCCGACGTTCGCCGAGCAGTGCATTGGCACGACTCCCTGGGCCGGCAGGAGGTAGTTCAGGTAGGTGAAGACCGACTTCTTCATCTCGCCGGCATACGAGCTGTCGCCGATCAGGACGATCCCGCGCGTGAAGTCGCACGCGATCACCGTTTCGCTGTTGGTGCCATGGCGCCCCGGGTCTGCGTTGAAGCCGGGAATGTCGACGATGGTCATCCGCGGCTCGAAACCGTTCAGCTCGTCGGCGGTCGGGCGGCGAAGGAGGTGGCGGATGAATAGGGCGTGCCAGGCGTATTCGCAGACGACGCGTACGGGCAGGCGATAGGCCGGGTCGGCCCCGGCAAAAAGGTCCTGGACGAACAGTTCCTTGCCCTCGGCGTGTTCCCGGAACGCCGCGTACAGCGCCTCGAAGTGCTCGGGGGACATCGGAGCGTTGTTGTCCCACCAGATGTCCTTGTCCACCGTACCGTCGCGGACGATGAACTTGTCCCTGGCGGAGCGACCGGTGTGCTTGCCGGTGGTCACGGCCAGCGGGCCCGACTGTGCAAGGATGCCCTCGCCGCGCCGGATCGCGTGCTCGTAGAGGCTCTCGACCGTATTGTTCCAGTGCACAGCCTTCAGATTGACGAGACCCGCCACTTCATTGCTGGGCCGGTCGGTGCTGACGCCGCTCCGTTTCACGCTTCGCTCCTGTTTTTCATGGTTCCGGGTTACGCGGTGTGGGGTGATGTGCCGCGTGCCCGCTGTCAAGACAGGCCTTTGGTGCCGGCAGATCGTCGACCATCGTCGCGGACCATTCACCGGAAACTCGAAAATTGACGTATGACGTTGACGCGGTCAAGGCCGCGCGCGGCAGGGCATTTCTCCGGATGGCGGAAAAATCTGCGGCTCGGGGGGGACTGGTTTCGTCAGCGGTCACATGCTGCGGGCGCTGCGTACCAGGTCGACGAGATGCTTCCGGATTTCTTCGGCGGTCCGGGCGGAAAGCGGAAACTGCAGGCGGAGCGTCTGCTCCCCGCAGACCAGGTCGCAGCCGTCGCAGTCGCATGCGGCCATGCGCCAGTCGCCGTCCTGCGCGCCAAGCAGGCGCGTTGCAGAGAGACGCACCGCATCGGCATGATCGCTGTTCATGTGATCAACGATCCGTGCTTCCGCCATGGCAATGCTTCCGGCCGCTCCGGGTTCGGCAAGGAAGGCTTCGGCGCTCATCGGTTCGATGACCCCGAACCCCTCGACGAGATGCACGTCTTCGACGTCCATCCGCCAGAACGCGAAGTCGGCAAAATCCGCATAGCCTTCGGCACCCGGCTGGACGGCGAGGAAGCGCGCCCGGACATCCGGGTCGTTGACAGGTTGCAGCCGTCCCGAGACGCTGGCCCGAGGCCCCTGGAGCGGATCGCCCGCTCCGCCGGTACCGTCGAACAGCAATGACGCACGCGGATCCGCTTCCAGGTTCTTCGTGTGCCTGGCCAGCCGGGACAGCAGGAGCAAGGGCCGCGCATGATGATCGGTGGCCACGGTCACCAGCGAGCAGAAGGGAGCCCCGGTGCCGCGATCGAGGGTGGCGAGCGCAGCCTTCCGGCAGGCCCTTGAGAGCCGGCGCGCCCGGTCGCCCGGCATCATCTCGTTGCTGCGGCCCATCGGCTCACCCCCGTCGCGTTGTTGCGATGCGTCCACATTTACTATAAGCCTCACCTGATCCCTGTGCGGTCAAGGGCAGCAGCCTTCCGCAAGCTATTGGAATCGCAGCCTTGGCAATGGCGTTCGAACGCCGCAGGCTGTACAATTTGCCACAATCCATCCCAAGTGAGCCGCTATGGCGCGGCGCGGGGGATCCACAATTCAGGGAATGATTCATGCCGACAATCGCACTCGTTGACGACGATCGTCACATCCTGACGTCGATCAGCATGGCGCTCGAGTCGGAAGGTTATCAGTTGCAGACGTATACCGACGGCGCCTCTGCCCTGGTCGGTCTGCAGGAAAATCCGCCCGACATCGCGATCCTGGACATCAAGATGCCGCGGATGGACGGCATGGAGCTTCTGCGTCGTTTGCGTCAGAGGTCGGAACTGCCGGTGATCTTCCTGACCTCCAAGGATGACGAGATCGACGAGCTGTTCGGTCTCAAGATGGGCGCCGACGATTTCATCCGGAAGCCGTTTTCGCAACGACTGCTGGTGGAACGGGTGAAGGCGGTGCTGCGCCGTGCCCAGCCGCGGGAGCCGGTGTCGGCGAACGGCGACGGCGGCAAGGCGATCGAACGCGGCAAGCTGATCATGGATCCGGAGCGTCATGCCTGCACTTGGGATGGCAAGCCTGTTACACTGACGGTCACGGAATTTCTGATCCTGCAGGCGCTGGCACAGCGACCGGGCATCGTGAAGAGCCGCGACGCCCTGATGGACGCCGCCTACGATGATCAGGTCTACGTCGACGACCGCACCATCGACAGCCACATCAAGCGGCTGCGCAAGAAGTTCAAGGCCGTCGACGAGAGTTTCGACGTGATCGAGACGCTCTATGGGGTAGGATACCGCTTCAAGGAAGTCTGATCTCCGCCAATGGTAGCGGAAAGCGAAAGCAGCGAACGGTTACGCGTAGCCGAAGTCGCTCCGGTCTGGCCGCCTGTTCGCGCGTGGTGGCGTCGCGGACTGCGCCTGTTTGCCAGGTTCCGCTTCACCAGTCTCTCCAGCCGGATCATCATCCTCAATGTCGTCGGCCTGATCGTCCTGGTCAGCGGCATTCTCTATCTCAACCAGTTCCGCCAGGGCCTGATCGACGCAAGGGTCGAGAGTCTGCTGACCCAGGGACAGATCATCGCCGGCGCGGTTGCAGCGTCGGCGACGGTCGATCCCGACGCCATCATGATCGATCCCGACCGGCTGCGGGAACTGCACACCGGCGAGGCGCTGCTGCCGCAGGAAGACCTCACCAGCCTCGAGTTTCCCATCAATCCGGAGCGGGTCGCGCCGATCCTGCGCCGCCTGATCTCGCCCACCAAGACGCGCGCGAGGCTGTACGATCGCGAAGGCGTGCTGATCGTCGATTCGCGCCATCTCTACGGCAGCGGCCAGATTCTGCGATTCGACCTGCCGCCGCCGACGCAGGAGGGGCCGGGCTTCATCGAGCGGCTGTGGCAGCGCGGCTATGACTGGCTGTTCTCCGGTCATCTGCCGCTGCAGCAGGAATTCGGGATGGAGAACGGCCGCGAGTACCCCGAGGTCCGCGCTGCGCTGTCCGGAGCCTCGGTGAGCGTGGTGCGCGTCAACGAGCGTGACGAGATCATCGTCTCGGTGGCCGTCCCCGTCCAGCGGTTCCGCGCCGTCCTCGGCGCACTGGTGCTGTCGACCCGCGGTGGCGACATCGATGCGATCGTCAGCGCCGAGCGCTGGGCCATCGTGCGGGTGTTCCTGGTGGCGGTGTTCGTGACCGTCCTGCTGTCGTTTCTCCTCGCCGGCACCATCGCCGAACCGGTACGCAAGCTCGCCTCGGCGGCCGAGCGGGTCCGGCGCGGTGTCCAGAAACGGGTCGAGATACCGGACTTCACCTCGCGGCGGGACGAGATCGGCGATCTGTCAGGTGCGCTGCGCGACATGACAACCGCGCTCTACAACCGGATCGATGCCATCGAGAATTTCGCTGCCGACGTTGCCCACGAACTGAAGAATCCGCTCACCTCGCTTCTGAGCGCGGTGGAAACCCTGCCACGAGTCAAGGACGATGCGGCGCGGAAGCGGCTGATCGAGATCGTCCGCGACGACGTGAAACGGCTCGACCGCCTGATCACCGACATCTCGGACGCTTCCCGCCTCGATGCCGAACTTGCGCGTGCCGAGGCCGCCCCTGTCGACATCGCGCTTCTGCTCGATGCGGTAACCGGGCTGGCCAACGAGACCCGCCGGCCGGAGGACGCACCGATCGTACTGCGGATCGTGGACTCTGCGCACATGCCGCGGGAGAAGGCCTTCCGGGTCATGGGCCACGACAGCCGTCTCGGCCAGGTGTTGCGCAATGTCCTCGACAATGCGCGCTCGTTTGCTCCACCCGGGTCGACGGTGCGCGTGACCGCCCGGCGGGTAGACGGCGAAGTCGAATTCATCGTCGACGACGATGGCCCAGGAATACGGCCCGAAAGCCTGAACAGGATATTCGATCGTTTCCATACCGATCGGCCGGGCGAGGACGCATTCGGCAAGAACTCGGGTCTGGGCCTGAGCATTTCCCGGCAGATCGTGGAGGCGCACCGCGGCCGCATCTGGGCGGAAAACCGGCATGATGAAGCGGGACAGACGCTTGGTGCGCGGTTCATTGTCCGGCTGCCGGCATCGGAGAGGGGAAGTTCCCGACCTTGACGCCCGACGTGAGATGTTCGCGGGGTCGTGTGGGGATATGCCTGGAAGATGAGCGCCGACGTCGAACACCTGGTCCACGGCACGCTGGTGGGGTTTGCCGAGTCCGGCGTTCTGCTGACCGGCCCCTCCGGCAGCGGCAAGTCCGATCTTGCCCTTCGGCTGATAGACACGCCGGGACTGGGGCTGGGCAACGTGCTGGCCGCGGCCCGGCTCGTTGCCGACGATCAGGTTCTGGTGCATGCCGAGGGAGATCAGGTTGTGGGGCGGCCGCCCCCGGCCCTTGCCGGTCGCCTCGAGGTTCGCGGCATCGGCATCGTTTCGGTGCCGTACATGGCCTCGTGCCCGATTGCCCTGGTCGTCGAGCTGGTCACCGACTCTGCATTGGACCGGATGCCGGAACCGACCCGTTCGACGCTGTGCGGGATATCGCTTCCGTCGGCGCGCCTCGCCGCCTTCGAGGTCTCCGCGACCGCGAAGCTGCGCGCGATGATGGCCGTTCTCACGTCGGATCTGCGGTCCGGCGAAATCCACAAGGCAAAGTAATGGTGGCTCGCTTTCGGTTGCACAGGCGGGGCCAAGCGGCGAAGATGCGCGGCCCGGTTCGGTATAGCGGGACACCGTAGTAGGGGAGAGCGTTGCCGCCTGAACGGTCGATCCGGCGGTGCTGCCAATATCGGAATGATCGGACTTGTACTCGTCACCCACGGCCGCCTGGCGGTGGAGTTTCGCGCCGCAATGGAGCATGTGGTCGGCCCGCAAAGTCAGGTCGAGGCGATTTCCATCGGCCCCGACGATGATATCGAGGAACGCCGCGCCGAAATCCTGGCGGCGGTTGCCAGGGCCGATGCCGGATCCGGCGTCATCCTGCTCACCGACATGTTCGGCGGCACGCCGTCCAACCTGGCGATCTCGGTCATGGAGAAGGCGAACGTTGAGGTGATCGCGGGCGTCAATCTTCCGATGCTGATCAAGCTGGCCAGCGTACGCGGCGAAAGTACGCTGCCCGACGCCGTCCTGCAGGCTCAGGAAGCCGGTCGAAAGTACATCAACGTCGCCAGCCGGGTGCTGGCCGGCGACGACAGCTGATTGCCGACAGTCGAAGTTCTCCCTGCATCATGGCCGACAGACCTGCGCGCACTCTGGTGATCCAGAACAGCCGGGGCCTCCATGCCCGCGCTTCGGCCAGGTTCGTGAAGTGCGCGGAAACGTTTGACGCCCGCATCTGGGTTACCCGCGACGGCCAGACGGTGCCCGGCACCTCGATCATGGGCCTGATGATGCTGGCCGCCGGTCGCGGCGCCAGCATCCTCGTCGAGGCCGAGGGGCCCGATGCCGAGGCGGCGCTGGATGCGCTCGCCGATCTGGTGGACGCGCGGTTTGAAGAGGAATAGCGGCCAGCGGGAGGACGCCTCCTCGAGGATATAAAGTTTTCTTTATATCCCGGTTGCGCGTTCGGGCGCTGCTTGCTATAGGGGCGCAAGATCGCCGGGCGCACGTTCCGGAATGGCGCCTGCCTGCATTTCCCGAAAGCAAGGTTTCATTGTCTCATGACCACCTCGACGATTGCCGACTACAAGGTTGCCGACATCTCCCTGGCCGACTGGGGCCGCAAGGAGATCAACATCGCGGAAACGGAGATGCCGGGTCTTATGGCCCTGCGCGACGAGTTCGGCGCGAGCAAACCGCTTGCCGGTGCGCGCATCGTCGGCTGCCTGCACATGACCATCCAGACCGCGGTGCTCATCGAGACGCTTACCGCCCTCGGGGCCGAAGTCCGCTGGTCGAGCTGCAACATCTTCTCGACCCAGGATCATGCCGCCGCCGCGATCGCCGCCGCCGGCGTGCCGGTGTTCGCCTGGAAGGGCGAGACCGAGGACGAGTACTGGTGGTGCATCGAGCAGTCGATTCACGGCCCCGACGGCTGGCGGCCCAACCTTCTGCTGGACGATGGCGGTGACCTGACGCTGGTCATGCACGAGCGCCATGGCGACCTGATGGAAGCCGTCGTCGGGCTGTCGGAGGAGACGACGACCGGCGTCCATCGCCTCTACGAGATGGAGAAGGCCGGCACGCTGCGGTTCCCCGCGATCAACGTCAACGACAGCGTCACCAAGT
>CAZSNL010000010.1:52049-52621 GCA_964608275.1 uncultured Hyphomicrobiales bacterium | reverse complement strand
ACAGCTCAGTTCAGCCAAGATTTTCGTGCAGCCCTTCACGCCGTCGAGCCCTCGATAAAGACCGGGAGTTGCCCCGACTTATCACTGCAACAAAATGAGCAACTGCGAAAATCGTTCCGAATGATACTCAATCACTATGAGTTCATCGCTGCTGGCCTTAGGAATGGTGATTTTGATGAACAGCTCGTCCGCGACAGTGAACGAGGTACAATCCTCACATTGTTCGAAACATGCAAACAGTACATTTGGGAAACGCGTTCGAGCAGGCGCCGCGGCTCCGTGTATGAACACTTAGAATGGCTGCATCGTCGATGGGAAACTTCGCCCCCAAATTTTTTCATAAATCTGATTGAAAAACTGCGCGCAAAACCATTCCAAGGAACAAGAAATAACCCTAGAGAACAGTAGAATTACGTATTTCGTATTATTAATCGGCATAAGCATTATTTTTATTGAAATTTTTTATACTAAATATATTAACTGATTAATCAATATCTAAATATACGTACCGTTCGCATTTTGAGGTTATCCATTTTGCGGCGGCATGATTGATTCGTTTTTGTACTTTTTCG
>CAZSNL010000010.1:0-52039 GCA_964608275.1 uncultured Hyphomicrobiales bacterium | reverse complement strand
CGAGACGCTGCGCGAGCGCGATCCGCGCAAGCTCATTCCGCCGCTGCATGGAGCACTTCTGAAGAACGAGCAGGACGTCCACCTGTTCGAGCGGTTGGCGTTCATGGCGCGACGCGACGGCAGCTGAGCCGAGCCCCCACCGCTCTCTTTTTTCGTCCCGCGGAACGATATTCCGTGCGCGTTGCGGTATAGTCCGCCGCGGGCGGAAACCTGCCATGGGGGCTGCAACGAAGGAGACGTGCCATGATCCGACTGGTATTCGCCGCCTCGATCGCGCTGGCCGGGTTCAGCGCCAATGCCGCCGAGGTCCTCTGGTATGGCCACGCGGCCACCAAGATCACCACCGAGGAAGGCAAGGTCATCCTCATCGATCCCTACATCTCCAATAACCCGGCTACGCCGGAGGACCTGCGCGACCTGTCGCAGATCGGCCAGGTCGACCTCATCCTGATCACGCACGGACATGGCGACCATGTCGGCGATCTCGCCGCACTCGCCGAACAGACCGGTGCCCAGGTCGCGACCAATGCCGACCTCGGGCGCGTGTTCGTCGACCTCGGCTGGGTGGCCGAGGACAAGCTCATCCGCTTCAACAAGTCGGGCACCATCACGCCGCTCGGCGAGGGTATCCGCATCGTCATGGTGCCGGCCGAACACAGCTCCGACCTCTACCATGACGGCAAGCTGTTGCCGGGCGGCGAGCCGGCCGGGTACGTGATCGAACTCGAGAACGGCTTCAGGATCTACCATGCCGGCGATACGGGCGTGTTCCTCGACATGGAGCTCATCGGCGCCTTCTACGCCCCCGACCTCGCCCTCCTGCCGATCGGCGGCCATTTCACCATGGACCCCGAGGATGCGGCGTGGGCACTCGACAACCTGCTGCTGATCCCGCAGGTGATCCCGATCCACTACGGTACCTTCGGGGCGATTGCCGGCACCCCCGAGCAATTGAAGGACGCCCTTGGCGAGAGCGATATCGAGGTGATCGATCTCAAGCCGGGCGAGAGCCGCACCTTCACCCTCGACGATGCGGAGGCGGAGGCGCCGGCCGACGAGCCGGCTGACGACGAAGAGGAATAGGCTCGGGTCCGCGCTTCGGGCCTGGCATCGCCCGGCACGACCCAGGGCGCGAACGGCACCTGGCGTCAGACGTGGCGGCGGGTGTGCGGAATCCGATGCTCACGCTCCTCCTGCTTCGCCACGCGGACTCGCCACGGGGACATCGGGCGATGGCGGACATCGACCGCCCGCTCGCACCTCGCGGCGAGAAGGACTCACGGGCCATCGGCCGGTTCATCCGTGACAGCGGCCGCCTGCCCGGCCTCGTTCTCTGCTCGCCGGCGGTCCGCGCACGCCAGACGCTGGCGTTGATCGAGCCCCATCTCGGCGCGCCGGAGGTGCGTGTCGTCCAGAGCCTTTACAGCTTCGGCGACGGCAGCGACCTGCTTGCGATCGCGCGCACCGAGGGCGGACGGATCCCCTGCCTCATGCTGATCGGCCACAACCCCTCCATGGCTCGTCTCGCCATGAGGCTGAGCGGCAGCGGCCCGACCATGGCGCTGGCGGCGATGGCGCGCGGTTACCCCACCGCCGGGCTCGCCGTGATCACCTTCGACCGGCCGTCGTGGGCGGAAATCGGTGATGGCGACGGGCGTCTGGATAGTTTCACCACGCCGACGCACCTTGACGCCGCCGGGAGTTGACTGGGTTTCTCGTCGTCCTGAATCGGCACGTGAACTGGCTGAATCGGTTTGTGATCTGGCTGAATCGGTTTGTGAACCCGTTGAATCGAAATCTGAGAAGCGAAAATCCGCTGCAGACACAACGACTTGCCTGCGGATGGTGAATCAAATCCGCAATCTGCCCGCCGCCGCCGCTCCGGCGCGTACGGTTGGCGGCACCCGCAGATGACGGCCGGCAGCGCGCGGCTTGTCTCTCTCGCCCGCTGGCGGCTCGACGACCACTGCATTGCGCGCGGGCCATGCCTCCCCTACCTAGAAGCGGGAGAATCGCGGTGACACTGACGACGATCGCAGACGAGGCGCGGCTTGCCGCCGGCAATGTCGCGGGGCTTGCCCGGGAGCTGTGGCGGCCGACGCTGAGGCTCGGCGTGACCGGGCTGTCGCGGGCGGGCAAGACCGTGTTCATCACCGCGCTGGTTCACAATCTCCTGCACGGCGGCAGGCTGCCGCTGCTCGACGTCGTAGCCGAAGGGCGACTGCGGCGCGCCTGGCTCGAACCGCAGCCTGACGACGACGTGCCCCGGTTCGACTATGAGGCCCATATCGCGGCGCTCACCGGCCCGGACCGCCACTGGCCGGAAAGCACACGCTGGATCAGCGAACTGCGGCTGACCGTCGCCTATCGGCCGGTCGGGTTCGTGAAGCGGAACTTCGGCCGCGGGACCGTGCACATCGACATCGTCGACTACACCGGCGAGTGGCTGCTTGACCTGGCGCTGCTCGACCAGGATTACGCCACCTGGTCGCAGCGCACCATCGCCGCGGCCGAGTCGCCCTCAAGGTCGCACTTCGCGCAGCCGCTGCTCGACCTCGTCGCCGCGCTCGATCCCGACGCACCGGCGGACGAACAGGCGGTCATTCATGCCGCCGAGATCTTCACGCGCTTTCTCGACGACAGCCGGTCCGATGCCGAGGGGCCGGGCACGCTGCCACCCGGCAGGTTCCTGATGCCGGGTGAACTGGAAGGATCGCCGCTGCTCACCTTCGCGCCGCTGAAGCTGGCCGACGGCGCACGGGCCAGGCGCGGAACCCTGCATGCGATGATGGAGCGCCGCTACGAGGCCTACAAGTCGCGCGTGGTCAAGCCGTTCTTCCGCGATCACTTCGCCCGGCTGGACCGGCAGATCGTGCTGGTCGATGCGCTCGACGCCCTCAATCGCGGACCGGAGGCCGTCCGTGACCTGAAGGAGGCGCTGACCGGCATCCTCGGCGCCTTCCGGCCGGGCCGCAACACATGGCTCTCCACCATCCTCGGCCGCCGCATCGACCGCATCCTGTTCGCCGCGACCAAGGCCGACCACCTGCATCACACGAGCCACGACCGGCTGAAGGACGTGCTCGCCTACCTCGTCGGCGGCGCGATGGAGCGGGCCCAGTTCGCGGGCGCCGACGTCAGCGTGACCGCGCTCGCCTCGGTGCGCGCCACCCGGGAGGCAATGGTGACGCGGAACGGCGAGGTCCTGCCCTGCATCCTCGGCGTGCCGGTGGCCGGCGAACGGGTCGGCAACGAGACGTTTTCCGGCGAGGAGGAGATCGCGGTGTTTCCCGGCGACCTTCCGGAGGACCCGCGCCGGGCGCTCGCCGAGGCCGGCAGCGGGCGGGGAGACGACGAATACCGCTTCGTGCGCTTTCGCCCGCCGCGGGTCGACGGCACGGGCGGCGACGCACCACCGCCGCTGCCCCACATCCGGCTGGATGCGGCCCTCAACCTGCTGCTCGGGGACCAGTTCGAATGAGCGCCTCGACCGACGAGAAGAAGCGCCGTCCGGCGGCGTTCCGGCTGGACCCGTCCGAGCGTTCCGATCTGCGGCGCCGCGGCGCTCCGCGCATCGACGTCGCCGACCCTGACGACATGCTCCCAGCGGAGACCGACGCGCCCGTCATGCCCACGCCGCTGCGCCGGCGCGGTCCGCGCTGGGGCGGGCTGCTGGCCACCGCCGTGTCGGGCCTGATCGTACTGGCGCTCGGCCAGCTCACGCTCCAGTTCATCGAGGACCTCTACGCCCGCTACCTCTGGCTCGGCCGGATCGCCCTGGCGCTGCTGATCATCGCCGGTATCGCGCTTGCCGGGCTGGTGCTGCGCGAGATCGTCGGCCTGATGCGCGTGCACCGCGTCGAACGGCTGCGGGCGGAAGCCGAACGGGCGCTGCGGCATGCCGATGCGGCGATCACCGCCGATGTACTGGGCCGGCTGCGCACCCTCTACCGCGGCCGGCCGGATCTCACGCTGCCGCTGGCGCGCCTCGCCGAGCACGACGACGAGGTGATCGATCCGCCGGACCGGCTGAAGCTCGCCGAACGCGAGCTGATGACTCCTCTCGATGCGGTGGCCGAACGGGTGATCGCCGATGCGGCGCGGCGGGTCTCGGTACTGACGGCGGTCAATCCCGCGGGCGTGCTGGACGTGCTGTTCGTCGCCTGGCAGAACCTTGCCATGCTGCGGCGGCTGGCGACGGTCTACGGCGGTCGCGCCGGCACGATCGGCACCTTCGAGCTTGCGCGCATGGTGGTGACCCACCTCGCCGTCACCGGCGGCCTCGCACTCAGCGACAGCGTCCTGCAGCAGGTCATTGGCCATGGCCTTGCCGGGCGGCTCTCAGCGCGGCTCGGCGAGGGAACCGTCAACGGCGTGCTGACGGCGAGGATCGGACTGGCTGCGCTGCCACTGTGCCGGCCGCTGCCGTACGTCGCCCAGCAACGGCCGAGCCTGTCGCGCATGCTTGGCAAGGTGGTCGGCTACGGTCGCGACCGCGAGTCGGCTGATGCGGACAAACGCGCATGAATTTCTTTGCTGCCATCATGATTTGCGACTATACAGTTGTTCGTTTCAGGCTAAAAAATCAGTCATCGGCCGGTCTGCACTGACGGTCGTGGGGAGAAGCCGGATGAGCGAGATGGACGACCCACGCGAGGGCAGCGAGTTCGAACCGGGACAGGGCATGCGCCGGGACGAGCGCCGCGCGAGACGCGCCGGCGGCCCCCGGCAGGCGGGCCGACTTGCCGCCGGCCGCGGCGAACCGCGGCGTGCCGGTCGACCTGGTCGCGGAGCGGCCGGCCGCAGCGGCCGCATCGACCCGACCGAGATGGTCGCAGCCTGTTTCGACCGGGATCTCACCTTTGCCGGCGGCGAGGAGCAGATCGACAGCGCCTTTGCCTGGCTTCGCGAGCTGCGCCGCCGCTCGCGCGGCTGGAAGACGGCACGCCGCCAGATCCAGCTGTTCCTCGATCAGCAGAACTGCCCGCCCGAACACGCGCGGCAGGAGATGATCCGCGCCCGCAAGTACCTCAAGCCGTGGCTGCCGACACAGCCGCGCCGCAGGCGCCGCGAAGCCGTCGCCGACCGTGCACCGGACTGAGCCAGCCGCCGGTTGCGGCCGCAGCTTCCGCGGACCATGCAGCCGGCTCGCGGAAACCCGGTTCGCCGACTGACGGCGGCCGGCGCTGCGTTCCCGTCTCGCCAGCACCCGCGACAGTGACTATCTGAACGGCATGTCGCTCGCCCCGCTCGATGCCGCAGAACAGCGCCGCCACAAATGGCGGAACACGCTGCACACCTGGCTCCTGATCGGCGGCAGCGTGGCGCTGGTGGCGCTGTGCGCGTGGCTGCTGTGGGGCCCCGGCGGACTGATCTGGGCGGTTGTCGTCGGCGGCTTCGGCGTGTGGTCGGCCTCACGGGTATCGCCGCACATAGTGCTGCGGCTGTACCGGGCGCAGGAGCTTCGCCCCGACCAGTTCCCCGAAGGTTACCGGATACTGGCCATCCTCGCCAGGCGCGCCGGACTGCCGGCTGTGCCGAAGCTCTACTACGTCGCCTCGAGCATGATGAACGCGTTCGCCGTCGGCAATGCGCAGGACGCCGCGATTGCCGTCACCGACGGGCTCATCCGCCGGCTCAACCTGCGCCAGCTCACCGGCGTGCTTGCGCATGAGATCAGCCACATCCGCAACGGCGACCTCAAGGTCATGGCGATCGCCGACATGGTGAACCGGCTGACCAGCGTGCTGTCGGCGGTCGGCCTGTTCATGCTGTTCACGTACCTGCCGGCGATCCTGGCCGGCGGCGGCGGCATACCGTGGGTGGCAATACTCCTGCTCATGTTCGCCCCGACCATCGGCGGCCTGTTGCAGCTCGCGCTGTCGCGCGCCCGCGAGTACGACGCCGATCTCGACGCTGCGGGGCTGACCGGCGATCCGGAGGGACTGGCATCGGCGCTGGCGGCCTTCGAGCGGCGACAGGGCCGCACCTGGGAGGGCCTCATGCTTCCGGGCTCGCGGCTGCCGGACCCATCCCTGCTTCGCACCCATCCAAGGACCGAGGACCGTATCGAGCGGCTGCTGTCGCTGCGCGGCGAGGCAGCGCAACAGCCGCCGATCATCGTGCCCGACCGCCAGGACGCATTCGGCGCCTACCAGCCGGTGCTGCGCCGCCCGCGCATCCGGCCGTGGGGCGGCTTCTACTGACGCCTGCGCCGGTCCTCTACAGCTCGAACAGCCGGCCGCGGCCGGACACCGGTGCCTGAATGCCGGCAAGCCGCAGCGACCGCCAGGCGAGCGCCTGGTTGCTGGTGACGACCGGCAGGCCGAGCTCCTGTTCCATCCGCCCGACCACCGGCGACGTGCGAAGCCCGGTACAGGAGACGAAGACCGCATCGACCTTCTCCGCGCGCGCGACGGTGTCGGCCGCGGCGGCGGCGATCGCATCGGGCGCGACCCGGTTCATGTCGGGATCGCCTCCGAGGTCGAATGTCGCCAGCGCCCCGATGTCGATGCCGGCCGCCTCAAAGTAGCCGGCCACCAGTTCGGCGGTGCGGATGAGATAGGGCGTGACCAGCGCGATCCGGCGTGCTCCGAGGGTCTCGAGACCCGCCGCGGCGGCCTCGATCGGAGTGGTGACCGCGACACCGGGCCGTGCGCCCTCGATCGCCGCCCGCACCTTGTCGGCGCCGATGGCGACGGTGCCGGACGTGCAGCTGAAGGCGACGACGTCGAGCCGCGATCCGGGCACGATCAGGCGCGCCGCATCGGCGAGATGCCCGCCCATGGCCGCCAGCGTCTCCGGCGTCGCACTTTCCGCCATCGGTACCCGGGTGGAGAACACCGCCAGCCCGGCGACGGGGTCGAGGAAGCGTTCGAGGTCCCACACCCCGATCCGGTCGGTCGCCAGCGCGATGACGCCGATTGACGCGGTGTTCCCCACGCCCTCGTCATAACGTGGTGCAATCCGGTCCCAGCGATCGGTGGTCACGACATCGGCAGTGGCCATTACTGAACCCTCTCCTGTTCCAGAAGCGCCAGGATGCTGCGCATCAGGACATCGGCACCGGCGATCACCGCGTCCGGTGCGGTGAACTCGTCCGGGTGATGGCTGATGCCGTCCCGGCTCGCGGCGAAGATCATACCCGTCGGCACCACCGGCGCGAAGGCCTGCGCATCGTGGCCCGCTCCTGACGGCAGGATGGTGAAGGCATGGCCGCCCTGCCGGCAGGCGTCCGAGATCGTGGCAATCATGCTGCGTGACATCGGTGCCGGCACGTCGTAGCCCAGCCGCTCGACATCCATGGCGAGGCGGTGCCGGTCGGCGGCCTGGAGAAACGCATGACGCGCGATCCGCATCGTCTCCTGCATGCTGTCGACGGCGCCGGCGCGAACCTCGCAGATGGTGCGGGAAACCGCCGGGACGACGTTGCTGGCACCGGGTTCGAACTTCATCGCGCCGAAGGTCATGCGGCAATCGTCGCCTGCTGCGGTCTCGAACCCGGCATAGGCGGCGGCGACCGCCTCGCATGCCGCGCGGCCGGCGTCGCGGCGGGCATCCACCGGCGTCGTTCCGGCATGGCGGGCCTCGCCCTCGAGCCGGAACTCGACGGTCTCGATGCCGACCACCGCATCGACGACACCGACCGCAAGGCCCTGGCTTTCCAGCGTCGTCCCCTGCTCGATGTGCAGTTCGATGTAGGCGGAGAAGTCGTTCGCCGGCCGCGCCGCCTCGCCGATCCGCGCGAGATCGAGGCCGCACCGCGCCATGGCGTCGGCGAGCGGCTCGCCATGGCGGTCGCGGGCGGCGGCGAGCCCGTCGACGGGGAGGGTGCCGAGCATGGCGCGCGAGCCGAGAAGACTGAAGTAGGCACCCTCCTCGTCGGCAAACGCGACCACCTCGAGCGCACGCCGCGGCGACCCGCCCGTCTCCTTCAGGCGGCGGGCGCATTCGAGGCCAGCGAGGACGCCGAGACTGCCGTCGAACCGGCCGCCGGCGGGGACGGTGTCGATATGCGAGCCGCAGACGACGGTCGGCCCGCCGGCCGGGCCGAGCCTGCCGATCACGTTGCCGGCGGCATCGATGCGGGCGGCAAGCCCGGCCTCGGTCATCCTCGCGACCAGCCAGCGGCTCGCCTCGACGAATGCCGGGGAAAAGGCCGGCCGGTCGACGCCGCCGTCCGGCCTGCCTCCGAAGCCCGCGAGTTCCTCCAGCTCCGCGAGGAGCCGGTCGCCATCAATGGCGACGCTCGCCCGGCCGCCGTTCACGCCTTGATGACGATCTCGCGGGGCAGCTTCGAGAAGCGCTCGCACCCGGTTTCGGTCACCACGATGGTCTCCGAGAACCCGATCCCGTACTCACGGTACTTCAGGCACAGCGGCGGCATGTGGAAGGTCATGCCGGGAACCAGCTCGCGCTCCTCGCCCTGGCGCAGCGAGATGATCTCGCCCTCGCCCCAGTCGGGCGGATAGTTGACGCCGATGCAGTAGCCGAGCCGGTTGCGGTGATAGTCGCCGAAGCCGGCCCTGGTGGTGACCTCGCGGGCGACGGTGTCGGCCTCGTGGGCGGTGACGCCGGGCCTGATGAACTCGAGCGCCGCCGTCGTCGCGTCGATGCACGCCTGCGCCGCGCGGAGCCACTCGTCCTTGGGCTTGCCGAGGAAGATGGTGCGCATCAGCGCCGCCGCATAGCGGCGCTGCGAGGCCGAGATCTCGAAGTACATGAGGTCGTTCTCGGCCAGCGCATTGCGGCCGCCGGTCTGATGCGGCAGGCAGCTCCGCTCCGACGCCAGCACGAACGGCGGCAGGCCCATGTATTCGCCGCCTTCCTCGAGCAGCGTCTTGTTGACGATGGCGTTGATGTGATCGCCGGTGGCGCCGGGGCGGGTGGCGTCGTAGCCGGCGAGCATCGCCTTGTCGACGAGGGCCGCGGAGCGGCGCATCATCGCCACCTCCTCGGCCGACTTGATCATGCGCGCGTCCCACAGGATCTGGGTGGCGTCGACGAACTCGTTCTGCGGCAGGTCGCGGCTGAGCGTCTCGTGCTCGTCGACGGTGTAGAAGAAGTTCTGCTTCTCGACGCCGATCCGCTTGCCGGAGCCGAGGCCGAGCTGCAGCAGGACGTTGGCGGTGACGGACGGCGGGTGATCCCAGTCGAACACCTTGGCGATCCGCGTCGACCACGCGAACTCCGGCGTGTTGAGCCATTCGAAGTCGCGCACCAGGAACACCGGCTCGCCGTCGCGCGGAACGACGACGCAGTGATACTTGTAGTAGCCCGGCGTCTCGTAGCCGATCAGGTAGGTGATGTTCTCCGGGCTGCGGACCAGGAGCGCGTCCAGCCCGCGGGCGGCCATCGCCTCCTGGATCAGGTCGAAGCGGCGCACGTACTCCTCCGGCGAGAACGCGAGCCTGTCGTGCAGCAGCATCGGCAGCTCGAACCCGCTGCGGGTGCGACGCGACGACTTCTGGAAGGTCACATGTTCGGTATGTTCGGCGACGTCGAGTATCTGGCGGTCGCTCTCGAGTGGCATCGGCACCCCCTGATGATCCTGCTTGTCCTTGCGCCTGTTGAGGCGGTCCGGCCAGGATGATAGAAGCGGCGAGGTTCGAGAAAAATGGGAATTGTCTCGAACTCACTTCGCCCTTCTTCAAACTCTACCGGACCGGAGGGAGGTCCCTGGTGAAACGCGTCCGCGATGTCGATCTGAGGCTCCTGCGCGTGTTCGTGGCGGTGGTCGAGGCGGGCGGCTACGCCGGCGCGCAGGCGACGCTCAACGTCGGCAGCTCCACCATCAGCCTGCACATGTCCGACCTTGAGAAGCGGCTCGGGTTCCGGCTGTGCGAGCGTGGCCGCAACGGCTTCCGGCTCAACGAGCGCGGCCGCGCCGTCTACGACGAGACCAAGCGGCTGCTGGCGATGCTGGACGACTTTTCCGGCTCGATGGCCGCATTGCGCAAGCGCATCGCCGGCAAGCTGGTCCTCGGCACCGTCGACTGCCTGGTGTCGCACCCGGACTTCCCGCTGGTCCGCGCGCTCCGGCGCTTCAACGAGCTCGATCACGACGTCCATGTCGAACTGGTCATCGCCTCCCGCGCCGAACTGGAGCGCGCCGTCACCGGCGGCCAGATGCACGCCGCGATTGTCCCCTACGTGCGCAAGGTGAGCGGGCTCGACTTCCTGCCGATCCTCGAGGAGCACCACCAGCTGTACTGCGGCGCCGGTCATCCCTTCTTCGACCCGTCGCGCGGCGAACCGACCACGGCGGAGATCGCCCGCGCCGCGTTTGTCGTCCGCAGCTACCACGAGCAGTTCGATTCGGCGCGGGTTCCCGCCGAGGCGCATCGCGCCACCGTCCACGACATGGAGGGCATGCTGATCCTGCTGCTCACCGGCAGCTACGTCGGCTTCCTGCCCGACCACTATGCGCGGCCGTGGGTCGAACGGGGGCAGCTGCGCCCGGTCGAGGCACGCGATTTCAGCTACGTGTCGCGCCACATGCTGATAACCGCCGCGTCGGCGAGGCCGTCGACGGCGCTGTCGACCTTCCTGTCGCTGCTGGAGGAACCGGCCGCGCCCCCGGACGAGGCGGCACCGCAGCCGGTCGCGGCGCATTGACGAAGCACGAAGCTCGCATCGAGCAATCGGTATTCCGGTGCGGCGCCGCGACAGGTAAGAAGGTCCGATCGACAATTCCGGATGCTGAGTGATGTCGGATTCCGCACGCGAAATCATCGTCGAGCCGCAGGCCCTGCACCGCTTCATGGTCGACCTCATGGTCGCCGGCGGCGCCTCCGAGAAGGCGGCAACGGTGGCCGCCGATGTGCATCTCGATGCCGACCTCAGGGGCGTCGGCCCGCAGGGCTTCGATTATCTGCCCTACACGCTGAAGAGCCTCGAGCGGGGGATCATCGACGGCCACGCCGAACCGGAGGTCGTGCGCGACGACGGCGCCACCGTCCTGATCGACGGCCGGCGCGGCATGGGCCAGCCGGCGGGCGTGCTGGCCGCCGATCTCGCGATCGCCAAGGCCCGGGACCTGGGCAGCGCCACCGTCGCCATCCGCAACGCCACCGACATCTACATGATCGGCTACTACGCCGAGCGCATGGCGCGCGCCGGCGTCATCGGCATGGTGATGACGTCGGGCCCGCCCCTGGTTCATCCGCACGGCGGGATGCAGAAGCTCCTGAGCACCAATCCGATCGCGTTCGGCATTCCGCGGGTGGCGGAGGATCCGCTGGTGTTCGACATGGCCACCAGCGCGGTCGCGAGTTCGCGCGTGCGCCAGGCCGCCTACAGCGGCACCCCCCTGCCCCCCGGCTCCGGGCTCGGGCCGGACGGCCGGCCGACCACCGATGCCAGGGCGATCCAGGCCGGCGCCATCAGCCCGCTCGGCGGCCACAAGGGGTTCGGGCTCGGACTGGTGGTGGCGCTGCTGTGCGGGCCGCTCACCGGCAGCGGCGTCGGGCTCGAGCTGGCCGGATGGCAGGCGGAGGGCGAGACGCGCACGCAGGGCCACCTGTTCTGGGCAACCGATCCGGCGGCGTTCGTCGATGCGGCCGAGTTCCGGCAACGGACCGAGGATTACCTTGATCTGCTGCGCAATTCGCCCAGGGCGCCAGGCTTCGACGCGATCCGCATGCCCGGCGAACGCGCCGCCGCCACCCGGCGGCGCCAGCGGGAATCGGGGGTCGCGGTGCTCGCGAAATCCTGGGACAACGTCCGGCCCTACGCCGAACGGTTCGGCGTCACGCCGCCGGCGGCGTTCCGCTGACGGGTGCGGCTCGGCGGCAACGAAGAGCCATCGCCGGCCGCCGCCCCAGGCGTTTCGGAACGCCCGGACGCGTTCCCGTGTTGAACCGCATGCGATCCGACGGTTCCCGCCGGGGCCGCCGCGGGGCGTGCACGTCCGATATGGCGGCCGGGGAACGAGACCGGGAGGCCGCGAATGATCCGAACTGGTCCGCTCGTACTGCTTGCGGTGCTGGGTCTCGCCCCGTCGGCGTGGAGCCAGCAGACCCTCATCAGGACGCAGGCTGGCGCCCTGGAGGTGCAGACGGTAGCCGACGGGTTCGAACACCCGTGGAGCATCGTCTTCCTCCCTGACGGCGACATGCTGGTTACCGAACGGCCCGGGCGACTGCGGCGCATCAGCCCTGACGGCACGACATCGCCGCCTCTCAACGGCGTGCCGGAGGTGTTTGCACAGGGGGGAGGTCTCCTCGACCTGGCCCTCGACCCGGATTTCGAGACGACCGGGCTTGTCTACCTGTCGTTTGCGGAGCCGGGCGACGGCGGTGCCTCGACAGCCGTGGCCCGGGGGCGACTGGGCGAGGCGGGACTCGGGGACGTCGAGGTGATCTTCCGCCAGCAGCCGAAGGTCGCGCACAGGAACCATTTCGGCGGCCGCCTCGTCTTTGCGCCCGACGGCACCCTGTTCGTCACCCTTGGCGAACGGTTCCAGTTCGACCCGGCGCAGAACCTGAGCGATCACCTCGGAACGATAGTGCGCATCAACCCGGATGGTTCGGTGCCGGACGACAATCCCTTTGTCGACAGGGACGGCGCCTTGCCCGAGATCTGGTCCTACGGGCACCGCAACCTGGAAGCTGCCGCCATCCACCCCGATACCGGCGACCTTTGGGTGGCGGAAATGGGCCCGAAGGGAGGCGACGAACTGAACCGGCCGGAGGCCGGCCGCAACTACGGATGGCCGCTCGTTAGCTGGGGCAATCACTATGACGGCCGCAGGATCCCCGACCCGCCGACGCGGCCCGAACTCGCCGGCTCGGCGTACCAGTGGACGCCGGTGATCTCGCCATCGGGGATGGTCTTCTACACCGGCGGGGAAATCGCCGGCTGGCGCGGCAGCATGCTGATCGGCGGGCTGAGCGGAAAGGCCATCGTGCGCGTGGAGATCGCCGCCGACGGATCGGCGGCAGAGGCCGAACGCCTCGAGCTCGGCGTCCGCATCCGTGACGTCGAAGAGGGGCCGGACGGCGCCGTATATGCCCTCACCGATGAAGCGAACGGAAAAATTCTGCGTTTCGTCCCGGCTGACGGCGGCTAGTGGGCCCGAACGGCCGGCAACGCGACCGGACCGGGCCGTGGCGCCTGCCCCCATTTGTTGATTGTGGTCGGCTCGGCGCTGTGCGATTGTATTGTCTCTGGAGCACACGGGCGCGGGCTGGGCGGTATCGGAGGAAACCGCCATGACCGGTATCGATTGGGCCTTGAACGGACCGTTCATCGCCACCTGCAGTTGCGCCTACGGCTGCCCCTGCCAGTTCAATGCATTGCCCACCAATGGCGATTGCCGCGCCGCCGTCGCGATGCGCGTCGACGAGGGCCATTTTGACGGGATCGATCTTGCCGGCGCGAAGTTCGTCGCCGAGTTTGCCTGGCCGGGCGCCATTCACGAAGGGCACGGCGAGGCGCTGATCGTGCTTGACGAAAGCCTCACCGCCGACCAGTGCGACGGCCTGCTGACGATTCTTTCGGGTCGCGAGAGCGAGCCCGGCGCCACCGTGTTCAACGTCTTCGCCACCACGCTGGAGACGGTACACGAGCCGCTGCTGAGGCCGATCCGGTTCGAAGCCGATATCGCCGCCCGCACCGGCCGGTTCTCCGTCCCCGGTATCGTGGACGCAATGGTCGAGCCGATTCGCAATCCCGTCACCGGTGATGAGCACCAGGCGCGGATGGTGCTGCCGCACGGCTTCGAATACCACGAGGCCGAGGTCGCCAGCAGCACGACGAGGGCGATGGGAACAATACCGCTCGACTGGTCCGGACGTCACAGCCATCTCTACGTGATGCACATGACGCCGCGGGGACCGCTGCACGCCTGACGGTGGCGATCAGACATGGCCGGAATACCGACGTCAGCCGCAAATCCGGCGCTGCTCGAAGCGGTGTTGAGGCGCGACCGGCTGATCGTTGCCGGCGGACTGGCGCTCGTGGCGTTGCTGGCCTGGGCATGGACGCTGACCGGCGCCGGCACCGGCATGAGCATGACGGCCATGACCGAACGGTCCGGAATGCCCGGCGCCATGGGGATGGGCATGGCGATGCCCGTGGCGTGGACACCGGCCTACGCCGTGCTGATGGTCTTCATGTGGTGGATCATGATGATCGCCATGATGGTGCCGGCAGCGTCGCCGATGATCCTGCTGTTCGCCACCTTCAACCGCAAGCAGCGCGAACTCGGAAACCCCCATGTCGCGACCGGGGTGTTTGTCGCCGGCTACCTGCTTGTCTGGGCGGTTTTCAGCCTGGTGGCGACCGGCGTCCAGTGGGGGCTTGAGCAAACCGGCATCCTTACGCCGATGATGGCAGTCGGGAGCACCTATCTCGCCGCCTCCGTGCTGATCGTTGCCGGCCTCTACCAGCTGACGCCACTCAAGCAGGCCTGCCTCAGGCATTGCCGTTCGCCGCTGGACTTCATCAGCCGGCACTGGCGGCCCGGCCCCATCGGCGCGTTGCGCATGGGCATCGACCATGGCGCCTGGTGCCTCGGGTGCTGCTGGTTCCTGATGGGGCTGCTGTTCGTCGGCGGCATCATGAACATCTACTGGATCACCGGGCTTGCCCTCTATGTGCTGATCGAGAAGGCTGTGCCATACGGGCATGCGATCAGCAGGATGGTCGGCGTGGCACTTGCGGCCTGGGGTGTCGCGCTGATCGCAGGGCTTGCCTGACGACCGCAATTCACTGGATCGAACCGATCCGCCACGCTATCAGCTTCCGACCATGTTCGTGGATTTCTTCCATGCCCTGCGTCGCGCCAACCTGCCCGTGACGCTGAAGGAATACCTGGTGCTGCTCGAGGCCATGGACGCGCGGGTCGTCGAGGGCTCGGTCGAGGACTTCTACTATCTTTCCCGCGCCGCGCTGGTGAAGGACGAACGCAACCTCGACAGGTTCGACCGCGTCTTCGGCGAAGTGTTCAAGGGCCTCGAACAGATGCCGGGAGAGGCCGTCTTCGACATTCCCGAGGAGTGGCTGAAGCTGATGACGGAACGCTACTTCACGGACGAGGAGAAGGCGGCCATCGAGGCACTCGGCGGCTGGGACAGGATCATGGAAGAGCTGAGCAAGCGGCTCGAGGAACAGAAGGAGCGCCACCAGGGCGGCAGCAAGTGGATCGGCACCGCCGGGACGTCGCCGTTCGGCGCCTACGGGTACAACCCGGCCGGAGTGCGGATCGGCCAGGCGGCTGGCCGGCACGGCCGCGCCATCAAGGTGTGGGACCGGCGCGACTACAAGGACCTTGACGATTCGGTGGAACTCGGCACCCGCAACATCAAGATCGCGCTGCGCCGGCTGCGCCGGTTCGCCCGCGACGGCGCGGCGCAGGAACTCGATCTCGACGGCACGGTGAAGGGGACCGCGCAGAAGGGATACCTCGACATCCGGCTGGTGCCTGAGCGGCGCAACACCGTGAAGGTGCTGCTGTTCTTCGACGTCGGCGGATCAATGGACGGGTACGTGCGCGTCTGCGAGGAGCTGTTCTCCGCCGCACGCGCCGAGTTCAAGCACATGGAGTACTTCTACTTCCACAACTGTCTCTACGAATCGGTCTGGCGCAACAATCGCCGCCGCCATTCCGAACGGATGCCGACCTGGGACCTGATCAATACCTTTCCGCACGATTACAAGGTCATCTTTGTCGGCGATGCGTCGATGAGCCCGTTCGAACTCACGCATCCCGGTGGTTCGGTCGAGCACATGAACCCCGAACCCGGCGCCGTGTGGCTGGAACGCATGACCACAACCTATCCGGCGGCGGTATGGCTCAATCCGACACCGGCGAAGTACTGGAGCCATACGCCCTCCACCACCCTTGTCCGCCGCATCTTTGCCGACCGGATGTATCCGCTTACCCTCGACGGTCTCGACAAGGCGATGCGCGAACTCAGTCGCTGACCGCGCACGCTCCACGCCGTCTTCGGCCCTGAAGCCTTCTTCAACCTCTGTCTGGCAACCTTCTTGCACTGCGGCGGGTACTTCCGAACCCGTATTCACGCGAAAGGCAAGTAGTGTAATGTCCGAGGGTCGAACGCTCAGTTGGCAAATCCTTGATGAGCCACAGGAAATTCCGGGGAACCTGGCGCGCCTCCTGGACCGGGCAGACGATGACGGTCCGCAGCCGTATGTGCCAGACGGGGGCAGGATCGAGATCGTATCGACACTCGAAGGCCTGCGCGCGCTGAAGACCGAATGGGAAAGCCTCGAACGTACCGCCGGGGCCGGTCACCACTTCTTCCAGACCTATGCCTGGAACGCGGCCTGGGCGAACGTCTACCTTTCCGGAAACAGCTCGACCATGTTGCGCATCCTGACTGGACGCCAGGGTGGCAAGCTCGTCATGCTGTGGCCACTCATGGTGACGAGCCATGGTCCCTTCCGCACGCTGCGCTGGCTGACCGACCCGTTCGGCCAGTACGGGGACGCGCTGGTGGATCCCGCCGTGAACGCACGGCTGTGGCTCCAGTCCGGCTGGATCGCAATCCGGTCGTGGCGCGACGTGAACGGCATTTCATTGCGCCACGTCAGGGCGGATGCGAACGTGTACTCGCTGCTGAGCGATCGATGCGAGTCAACCTCGGATGCCACCACTGGCCATTCGCTTGACCTGCGCGCGTTCGGCGGCAACCCCGAAAGCTACCTCGCCTCGCTCGAGCGCAGCAAGCGGTCTCGGATCCGCAAGCGGCTCAAGGCGGCGAGCAAGCGCGGCGACTTCCGGTTCGAGATCGTGAGCGACGGCCCGGAGTATGCCGCCGCCGTCCGCCGGGTGGTCTCCCTGAAACGCCAGTGGCTGCGCGACAAGGGGCTGGTCAGCCCGGTCGTCAGCGATCCGAAGTTCGCCGAGTTCATGATCGCGCTCGGTTGCGGCCCGCAGGCACAGGCCGGCGCCGCCGCCTCGATCGTCAGCATCGACGGGGCCGCGGTGGCGATCGAGCTCGGCCTGCGCTTCAACCGCCATCACCTCAACTACATGCTGTCATTCGATCCTGCATACGCCAACCTATCGCCCAGCAAGATCGAGATCGAACGCACGATCAGCACCTGCATCGGCGACGGGTTCGAGCGCTACGACCTGATGGCGCCGGCGGACGAATACAAGCTGCCGTGGACCGATACGGCCATCGACGTCCACAATTTCGTCGCCGCCAACACGCTGGTCGGGCACCTGCACACAAGCATCTACCTGAAGCACCTGCGTCCACTCATCAAGCGGGTGTACCGCCAGACCGACGGCGAGCTGCGCCGCCGGGTGGTGGCGTCCGCCCGCTCGATCGCCGCGCAGACACGCGCAGCAGCATTCTGACACCGAACGTTCGGCGGCAACCGGCGGCTACCTGTCGCCGGACCGCAGGACGAATACCGAACACCGGGCGTGGCGAACGATCCTTGCCGCATTGCTGCCGAGCAGGAAGTGCCCCATGCCCGGCCGGTTCGATTCAAGGACGATCAGTTCGGCGCCGATCCGTTCCGCCTCCTTGAGGATTTCGCGGTAGGGAACACCATGCAGGACATGCGTGGTCACGCTGCCCTCGCCGATGTCCACGTTGCCGGCGATCGCCTCCAATGACGCTGCTGCCGCCTTCGTTGCCGCACCTTCGTAACCCGACGGAAGATACTGGGCGACGATCGCCGGCGGCACCTGGATGACGGTGACGAGGTGGAGTCTGGCGCCCTCCTGCTTCGCAATCCTTGCGGCAACGGAAAGAGCCCTGCCCCAGGAGCCGTCTTGCTCCAGGTCGATCGGCAACAGGATGGTCTTGAACATGGCGGTCCCTCTTCAGCCCCGACAGACTGCGATAACGTAGCATGTCGGCGGCGGTCCGCCAGCATGCAGCGGCTGTGGTCCGACGTGTTCACCTGATGAAGCGATACCGCGGCCCAACTCGCGTGGTATAAGCCGCCATGCCTCTCGCCACCCCAGCACAGAATCTGCCTGTTCCGCCGTCAAGCGGCTGGCGCACGCCGGCCGTCATGCTGATGCTGATGGCGTTCGCAAACGGGTTCTCGTTCGCGACCTGGAATGCCCTGCTCAACAACTTCGCCATCGAGCGGGTGAGCTTCACCGGCGTCGAGATCGGCATCCTCCAGTCGGTCCGCGAGATTCCCGGCTTCCTTGCCTTCACGGCCGTTTTCGTCCTGCTGGTCATGCGCGAGCAGGTCCTTGCGCTGGTCTCGCTGGCGCTGCTCGGCGTCGGCACCGCGATCACCGGCCTGTTTCCGATGTCGTACGCGTTCTACGCCACCACGCTCCTGATGTCGGTCGGCTTCCACTATTACGAGACGCTGAACCAGTCGCTGGCGCTGCAATGGCTGCCCAAGGCGGAGGCCCCACGCGGCCTGGGACGCATCATCGCCGCCGGCTCGTGTGCGACGATCGTCGCCTACGGACTGATCTTCCTTTCCTGGAAGTGGATTGCGCTGGACTACGTCTGGACCTACGCCGGCGCCGGCATCGCCACCCTCGCGATCGTGCTGTTCCTGGCGGTGGCGTTCCCGCAGTTCCGCGGCGGCGTCGTCCAGCGCCGCGAGCTCTTCCTGCGCAGGCGCTACTGGCTCTACTACGCGCTCACCTTCATGGCCGGCGCGAGGCGGCAGATCTTCATCGTCTTCGCCGGGTTCATGATGGTCGAGAAATTCGGCTACTCGGTTCCTGCCATAACCGCCCTGTTCCTCGCCAATGCGACCTTCAACATGGTGTTCGCGCCGAAGATCGGCGCGCTCATCGGCCGCTGGGGCGAACGCCGGGCGCTGGTGTTCGAGTACGTCGGGCTGATCGGCGTGTTCACCTGGTATGCGTTCGTCCAGAACCCGTGGGTGGCGGCCGGCCTGTACATCGCGGACCACATGTTCTTTGCGCTGGCGATCGCCATGAAGACCTACTTCCAGAAGATCGCCGACCCGGCCGACATCGCGCCCACCGCAGGCGTCGCCTTCACCATCAACCACATCGCCGCCGTCTGCCTGCCGGTCGGCTTCGGGCTGATCTGGGTGGCCAATCCGGCGGCGGTGTTCCTGGTCGGCGCGGCCATGGCCGGCGTGTCGCTCGTGCTTTCGCTGATGGTTCCGTCCGATCCGCACGAGGGCAACGAGACCATCTTCGCCACGGCCAACCCACGCGCCCTCGCAGCAGTTGCAGTGGAATAGACTTTCGCCCCCTTCCGCCCTTAACCTGCGCTTGTGCCAGCCGTTCCAATCGACTGTGAGGCAGCAGCTTGCCATGACGACAACGACCGTCCTCCGCGCCAACGACCCGCTCCTTCAGCCCTACCAGCTCAAGCACCTGACGCTGCGCAACCGCATTATGTCGACGGCGCATGAGCCCAACTATTCCGAGGACGGCATGCCGACCGACCGCTACCGGCTCTACCATGTGGAGAAGGCAAAGGGCGGAATCGCGCTGACGATGACTGCCGGCTCGGCGATCGTCGCCGAAGACAGCGCGCCTGCGTTCGGCAACCTGTTCGCCTATCGAGACGAGATCGTCCCGCACCTCAAGCGGCTGGCCGACGAATGCCATGAACACGGCACCGCGGTGATGATCCAGCTCACCCATCTTGGCCGGCGCACCAACTGGAACCATTCCGACTGGCTGCCGGTCCTCGCCCCGTCGCCGGTTCGCGAACCGGCCCACCGGGCCTTCCCCAAGGAGATCGAGGACTGGGACATCGAGCGTATCGTCAGCCGCTATGCCGCGGCCGCCCAGCGGATGCAGGCTGCCGGCCTCGACGGCATCGAGATCGAATGCTACGGCCACCTGATCGACCACTTCTGGTCGCCCGCCACCAACCTCCGCGACGACGAGTGGGGCGGCTCGCTGGACAACCGCCTGCGCTTCGTCCGCCGGGTCCTCGACGCCGTACGCGCCGCCGTCGGCACCGAGTTCATCGTCGGCCTGCGACTGGTCGCCGACGAGGACTGGGAGAAGGGCATATCGCGGGAAGAAGGACTGGAGATCTGCCGGCGTCTGGTGGCCACCGGCCAGGTGGACTTCCTCAACGTCATCCGCGGTCACATCGAGTCCGACGCGATGCTGTCCAAGGTGATCCCGATACAGGGCATGGCGTCGGCGCCGCATCTCGACTTCGCCGGCGACGTGCGCCGGGAAACGAAGTTTCCGGTGTTCCATGCCGCGCGCATCAACGACGTCGCGACCGCCCGCCACGCAATCGCCGAGGGCAAGCTCGACATGGTTGGCATGACGCGCGCCCATATTGCCGACCCGCACATCGTGAAAAAGGTCATGGAGGGGCGCGAAGCCGATATCCGGCCGTGCGTCGGCGCCACCTACTGCCTCGACCGCATCTACGAGGGTCATGAGGCGCTGTGCATCCACAATGCCGCCACCGGGCGCGAGGCGACGATGCCGCACGTCATCACCCGGAGCACCGGACCGGCGCGCAAGGTCGTCATAGCCGGCGCCGGGCCGGCCGGGCTCGAGGCGGCGCGGGTGTCGGCCGAGCGCGGCCATTCGGTGGTCGTGTTCGAGGCGGCTCCGCACGCCGGCGGCCAGGTCCGGCTCGCCGCCAGGACCCGGCGCCGGTCCGAACTGATCGGTATCATTGACTGGCGGCTGCAGCAGTGCGAGCGGCTCGGCGTCGACATCCGCTTCAGCACCGTCGCGGAACCGGCCGACCTGCTTGCCGAGGGCCCCGACGTCGTCATCATCGCGACCGGCGGGCTGCCGAATACCGCCTGCATCGAAGACGGCGAGGATCTGGTCGTGAGCTCCTGGGACATCCTGTCCGGAGACGTCAAACCCGGCGAGGACGTGCTCCTGTTCGACGACAACGGCGCCCATCCCGGCATGCAGGCAGCCGAGGTCATTGCCGAAGCCGGCTCGCGCCTCGAGATCATCTCGCCGGAGCGCTTCTTCGCGCCGGAGATCGGCGGCCTCAACCACGTGCCCTATGCCCGCACGTTCCAGCGGCACGGCGTGCGGATCACCATCAACACCCGCGTCGGCAGGGTCTCCCGCGCTGGCAACAAGCTCGCCGTCACGCTGTGGAGCGACTACACCGAAAGCGCCTATGACGAACGCCTCGTCGACCAGGTCGTGGTGGAACACGGCACGCTGCCGCTCGACGACCTCTACTTCTCGCTCAAGGAGCAGTCGGTGAACCGCGGCGCCGTCGACTATCCCGCCCTGATCGCCGGCAGGCCGCAGGAGATTGCCGCCAATCCCGATGGCGCCTTCCGCCTCTACCGGATCGGCGACGCCGTCTCCAGCCGCAACATTCATGCCGCCGTCTATGACGCACTGCGGCTGTGCAAGGATTTCTGAGCCGTCGAGCCAATGTCGCCAGGGTGCGAAACGCCGGCTGGTTGCCGCCCGGCCGTATCCGCACGTTCCTGTTGATGCCGTGTGGAAAAGCGTGTTTGAGCGAATGACACGGCCGCCATCCGCGCGCACTATGATCCTCGCACGATCCGATCAGGGTCCAGCCAGTGGCGAAGCGGGACAAGGCTGATCGGGACGTGTCCCCCGGTCGATCTCCGCGGGGGCGTGTGGCGCAAGGCCTGAGCCGGCGACACCGCAACGTGGAGGTCCTCCATCGCCAGGGGGTCGCCTCGCCGGAGCGCGCTCCTTTCGAGGAAGTTGCAACCCACGGCGGAGCGAACCGGTGATGCTGGCAACGGCGGTCAATCCGTTATCCAGCTCGACCGCTACTCTCGGGGAACGGTCGAGACCGGGTTCTTCGGGGCACGGTCACCGGGGTCGGGCCCTTCGGGGCGGGTCCCGGACGATCGGGAAGGCCGGCAACGGCATTTGCGATCGTACCATGCCGCCAGGCGGCGGCGCAGACTGCCCTTTCGGGGGCGGACCGCGCGGGTCGATGGTGGTCATGAGAAAGTGCGGAGCGGCTCCGGCAGCTCCGCATTTTCTTTTGGGTTGCGTGCAAGTGACGTGTGGGCTGCCGGGCGGCGGCGCCGGGGCGCCGCACCCGGCCATCCTCCCGCGATCTACAGGATCAGGTCCTGGCCCGTGATCTGGTTCCGGCTGATGTCCTCGATCGTCAGCGTGCCGTCGGCACCGAAGTCGAACACCAGGTCGGCGCCGACGTTCGCCGCGTTCGCCTTGGCGGCAGCCACCGAGGCGAAGTTGAAAGCGGACAGGTCGATCAGGTCGGCCCCGTCCTGAAACGCCTTGACGGTGTCGTTGCCGCCGGCCTTGCCGAACACGAAGACGTCCGGTCCGCCGCCGCCGGTGAGCCGGTCGTTGCCGGCGCCGCCGTCGAGGGTGTCGCGGCCGCCGCCGCCGTTGAGGACGTCGTTGCCGCCGCCGCCCAGCAGCCGGTCGTTGCCCGCCTGCCCTTCGAGCACGTCGCGGCCGCCGCCGCCGACCAGCCGGTCGTTGCCGGCGCCGCCGACCAGCCGGTCCTTGCCGACGTCGCCGTTGAGCACGTCCCGCCCGCCGCCGCCGGTGAGCCGGTCGTTGCCGCCGCCGCCGGCAAGGGTGTCGTTGCCGCCACCGCCGGCAAGCGTGTCGTTGCCGCCGCCGCCGACCAGGCGGTTGTCGCCGCGGCCGCCGGTGATCGTGTTGGCGGCGCCATTGCCTGTCCCCTTGATGTCGCCGTCGCCGAGCAGCTCCAGGTCGAGCGCGTTGGCGAGCAGCGTGGTATCGGCGGAACTGCGGATCGTCGCGCCATCGACGAGATCGACCTTGACGTTCTCGCTGCCCATCACGACCCGCGCCCGGACGGCGGCATCCAGCCCGGTGCCGGAGAAGATGAGGATGTACTGCCCGGGCCCAGAGGACGGTTCGACGGCGTAGCCGCCGGCGTTCGGGGTCTTGACCGACGTCGTGGCGCCCGGCCCGACGGGGTCGACCCGGATCCTGATGCCGCCCAGGCCCTCGCCGATGCTGTAGAAGTCGTTGTTGTCCTGGTCGTCGTACACCACCCCGAGGAACTGCGGGACATAGTCGGGGCGGGTGGCGAAGTCCTGCGTCTGCACGAACGGCCCGACGTCCGTGCCGGCATCGTTTTCCCGGATGATGCCGATGCCGACCTCGGTGAACACCGGGTTCATGATGTTGTTGCGGTGCCCCGGCGGCTGCTGGATGCCGGTGGCGGTCAGTCCCCAGTCGACGAACAGCGCGGCATGCCCGTGAAACGCGTTCTCGGTGAACGCAAAGATGTTCTCGCCGACCGTGCTCCAGTTGTAGCCGGCAGCGGTCACCCGCGCGCCCAGGCCGGGCTCGCCCGGCAGCTGATGCTCCTGATCATCGAAGTCGATCATCAGCTGGCTGTGCGCGGTCGCCGCGTTGTTGAGCTGGCTGTTCCAGGCCAGCGGCGGCGCCGAATCGAGCTGCTGCAGTTGCGCCCGCAGCTCGTCGATGTCGACGTTGAAGAAGTTGAGTGCGCTCGTGACGTCGGGATCGGGCGTGACCAGCGGGTTGGTGCCCAGGATGATGCGGCCGAACTCGCCCCGCGGGTCGAGCCGCGCCTGATTGATGAACTCCAGCGTAAGCTGCTCGATTGCCGAAGGATTGGCCATCGTCCCTGCTCTCCGTGCTTGCGACCGGTTACTGTCGCGGAGGACGAAGTATGCAGCACAAGCCGCAATTCATAAATGGCAATCGCGCGTATCCGGTACTGCCGATGGACTAGCCTTTTCGGAGATTGTTAACCGCATTTGCAACAAATCCGGATGGGCGCCGGATTGAAGATAATTTTAACGACCCGCTTCAGCCGGGTTTAACCGAGCCAAGTTAGGATGCCGCCTAATCCGATAACCAATACGTAACAGGTAGGCGTCCAATGGGTTCGTTGCTCCACCGGTTCCTGTCCGACAGGCAGGGCGCCGTAGCGATATTGTTCGGCATCGCACTGATACCGCTCGTCGTCGCCGTCGGCGCGGCGATCGACTATTCCCGGGCGGTCAATGTACGCACCAAGATCCAGGGCGCCATCGATGCCGCGGCCCTCGCCGCGGCAAGCTCACTCAACGCGACCGATGCCGAGCGGATCGCCCTCGCGCAGTCGGTGTTCGATGCCAACTTCCCGGTCGGCGTGACGGGCATCGACGTGGACCCCGACATCAGAATCGAGAACGACGCCGTCGTCGTCACCGTCGATGCCGCGCTGCCCACCGCGATCATGAACATCGCCGGCATCTCGACCCTCGATGTCGCCACGACCACCGAAGTGAAGATCCCGACCATGATCGACGGCGAGATCGTCCTGGTGCTCGACTATTCGATGTCGATGCAGGACAACAACAAGTACAAGGCGATGCGAGAAGCCGCGGTCGACATGATCAACACGCTGTCGAAGAACGGCGCAAACGACAAGATCAAGGTCGGCCTCGTTCCGTTCTCGGGCCACGTCTACCTGAGCCTGCCGAAGGAGTACGTCATCCACGAGAGCGGCAACGGTACCTGGACCAACTGCACCAAGGACCGGATGTGGCCGTACAACATCACCGATGCCACTCCGGATCCGGACAAGGATGAGACGAAATGGGGCCCGCAGGGCATTGCTTCGCCGAAAAACATCCTGGCCCACCTTCTTGAAAAGCTTGCATTCTACCTTGACTGCTCCAAGTACGCCTCGCGCAACCTGATCGTGCGCCCGCTCACCAACGACATCTATTCCGTGGTGAACCAGCTCCAGGGCATGGAAGCGTTCAACGACATCAGCGCGACGGGAATGGGAATGACCCACATCTCGCTGGGGCTGGAAATGGGCTGGCACCTGATTTCGCCCAACGCACCCTTTACCGAAGGGGTCCCCTATGGCGACGAGGACACCGTGAAGGCCATCGTGCTGCTCACCGACGGCGATCAGACCGAAGGAGCATGGGGCGAGAATGGAACGCGGAACAAATACAACGGCGAGGCCAATCTCGAGACGATGTGCGAAGCGATCAAGGACCAGAAGGTGCTGCTGGTGACCGTAGCCTTCGATCTCAAGCACAACGCGACCAAGAACCGGCTGCGCAACTGCGCGACCTCGACACAGCACTTCTACGAGGCCGACAGCAACACCGATCTCGCCGACGCGTTCAGGAACATCACCGGCCAGCTGACCAAGGCGATCTACATCAGCAGATAACCGGTGCATGGGGCGCCCCGCCACGGGGCACGGGCAAGCGGAGATGGCCGGATACGATCCGGCCATCTGCGTCTGTACCCGGCGGCAGCCCGGCGTCAGGCGACGCCCAGCTTCTCCTGCAGGTTGGTGCTCGACGTGGTGTGCTGGAACACCAGCCGCTGATCCGGATAGACGTAGCGGAAGGCGTGGTGCGCCATCAGCGCCGCCTCATGGAACCCCGACAGGATGAGCTTGAGCTTGCCCGGATAGTCGGCGATGTCGCCGATCGCATAGATGCTCGGCACCGAGGTCTCAAACTTTTCGGTATCGACCGGAATGCGGTTGTGGGCGAGGTTGATCCCCCACTCGGCGATCGGCCCGAGCTTCATGGTAAGGCCGAAGAACGGCAGCAGCGTATCGCATTCGATGTCGAACGTGGTTCCGTCGCCGCCCCTCGCCTGCACCGCCTCGAGCCGTCCGCCGCTGCCCCGTACCCCGGCAATCTGGCCGAGTATGAATTCCATCCGCTGCTGGTCGACCAGCGCCTGCATCCGGCCCACCGTATCGGGTGCAGCCCGGAACTCAGCCCGCCGGTGCATCAGCCGCAGACGGCGCGCGACCGGCGCCAGGCTCAGCGTCCAGTCGAGTGCGCTGTCGCCGCCGCCGACGATCAGGATGTCGCGGTCGCGGAAATCCTCGATGCGGCGAACCGAGTAGAAGACGGACGTTCCCTCGAACTCCTCGATCCCCGGCACCGGCGGGCGCTTCGGCTGGAAGCTGCCGCCGCCGGCGGCGATGATCACCACGCGGGTGTCGATGACGAGGCCGCGGTCGGTGCTGACCCGCCACGTCCGGTCGTCGAGCCGTTCGAGGCTGCTGACCATGTGCCCGAGGTGGAACTCCGGCGAGAACGGGGCGATCTGCTCGAGCAGCCGCTCGGTAAGCTCGTGACCGGTGACCACCGGCAGGGCAGGAATGTCGTAGATCGGCTTTTCGGGATAGAGCTCGGCGCACTGGCCGCCCGGCTTGTCGAGGATGTCGATGACATGGGCCCGGATATCGAGCAGCCCGAGCTCGAACACTGCAAACAGCCCGACCGGACCCGCCCCGACGATCACCGCGTCGGTGGTCAGCACCTTCTTGTCGTTCGACATGTTCATTTCCACCGCACCCTGGTCGAGGGTGCCTGCACCAATGGCATCAGAACTGCTGCTCGGGGACCCGCACCACCAGCCCGTCCAGTTCTTCCGTCACTTTAATCTGACATGACAACCTGCTGTTGTCACGGACGTCAAACGCAAAATCCAGCATGTCCTCCTCCATCTCGTTGGGGGAGCCGACAACGTCGCGCCATGCCGGATCGACGTAGACGTGACAGGTCGCGCAGGCGCACGCCCCTCCGCACTCCGCCTCGATCCCGGGGACCATGTTGCTACGGGCCGCTTCCATGACGGTCATGCCCACCCTGGCTTCGACCACGTGCTCGGTACCGTTGTGCTCGATGAATGTGATTTTCGGCATGATTGATGTTGATCTGGGGACTGACGGGCCAGAAAGAAAGGGCAGGTCGCAATGAGGGTCGCCCGCATGCTTCGCGCCCGCGGAAACCGTGGGCGCGCCGACTGCTATAGGGGAATCGTTCCGGGCTGGCAATGCGGCCGACTGACGTCGGAATTGCCGTCATTCGAAACGGCGGCCGGAAGCGCGATGAACGCCGCCGTCACCGTCGCCGCATATGGCGCCGCGTTCTTTCCGCGGAACCGCCTGAACGTGCCGATGGCGGCGGCGGCGCTTCCGGCGGAAAGGATCAGGCTTCGGTCAGGATCGACTGGACGAACCGGTTGGCCTGTTCGACGCACCTCGAAAGGTCGTCGAGAGAACGGGTTCTCGCCTGCGGTCGGCCGAACACGCCCGGCTGCTCGGCCGCGAGCGCCGCCTCCGCCACGTCCCAGGCGCCGATCCCCCGTGCCGTTCCCTTGAGCGCGTGCACCGCCTCTCGCCAGGCCTGTTCGTTGCCGGCCCGCTGCAACCGTTCGAGGTAGATCGTCGACTGGCGCCTGAACAGTTCGAGCACCTCCAGCTCCAGTGCGCGGTTGCCCATCGTGTAGTGGGCCAGATGCACCAGGTCGACCGGCCGCCTGTCGTTCGCGCGCGGCGTGATGGTTTCCGCCGCCGTCCTTGTCGTGAGTTGAGCGCAATCCGTCATCTCGGGATCCGTTTGTCTCGCGTCGTCCCCCTATCCCGCACCAACGTAGCAGACGGCCGATACCAACAGGTTAAGATCGCGCCTCGGCGCGGCACGGACATGGCTGCTGCCGCTCTTCGGCAGGCGGCGCTGGCGATTTTAACCAAAACTGCCGTTCGGCAACGGGATGGCAGACTTTTTGTTTATTACGCTGCCGAAATCGAGTACGCTCCGGACAACTCTCCGCGTGAGAGAGGAGGCCGTCAGACAACAGCACGCTCCCCGAGCGGGACACATACGACTGCCTCACCCTCCTTGACCGGACTCTAGCGGAGAGGCCGCGGGTATTGGGGGGCGGCAAGGGAGCGCGTGCTTTGTACAGGGGTAAAGGCGTCGGTGGAGCGGAGGGCCGCACCCCGCCGCGAAATACGCACAATTCCCGACAATCAAGGACGCCTCCGAATGCGGGTATGGTATCGCCGATCCCGATCGGCGGTACCGCAGTGGTGCAGTAGCCGTCAGTTGCGGGAAGGTGTGGGTAATGGCTAGCAGAGACGTCGAGTCGGGCAGGTCGCTGGTCAAGCGGGCATTCAGGCGACCTCCGGGGGCATCCTCAGGCGAAAGCGGCGACAAGGCAGCGGCGCGCGCACCGCGGGACCAGCGCGAACAGCCAAAGGGCACGCCGGTCCAGAAGCCACAGCCGCAGGCTCAGCGAAAGTCTCCGCCGCCGCCAGGGCGTCAGCCGACGCCGGTCAAGCGCCCGGCCAACGAGAACGAGCCGACGATGGCCGCCATCATCGGCAATCTGAAGCGCCGGCCATCTGCCACGCCGTACCTGGTGGCGGCGGCCGTCTCGGTCGTCTGGATCATTGCCTGCGGGGCCTATCTCTGGGGCTTCTACGGCCCCGAGGTCCGTGCCCTCCAGGGCTCGCGGAGCGTGTTCACGGTCCTCGGCGCACCGGAGCTCGCCACGATCGTCGTACTTCTCCTGCTGCCCGTCTTCCTGGTCTGGTCCATCGCCCATCTCCTCTGGCGGGCGCAGCAGATGCGCAACGTCTCCGAGACCCTGGTCCATACCTCGTTGAGGTTGATCCGGCCGGAAAGCGTGTCCTCGGAAGGCCTCGCCACCATAGGCCAGACGGTGCGACGCGAGGTGTCGCAACTGGTCGGCGGCGTCGAGCATGCGATCGCCCGTGCCGGCGAACTGGAAAGCCTGGTTCACAAGGAAATCAGCGCCCTCGAGCGCGCCTTCGGGGGCAACGAGGAGCGGATAAGAACACTCATCGACGGCCTTGAGAAGCAGCGGGCGCTGCTTGAGGAAGCCGGCTACATGCTGGGTTCCGAGGCCAATCCGCTGATCAGCCGCCTGGAACAGAACAGCACCGTCCTGCAGGAGATCATCGACACCGCGGCCAATACGCTGCACGCCCTCGAAACCAAGCTCAAGAGTTCGACCAACGAGCTGTCGCAGGCCATCGGCGAGATCGCCGAACAGGCCAGTGGCACAAGCGACCAGGTCGCAGCCCAGACCGGGCGGCTCGAGCAGATCTCCAATACCGTCCTCAACGACCTGAAGACCTTCTCGGGGCAGCTTGCGCAGCAGGCAGAGGTCCTGACCAGGACCACCCAGCATCTCGAACACAGCGGCGTCGAGTGGACCGAGGAAGTTCGCCGTGTTTCCGACCACATCAGCGAGCAGCTTCGCTCCTCGACCGGCGAGGTGGCGCATCTCCTGCGGTCCGCCGCGAGCGAGTTCGACGAGACGACGGCCGACATCACCAAGCAGCTCGACCACACCAGCGACACCATCTCGCAACGGCTGCGCGACACCGGCCTCGAGTTCACGCAGATGCTGCGCTCGGCGAGCGGCGAGTTCACCGAAGCCAACGCCGAACTGGCACGTCATCTCGACCGCACGTCCGCCAAGCTCACCCAGCAGCTGCGCGACGTCGGCAGCGAGATCTCCGAACTGCTGCAGACGACGAGCGGCGAAGCCGCCTACCAGGTGCGGGAGGCATCCCACGAGGTGTCGCAGCAGATCGAACGCTCGGCCAAGGAGCTCACCCAGCATATCGACATCTCGGGCGGGGCGTTGACCGAGAAGCTGCTCAGCGCGAGCGGCGACTTCGTCCAGAATCTCGATCGCGCCCGCGAGCAGGTATTCGATTACCTGACCACGGCCAGCACCGAGATGACGGATCGCGTCGAGACCACGACCAGCCGCGTGCTCGAGAAGCTGAAGGACGCGAACGCCGAGATGTACGAGCGGCTCGAGCAGACCAGCGGCCGGCTGTTCGCACGGCTCGACCAGGCGAGTGCGGAGATGAACAACCGCCTCGAGGCAACAAGCCTGCAGATCTCCGAGAAGCTCGACTCGACGAGTGCGGAGGTGTTCCACCGCATCGACGAGGCGGGCACCGAGATGAACAGGCTGCTCACCGCGCGCAGCTCCGAGATCGTCGACCGCATGATGTCCACCACCGGTCACATCACGGAACAGCTGTCGCGTACCGGTTCGCAGCTGTTCACGCAGCTCGAGCTGACCAGCAACGACGTCGCGACGGCGATGGAACGTACCGGCGCCGACATCCTGGCCCGGTTCGATTCGACCACCGCCAACATATCCGACACCCTGCAGAATGCCGGGTCGGGCATGTTCGAGCGGCTCGACGGCACTACCCAGCAGCTCACCGAGAAGCTGGAGAAGGCGAGCGCCAATCTCACCGTTCGCCTCGAGTCGACGAGCAGCAAGATTGCCGATGCGCTGGAGCAGACCGGGTCGCTTCTGTTCAAGCGGCTGGACGAGACCCAGCACGTGCTGGGCGAGCATCTCGAACAGACGAGCATGCACGTCACGGCACGCCTCGACACGGCCAACAAGCAGTTCGTCGAGGAACTGGACCGTGCCGGGTCCCAGCTTTCCAGCCGGCTCGAGGAGGCATCCGACGTCATCGGCCAGCGCCTCGACCAGGTCAGCGGCCGACTCGCAGGGCGGCTGGAGACCACCAGCACCAAGGTTGCCGAGCGGCTGGAGACGGTCAGCGAGGTGGTCGAGAAGAGCGTCCGCGAAGTCAACAAGGAGATGGAACGGGTCCTGCTCAGCCGGGAGGACTCCCTTGGCCAGCTCGTCGAGCGGATCGCGAAGAAGTCCGAGGACGTCGACACGCTGATGCGCAGCTACGTCGGCCTTGTCGAGGACTCCATTTCCACCGCCGAGGCGCGGGTGCAGGAAGTCGCCCGCCTGCTGACGGGAAATGCGGAAGCCACCTCCGAGATCATGGAGAAGGAGCTGCAGCGCCTCGAAGCGTCTGCAAACCGGCAGGTCTCGGAGGCCGCCTCCAAGCTCAGGGCGCATTACGACCAGACGCTTCGGTCGATGCAGGAATCGCTCGACACCTCCACCAAGACCTTCCAGCAGTCGGCAGCGGAGATGCGTTCAGTCGCCCAGGAGATGGCCCGCGAACTCGACAAGACCCGGAACGAGTTCAAGAAGGCGATCTTCGAGCTGCCGAACGAGACCAAGGACAGCGCCGCTGCCATGCGCAAGGTGCTCAGCGATCAGATCACCGCACTCAATGCGCTCGCCGAGGTGGTGCGCCGTCACGGCGCGACCCTGGACGTGTCCGGGCCGGGTGCACAGCCGCACCCGCCGCAGGCCAGGACGCAGCCGGTGGAGGCAGAGGAGGCGCAGGAGCCGATCGTCCTGACGGCACAGGCCGGCGGCGGTGGCCGACGCGGCACGACGACCGTACAGGCGCGGCAGCATGGCGATGGCCAGGCGCCCCAGCGCGAGCGCGGACGCGAAGAGCGCGACCGCCAGCAGCACCAGGCGCAACAGCAGCAGCAGCGCCCGGCGCCACACCCGCAGCGGCAGCAGCCGCAACAGTACGAGCGTCAGCCGCAGGCCCGGCGCCAGCCTGACCGCCAGAAGTGGGGGCTGCCGGACCTGTTGCGCGCGGCATCGCGTGACGAGGACGACGAGACCCTGCCGGCCCTGTCGGAGAACGGCGATGCCCGGAAGGGCGGTCCGAGGCGCAAGCCGTCACCCGAGATTCCGCGCTCGGCGGTGCACATCGTCGAGAGCCTCAACTCGCTCTCCGTCGACCTGACCCGGGCGCTCGAGTCGGAAGCCTCGCCCGAGCTGTGGAAGCGGTACAAGAACGGCGAACGCAACGTCTTCACGCACCGTCTCTACAACATGCGCAGCCAGAAGCTGTTCGACGAAATCGTGCGCAAGTACGCGCAGGAACCCGAGTTCCACGCCGATGTCGACCGCTACATCGCCGACTTCGAGAGCCTGCTCGACACGGTTTCGGAGGGCGAAGGCAACGACGAGATGGTGGAGAGCTACCTCGCCTCGGAAACCGGCAAGGTCTACCTGATGCTCGCCCACGCGAGCGGCCGGATAGAATAGCCGGCCACGGTTGGAGCACGAGCGGCGGCCCGTTGGGGCCGCCGTTTTCGCTTGCGCGGCAAATCGGCGTGATGGCAAACAGGGATACCATGGAACTGCAACGTCCCTATCTCCTGTTTCTCGGTGACGTACCGGATTCCCTGGCCGCCAAGACGGCGTTGGGGATCGTCGACTGGCGCCGCGACTGGTGCGTCGGACAGCTCCGGCTCGAGGGCTGCAAGGCCGATACCGGACTGCCCGACATGACGGTGGCGGAGGCTGCAGCCGCCGGCGCCAGGACAATGATCGTCGGCGTCGTCAATCCCGGCGGGGTCCTGCCGGATCACTGGATCGACACGATCGTCGCCGCACTGGATTCCGGTCTCGATGTCGCCACCGGACTGCACAGACGGCTCGGCTCGGTGCCGGCGATCGCCGCCGCCGCGGAACGCAACGGCCGCGCGTTGCATGACGTGCGCTTCTCCGACCGCCAGTTCTCCACTGGCAAGGGCACCAAGCGCCCCGGCAAGCGCCTTCTCACCGTCGGCACCGACTGTTCGGTCGGCAAGAAGTACGCCGCGCTCGCCCTCGAGCGCGAGATGCGCGCCCGCGGCCTCGACGCCGAATTCCGCGCCACCGGCCAGACCGGGATTTTCATCTCCGGCCGCGGCGTGGCGGTCGATGCGGTGGTGGCCGATTTCATTTCCGGCGCGGCGGAATGGCTGACGCCCGCCGCCGATCCCGACCACTGGGACGTGGTCGAGGGCCAGGGCTCGCTGTTTCATCCCTCGTTCGCCGGCGTCAGCCTCGGGCTGCTCCACGGCTCCCAGCCGGACGCCTTTGTCGTCTGCCATGAGCCGACCCGCACCAGGATGCGGGGCGTCGAGCATCCGATCCCGTCGATCCGCTCGGTCATCGACATGACGGTCGCGCTCGGCAGGCTCACCAACGAGGCGATCCAGTGTGTCGGCATTGCCGTCAACACCGCGGCGCTGGATGACGCCGCCGCCCGGGTGTTCCTTGAACGCACCGCCGAGGAGTACGGCCTGCCGGCGGTCGATCCGGTCCGCCACGGTACGGCCGCGATCGTCGACGAACTTCTGCGCCGGCTACCGCCCGGGGCCTGAGCCGAGTGCGATGAGCCGCCGCCTGACCGTCACCCGGGAATCGTGGCCGCTGGCCCGCCAGTTCACCATCTCGCGCGGCAGCAAGACCACGGCGGACGTCGTCGTGGTCACCCTGGAGGAAGCCGGCGCGCGCGGACGCGGCGAGTGCGTCCCCTACCCCCGCTACGGCGAGACGGTGGAGGGGGTGATCGAGGAAATCGAACGCCAGCGTCCGGCGATCGAGGCCGGCGCCGAGGGCGAGGACATCAATTCGGAATTGCCGCCGGGCGCCGCCCGCAATGCACTCGACTGCGCATTGTGGGATCTCGAGGCGAAGAAGGCGGGAACGCCGGTCTGGTCGCTGGCGGGATTGCCGGAACCGAAGCCGCTGGTGACCGCCTACACGCTCAGCCTGGATTCGCCGCAAGCGATGGCCGGCGAAGCCCGGGCAAACGCACACCGCGCCCTCCTGAAGCTGAAGCTCGGCGCCGACGGCGACGAGGAACGCGTGCGTGCCGTTCGCGAGGCCGTACCCGGGGTGAGACTGATCGCCGATGCGAACGAAGGCTGGAGGCCGGAAACCCTGGAGCGGGCGTTCGCGGCGTGTGCCGAGGCAGGCATAGAACTCATCGAACAGCCGCTGCCGGCAGACGATGACGAGGCGCTCGCCTCGATCGCCCGCCCGGTACCGGTCTGCGCCGACGAATCCGGCCACGGCCTTGCCGACATCGACCGTCTCGTCGGGCGCTACGATGCCATCAACATCAAGCTCGACAAGACGGGCGGCCTGACCGAGGCGATCCTCGTTGCCCGCGAGGCACGGGCGCGCGGTCTTTCGATCATGGTGGGCTGCATGGTCGCGACGTCGCTCGCCATGGCGCCGGCCATGCTGGTCGCGCAGCTTGCCGATGTGGTCGATCTCGACGGACCGCTGCTGCTCGCCCGAGACCGCGACCCCGCAATCCGCTTCGACGGCAGCCTGATGCACCCGCCGCTGCCGGAACTTTGGGGGTAACCCGGCAGCGGCCGCTCACGGTTCCATCAACCGACCACCCTGCCAGCGGGCGACGACCACAAGCGCAAACCCGGCAGCAACGACGCCGAGGCCGGCCATGGCGAACCAGGCATGGGCGCCTAACTGGTGATAGAGCGGCCCTGACGCCGCCATGACCGGCCCCATGATCACCCCCACCGTCAGCGCATGGTAGAGGCTCTGAGCCGTCGCATGCAGGTTCCCCGGCACTGCGCGAGCTAGGAAGTACATCGATCCGAGATGCGTCGCGCCATAGGTGAGCGCGTGGCTCGCCTGGACCGCGAACAGCAGCCACAATGACGGCTCGAGCGCCGTGATGGCCCAGCGCGCGATTGCTGCCGTGGCACCGATCAGCAACAGGCGTTGCGGCTTCAGCCACGCGACGAGCGGACCGGCCCAGGCAAACAGCACGACCTCTGCGACCACGCCGGTTGCCCACAGGGCCCCGATGACCGCCTCGCCTATGCCGGCCGCACGCCAGTGCAGGGTGCCAAAACCGTAGTAGACGGCGTGGGCGGCCTGCACGAGCCCGGCCGAGGCGAGAAAGCAGAGGAATACGGGATGGCATACGAGACGGCGCACCGCGCCGCCGGTACGCTGTCTTTCCCGCGCGTCACCGGCGACTGTGCGCTCGCCCGGCAGAAGCACCGCGGCAGCCACCAGAACGATGTCGACGGCGATGAGCAGCCACAGGATGGCCTCGGCGTTGGTGCGGGCAAGCACCGCACCGGCCCCGATGCTGCCGGCGATGAAGGTGAGCGATCCCCACAGCCGCATCCGGCCGTAGTCGGCGCCACCCGCCTCGCTCTCCGCCACCGCAATGGTCTCGATCAGCGGCAGCGCCGACATGCGGGCGGTCGCGGAGAGGACCGCCAGCGAAAGGATCGCACCGTACCCCTCCGCACCGATCAGCAGCAGCAACCCGGAAAGGCCGGTGGCACACAGCGCGATGACGACGCCGCGGCGGCTGCCGATCCGGTCGGCGGCGTAGCCTACCGCCGGTCCTGCAACCACGCGCACGACCAGCTGCATCGCGAGCACCGTCGCAATTTCGCCGGTGCCGAGCCCGCGTGCCGAAAGCCACACCGGAAAGAATGGCATCTGCACGCCGACGCCGAGGAACATGACCGCGTAGATCAGGCCGATCCGGATGCCGACCGAACTGCCGGAGCGCGGGGGCGAACCGTTCAATGCGGCCTGGTTCGGCAGGTGGTCGGACATCTCAACGAATCGCTAACGAATTGACTCAATATTGAACGGGAGCGCACGTCCGGCTGCGGCCGATCCGATCGTGGAGGTCGCGACGACAGATCGAGCCGGCGATCACCGGTAGCCTCGAAGCCGATGCCATACGCCGAAACCGATTTCGATGCCATCGAAGCCGCGGTCATGGAAACCGCGCGCGGACGCTGGTTCCTGGCCGAGTATGCCCTCCGCAACCGCAACGCCGACACCCGGATGCTGCTCGAGGCGATCGGCAGACTGGAGCGGGCCGTCGCCGGCACGCGGGACGGCGACGGCAACGGTTCCGATGGCTTGCGCCATGACATCACCGAGATGGCGACGGCGATCGCGAGGGCGCGAGCAGAGGGCGCCACCTTGATCCCGGACCATGACGGCGCCAGCCGGTTGACGGCGGCAGCCGACGGATTCGAGGCGATCGTCGATGCCGGCGAGCGCGCAACCGCCGACATCCGCAACGCGGCCGAGCGGATCAGGGAGCACGTCCAGTCACTTCGCATGGCAGGTGCAGACGACACCGCATGCCGCAGCATCGATGCGCTGGTCGCAGCGATCTGCACCGCCTGCTCGTTTCAGGAAATCGCCGGCCAGCGCATGACCAGGGTGGTGCGCCTGCTGCAGTTCCTGGAGCGCCGGCTCACGGCCATGGCAAAGTCGGGAGGACCGACGGGCACCGGGGGTGGTGCCCGGCAGGCACCGTCGGCGACGGCGGCCGGCAGCGACACGCGGGCAGACTTGCCGCCAGGCCATGTCGCGCAAGACCGGAACGCCGATCCCGCCGCGCCGGCACGCGGTGCGATACCCGGAACCCTCGAACGGCTGACCCGAGACCAGATGGCCGCCCTGTTCTCCTGACCGCTACCGCGCTCCGGCGATCATGGCGCAGTAGGACACCGGGTCGGCGTTTCCGCCCGAGATCACCACGCCCACAGTCTTGCCCGCGATCTCCGGCCGGCCGGCGAGAACCGCCGCCAGCGCCGCCGCCCCGCCCGGCTCCGCCACCAGCTTCAGCGTGCGGTAGGCAAAGGCAACCGCGTCCTTCACCTCGTCCTCCGACACCGCCACGCCGCCGGCCAGCAGCCGCCGGTTGACCTCGAACGTGAGCTCGCCCGGTTCCCACGACATCAGGGCATCGCATACCGAGCCCTCGCCGCACGCGTTGCGCTCGCGCCGGCCCGACGCAAGCGAGCGGGCATGGTCGTCGAACCCCTGCGGCTCCACCGCGTAGATGCGGGTCTCCGGCGACAGCGTCTCGAACGCGAGAGCGATCCCGGCAATCAGGCCGCCGCCGCTGACCGGCACCAGCAGCACGTCGAGGCGCTCGCCGCGGCGCGCCAGCTCGCCGGCGAACTCGAGACCTGCCGTCCCCTGCCCGGCGATGATGTCGGGATCGTCGTACGGCGGCACCACGATGGCGCCGGTCTCGGCAGCGATGGCGCGGGCGATCGCCTCGCGATCCTCGCTGGCACGGTCGTAGCCGACGACCCTGGCACCCAGCGCCTCGGTGTTCTGCCGCTTCAGCGCCGGAGTGTCGTGCGGCATCACGATGACCGCCGGAAGGCCGGCGAGCCTCGCCGCCGCGGCGACGCCCTGTGCATGGTTGCCGGAGGAGTAGGCCACCACGCCGGCGGGATGCTGCGCCGGGTCGATCCGGGAAATGCGGTTGTAGGCGCCGCGGAACTTGAACGATCCGGTCCGCTGCAGGCATTCCGGCTTGATGAACACGCGAGCGCGCGTCACTTCGTCGAGTGCATCGGAGCGGATCAGCGGCGTTTCGACCGCCTCCGCCTTGATCCGTGCCGCCGCCTGTTCGAGCGCTCCGAAATCGGGCGGGCGCGCCGTTTCCGGCCGTGTATCCGTCATTTTTTCCTCCGCGTTCCCGTTTTCTACCAGCCTCGCGCGGCAGCGAAAAGTACGAGTGCCCCGGATACGCTTCCCTTGAACGGGATCAGCCGCGCACCACATCGTTTACGTTGTTAGCAACCGGTGAGAACGGGAAACATGGACACTGGAAAGCGGAAGAGGTGGACGCCTCTCACGATCGCGGCGATCGTGCTGGGCTTCATAGTCTGGTGGCCGATAGGATTGGCCATCATCGCCTATGTGCTGTGGGGCGGAAACGTCGACGAATCCATCAACCAGCAGCTGAAGAAGCTGCGCACGACGAAGACCGGCAACCGCGCCTTCGACGAATACAAGGAAGCGACGCTCGCGCGCCTCGAAGAGGAGCAGGAAGCGTTTTCCGAGTTCGTCGAGAAGCTGCGCCAGGCGCGCGACCGCGAGGAATTCGAGCGGTTCATGGCCGAGCGCGGCAAGGCCTGAGAGACCCAGGCGTAGATCAGGCGTTCAGGGCACACCTGCCGCCGCGGCTACTCTCTCGCCTCAGAACGAGTTGCCGAACCGGGCGAGGAAGGCGGCGCGGCTGACGCGCGTTATCACCTTGTCCCACTCGTGGACCGGGGCGTTGGTGACGAAGATGACGTCGTTGTCGATCATCTGGAACTCGCGTGCGTAGAAGATGGCACGCGGGTCCTGAAGGTCGAGCTGGTACACCGTTTCCACCTTCGCGAGGCCAAGCGGCTCCTTGCCGGCGAGCCTGCGCAGTTCGTCCGTGATCCTGCCGTCTTCGAAGCGGAACAGGAACACGCCGGTCTTGTTGGCGCGGTCATCCGACAGCCCGCCGGCAACCGAGAGCGCATCGATCAGCCGGTAGTCGGACTTGGTGAATTCGTACTGGCCACTCTTGGAAATGGCACCAAGGGCCGAGAACGTGCGCGGAACATCCGCGAGGACGACCCGGTCGTTTGCCTGGAGATAGATGTCGTAGCGCGGATCCTGGTAGAGCCGCTCGAGGTTCACCGTCGCCTTGCGCCCGTCGCGGATCACTGTTACGTCGGTGCGATACGGCGGCGCCTTGGAGCCGCCGGCGAGCGTGATCAGCTCGACCAGCTTGCCGGTCCCCTCAGCCGAACTCAGCGGGTACATGCCCGGCGAGCCGACCGCTCCGGTCACCGCGACCTTGTGGCTCTCGTTGGTGACCAGCCGCAATTCGACCTGCGGCCTCAGCGTTTCCTGCTCAAGCCTCGTCTGGACCGCCTGCCGTGCCTGCTCGATGGTCATTCCCGCCACCTTGATGCGTCCGCCGTAGGGCAGGAACACGTAGCCCTGACGGTCGACGATCACATCCTCGATGGTGGCGTTGCGTCCGCCGGTCGAGGTGAACAGGCCCGCGTCGAGCGATTCCCAGATGGTGACGCGAATGGTGTCGCCGACGCCGAGCACCGGTGCCCCGGGCTTGGAGTTGCCCAAAGCTTCCGTGAACCTCGGCTCGTGGAAGCGCTTGGTGACATGGACAACCGTCTCGTCAATCGGGAACAGCTCGAATGTCAGTTCGCTCGCGGTGCTGGTCACCGCCACCTTGCTCGGTCCGTCCGAAGGCAGCACCTGGGCACAGCCGCCGAGCGCCAACGCCACCGCCACCGCCAGAGCGCCCGACCACGGGCGCCCGGTCGCCGACCGGAGCCGGTTTGCAGCGATTATCCGCCCTTGTCTGAACAAAGCCGCGATTCCTGACTGTTCCCCACCACAGCAGCGGCTGGAAGGTGAGTGCGTCCCCAGCGCACGCGATATCAATATACCCAATCCGCTCCGGAGTGAAGTACAATCGCACACAAAAGATTTATGAATCACAAACACTTCATGCGCCCGAAGTGATCACTTTCGGGCACAACTGTGGCGCCCGCCACGTGGCGTTGGCAGAATCGCTTTGGGATGGAAGCACTTCCATGCCGGGCATGGTGCGCTGGCCGTGCCGGAATGCGCAAGACGGCTCACGCCTCCTCGTGCATTCTCTCGATCGGAACCGGATGCCAGCTCGAGAGCGTGTTGCGACGGGCCGCCCTGCGGTCCATGTATCGCCAGTAGGCCTTGGCCACCCGGCACTCGATCCGGCTGAGAAGACGAGATCCGACCCCCGGAAACGGATTGAACGGGTTGGACCGGCTGTAAGCCCAGATTTCCAGGCGTGAACTTTTCTCGCTCGCCTGGCCGCGGCAGTGGAAACCGGACGTGTCGGCGACGACCAGCGTGTTGGCAGGAACCGTCAGGCCGACCGGGTCCGGCAGCCCGAGTTCCCTCAGGTCATCGCGGCTGACCCTGAACGACCCCTTTTCCGAATAGCCGTCGTTGAGCGAACGGGCGGTCAGGCTCTTGCGGTATTCCCAGCGCAGCCGTTCGCGCGTCAACCTGTGAGAGCCGGGGACGTAGGTGAACGGCCCGTTGGCCTCGGTCACGTCCTCGAGGAACAGCCACGCCTTCATCGCGGGGTGGAACGTATCGGCATGCAGCACCTTCTGCGGATCGTCCCGACCGTTGACGTAACCGTTCTTGATGCTCTGGATGTAGTAGAGCGGCCGCTTGTAGCGGGCGGCGCAGTACATGAGCAGCCGTTCGTAGACAGGATGCTCGAGTAGGGCTCGGCAGGCGCTCATGGACGCAACCTGGTCTTCGTCGAGCAGGATACGATGGGTGAGCGTGTCGCCCTGGATGCACTCGCGCACCTCCCCCCGGCACGACCGCACCTCGGCCACCAGCGCGTCGAACTGGTCAGCTGGCAGGAAGTCGCGGATGACAACGAAGCCGTCCCGATGAAACGCTTCCCGGTGCTCGGCGCTCGCCAGTGGCGACAACATCCACCAGCGCAGCCTCGAAACGGCGTGCGCAGCGGCGACGCGCGCCACGTGCAGCCCGAGCCTGTTGAGCATGGCCGACCCGATGATCGGATTGGCCTTGAACGACTTTGACATCCCGAACAGCTGGATGAACCAGACCGGGGTGAGAACGATACTTCGCAACATCTGGGATGATCTCTGTTTCGCGATCGTGGCCCTGCGCAAGCGATCCGCTTTACCTGTCGTGCGGCCGGCACCGGACTCCGGTCGCGCGCAGACGCCTCATTCTGCCGCCTCCACTGCCGCTTCCACCACCGGTGGACCGGACTCCGCATCGCGCACGTAGTCAAAAAGCGGGTCGCGGTCTCTCAGCATGCGACGGGCAACGTTGCGCACGGCGAGCGCAATACCGTCAGGCGTATAGAATCCGCCGTTGACCTGACAGGTCAGCAGCAGGAACTTCTGGAAGATCGCGTACTGCTCGACGTCCGGCGCCGCCGGGTCGCGGAAGAACGCCTCCAGCGGCTGGCCGGAAACCAGTCCGCGATGATTGTAGACGGCCTTGCCCAGGATGCGCGTGGGGATCCCGCGCATGATCGTCTGCTGGCAGGACGTGGTGTTCACTGCGGTAACCGATTTGGCCAGCGTGAGCAGCGGAGCGAGCTTGCCGCCGTCCACGAAGACGCAGCGATCCTCCACCCCGTGGGCGCACGCGCTGTCCCGGATGATCTGACGCAGGTTCACGTGGCCGGCATCGAGCGGGTGGTTCTTGAACACCAGCTTCTCCTGGACGCCGGAATTGGCATAGGCGCGGATGCACAGGTCGATGAACTCGGAGATCGAGTTGAACGGACTGTGAGCCCGCAGTTGAAAGTCGCCGCTGAGTTGCAGGAGCACCAGGTGATAGGGCTTGCCAGCAGCTATGAGTTCGTTGGCGAGCCGCTGGGCGTTGGCCTTGACCCACGGCAGGATCGGCCACCGCAGGGTCCACGTCCACGCTTCCTCGATCAGACCCTGGGCGCGGTGGGTACGGTAGAAGGGATAGGCGAAGACGCCGAGGAAATTGCATGTGTAATACCTGAGCCCCTTGCGGATATACGGCCACATGGGCTCGCTGATGCTGCGTTCCTCCGGCGCCGGCGCCGCCGCGACCTTGTCGACGTCTATTCGCTCCAGCGGCAAAGAGACCAGCTTCGAGTGGCCGTTGACCCCATCGCGCTCGTAGGTGATCCACCGCGGCCGGATATAGCCTTCCTCGAACACGTGAATGCGTGCGCCCTGCCGCTTCAGGACGTCGATCGCCACGCGATGGTAGGGCCGGCAGTCGCCGTAGAGCACGACGTCGGTAATGCGATGGCGCCGTCCCAGGTCGCGCAGCCAGTCCGGCCAGCGGGTGAACGTCCCCCGATAGCTGATCGACCGCTGCCCTATCGAGTCGCAGAAATCGCCGGCGTTGATTCGTACCCGGAGGGTGCGTGCACCGAGTGCTTCGAGCTGCTGTGCCAGACGCTTGAAGAAGGGTCCCGGCGGGCCCTGGAGGAACAGCACGGTGCGTCCGTTCGCGGTCGGCCAGTCTGCCGACGTCTGCACGGCGGCTTCCTGTTGATTGTCGATACCAGGAACTCCCCCTGCCCTCATACGCACCGACCCCCTCGGCCTTCGCGGAGTGCGAGTCCGCTCGAATAGTGCGCTGCAAATTAGGCCAAAAGCAGGCGTGCCAGCAAGCATCGAGTGCCGCAATCCACCGGCCTGGATGTCGCGGCCCATGCCGCAGCTGTCGCAACTCTGCCCATGACGCCCGGGCGGGGAACGGCCGGGCAGCCGCCGGCATTGATCACGGCGCGGTCACAGGCGCTCGGCGGATGTCCAATGAAGGTGATTCTGGTCCATAACCCCAGCGCCGGCAGCGGAAAACTGCCGATGCGGCGTCTCGCCATGCTTTTGAGGGCCTACGGCCACCAGATCCTCGCCCAATCGCACGCGGACAACGATCTCGAAATGCTGCTGGGAACCGCGGCGGACGCCATTGTCGCCGCCGGTGGCGACGGCACCGTTGCCGCCGTCGTACGCGCCCTGCCTGCCGGCGCGCCGCCGCTCGCGATCATTCCCGCCGGGACCGCCAACAACATCGCGCACTCGCTGGGGATCGTCGGCCCATCCGAAGCTATCATCGCGGAACTGTCTCGCGCCGATCGCCGGACCCTCGACGTATGGCAGGTCAGCGATGGAATGATTCGCTGTGCGACCGTCGAAGGTTGCGGGCTGGGTGCCTTGCCGCTTGCCGCAAAGGTTGCTGACGATACGCTCCCGGACAACCTGGGCGAGCGGGAAATCCGTGCGGCTCGTGTTCTCCTGCGCCGCGTCGTCCTCGACATGGAGCCGATCGAAGCGACTGTCATCCTCGACGGCCGGCGGCTGAATGGCGATTTCCTGTCAGTAGAGGCGATCAACGGCGCCTACGGCGGCCCGCGGCTGCCGGTCGCCCCGGGAGCTAGCGCTTCCGACGGCCTGATCGACGTTGCCGTTATCGAAGCCGACCGCCGCCACGAGCTTGCTGCGTGGCTGGCTGCGGGCGCGGATCGATCGGCATCCCCGTTCCACGTCCGGCGCTGCCGACGCCTGCAGATCGCCTCTCGCAGCAGTCATGTCCGCCTCGGCGATCAAACCGATACCGACAGCGGCGCCTCCGATCTGCATCTGCAACCCCTGCGCCGGATCGACGTTGTGCCCGCGCCGCCGGTGCCGGTCCTGGTCGCGGCAGCGAATGGTTGATCGGCATCCGCGGCGCGTCAGGGGCTAGGCGCTTCCTCAGGCCGATCGTGCGCGCCGGAGGGAACCGCCTGTCGCCAGCAGCGTTCCAGACCAGCTGACGCAGGCCTTTCAGGAGGACATTCCATTCCTCGAACTGCCCACCCCAGCAAGGCTGCCATCTCCGGTCATCCGATACACCCGATGCTGGTGCCGTTGCCGATCGGGCTGCTCGTCGCCGCGTTCCTTGCCGACATTGGCGGACTGGCGACAAGCGATCCGTTCTGGGGCCGCGCGGCACTGTGGCTCATCACCGGCGGGGTCGGCTTTGCCATCCTCGCCGCGATCTTCGGCCTCATCGATTTCGTCGCCATCGCAGAAGCACGCAGGCACGCGGTGGGGTGGGTTCACGTCGTCGGCAACCTCGGTGCCGTCGCCCTTGCAATCGTGAACCTCGCGGTGCGTTGGTGGAACATGGTACCCGACTGGATCGGCCTGATCCTCTCCGCGGTCACCGTGCTGATTCTGGTGGTCACGGGCTGGGCCGGCGGCGAACTCGCATACCGGTACCGGATAGGCGTCATGGCAGCGGGTCCGCCGGATCCTGCGGCCAGCGGCGGCCATGCCGCGCACCGGGAGGCGGCCGAGTAGTCTGGCGGAACGCCTGCTGCAGTCCGCCAGACGACATTTGCGGCCTTACCGCTTCAGGCGGCGATACCCAGCGTTTCGGCAAATGCCTCGAGCGCCTTTTCGAAGCACGCCAGGGGAGCACGCACGACGCCCGCCCCTACCTGCCCCACACCAGGCTCCTTGTGTGCAATGCCGGTGTTGATGACCGGTGCCACGCCCGTCGACACCACCTTGCGGATGTCGATGCCGGTAGGCACGCCGGCGAAATCGAGCGGCGGCATCGTCCACTCGGAATTGCGCGTCAGCGTGATGTCGTACATCGCGCGGGTGAAGTTTCCGGCGTCAGCGGCCGAACCCGCGCCGACGAACCCGGCAACCGCGGGCGAAGCAGCCATGGCAAATCCGCCGAGACCGATGGTCTCCACAATCGCCGAATCGCCCATGTCGGGGTTCGCATCCTCCTCGGAGTAGCCGGGGAAATACAGACCCGAGGGCATCTCCACCGGCGCGGTGAACCACCTGTCGCCCGTCGCGCTGACCCGGATACCGAACTCCGTTCCGTTCCGGCACATCGCTGTGACGACGCTCGATCCCGGAACGCCATAGGCGGGATCGGTCATCGCCTTGCCCATCGCCATCGCGACGTTGAGGAAGAACTGATCGTTGGCGCCAATGAAACCAAGCACCTCGGCAAGCCGGTCGGTATCCTTGGCCGTCCGTGCAAGCGCCGGGGCGAGTTCACGGAGGAACAGCGACGAGCAGGCGACATTGCGCTGATGCATCTCGTCCGACATCGCAAGCCCACGCGCGATGATTCCCCGCAGCGAGATTCCGCCGCTTGATTGCAGCGCCGCCGAGAGATCCGGGCCCAGCACATCAGCGATCCAGCGCAGCCTGTTCAACACCTCGGCATCGTTGCCACCGAAGCGCATCACCTTGCCCAGGCCCTCGTTGATGGTGCAGTACGCGCGATTGCCGAATTCGCGGTTTTCGACGATCAGCACCGGCTGGCTCACCGTCGTCATCCCCGTCATCGGGCCGACGGCACCGTAATGATGGTTGGGATGGAAGTCGAATTCCCCGCTGGCGGCCATCTTCTCGGCCTCGTCAAGGTCCTTCGCCCAACCCTCGAACACCGCAATGCCGCATACTGCACCGCGCATGGGGCCGCACATGGCGTTCCATTCGATCGGCGGACCGGCGTGCAGGATGACATGCCGCCCGAGCCCCTGAATGACGGTACCCGCCGGCTGTACATCGACCAGTACCGGATCGCCCCGGAGAATCCTGTTTACTGCCTCCTCGTTGGCACTGTCGATCAGCTCCATTCTCGCCTTACCTCCTTCGGTACCGTGACCCTGCGTGGGACCATAGCCCACCGTGCGCATCCCCTTCCATAAAGGAAAGCGGCAACAACGCAAACCGCACGGCCACGACGTCGCACCCGACTCCGGTCCGGCCGAAGCCCGCCCGCCCGTCCGATGCTGGTGCCGGCGCTCAGGCGGCAAGCACGGGAAGAGCGGCCTCGATATCCTTTCGCCGGGGCTCGAACTGCGGCGGTAGCCTGAGCGAACCGCCAAGGGAGGCGACCGGCTCGTCGATGGCAAAGCCGGGAATGTCGGTGGCGATCTCGAACAGCACTCCTCCCGGCTCGCGGAAGTAGAGCGAGCGGAAGTAGTTGCGATCCTTCTGATCGGTGGTCCGGATGCCGTGGTTCTCCGCGAGCACCTTCTGCATGGCAAATGCCGCGGCATCGTCAGCAGCGCGGAAGGCGACATGATGCACCGAACCGCGACCGAGCCGTCCGCCCGTCGAACTCGGGTCCGTTCGAAGATCGACGATCCCGCCCATGTCCATTCCCGGAGCCACGAACCGGCTCGTCGTCCCCTCCCGGCCGCCCGGCGCGAACCCGAACACGTCGGTGAGGATGGCGGCGGTGGGTTCCGGCTCGAGCAGTCCGAGAACCACACTGTGAAGACCGCGGATGGCATGTTCGTCCGCCACCGCAGCCGTCCAGGCCGGCTCGCGCCCGATGCGCGGCACCGCGACGAGTGCGAGGCGGGTCCCATCAGGGTCGGCGAACGAAAGAACACGTTCGCCGAACCGCTCCTCGACCGGCTGATGGCCGACGCCGTGCGCGGCGAGACGCTCGGACCAGAAGGCGAGCGACTGCTCGGGTATGCGGAACAGCGTCTCCCGGGTTTCACCGCTACCGGGACGGCCGGGGGCCGCATGCTCCCAGGGGAAGAAGGTCAGGAGCGTGCCGGGCCGGCCTGTCTCGTCGCCGTAATAGAAGTGGTAGGCTGTCGGGTCGTCAAAATTGACCGTCCGCTTGACCAGCCGCAGCCCCAGCACACGGGTGTAGAAGTCCAGATTGCGTTGCGCCGGCCCGGCGATTGCCGTCACGTGGTGGATACCGTGCGTCATGGCCGTGGACCTTCGTCGATGAGGGTGGAGATCAGCGGACGATCCTTGCAGTGATTTCCGCCACGTGGCGGCCGAGATAGCGGGCGCCTTCGAGCTCGGTCTCGCTCGGCTGCCGCGAGCCGTCGCCGCCTGCGATCGTCGTCGCCCCGTACGGCGCGCCTCCGACAACCTCGTCGAGCCGCATCTGGCCCTGGAACGAATACGGCAGACCGACGATGATCAGACCGTGATGCAGCAGCATGGTGATGATGTTCATCAACGTCGTCTCCTGGCCACCATGCTGGGTGGCGGTGGACGAGAAGGCCGCGCCAACCTTGCCGATCAGCTTGCCCTGAGCCCAGATGCCTCCGGTCATGTCCCAGAAGTTGGCCATCTGCGAGGTCATGCGGCCATAGCGGGTGCCGGTGCCGACGATGATCGCATCGTAGTCCGCAAGCTCGTCAGGCGTGGCAATCGGCGCTGCCTGGTCGAGCTTGTATCCGCTCTTGCGGGCCACGTCCTCCGGCACCAGTTCGGGAACCCGTCGCAGTACCGCCTCCGCTCCTGCGGACCGGGCGCCTTCCGCGACAGCCTCAGCCATCGTCTCGATATGGCCGTAGCTCGAGTAGTAGAGAACCAGCACTCTGGGCATGTGCGCTCCTTTCGTCCGTGTGTTGATCGTCTGAAGGTCTCTTCCTGCAATATACGGTTGGGGTTTCGCCCTAGAAGTGAAACAATGGAAACATACCGTTTCGGAAGCTGGTCATGACGCGTCTACCCGACCTTGAAGCCTGGGGCATCTTCGCCAAGGTGGCGGAGACGGGCTCATTCACCCGCGCAGCGGCGGAACTGCGCCTGTCCAAGGCCACCGTGTCGAAGGCCGTAAACCGGCTTGAGAAGCGATTGGGAGCAAGCCTCTTCCACCGCACCTCGCGCCGGCTGGCACTCAGCGAGATCGGGCATGCGGCAGCGGTGAGCGCCGCCCGCATACTGGGCGAGGCGGAGATGGCCGAGGCGCGGGCGACGGCCCAGTCGGCCCACCCGCAAGGGGTGATCCGGCTGGCGGCGCCGATGTCGTTCGGGGTCGCCCTGGTGGCACCGGTGCTGCCGGCCTTCCTCGAGGCATATCCGGATGTCTCGATCGACCTCCAGCTCAGCGATCTTCAGGTCGATCTGGTCGGCGGCGGCTTCGATCTCGCGTTAAGGATCGCTGCCCTTGCGGATTCGAGCCTGAAGGCACGGCGCGTCTGCACGATCCGCCGACTGCTGGTCGGTGCCCCCGGCTACCTCGACCGCAGGGGGCGGCCGCATCATCCGCGGGACCTCGCGGACCATGTCTGTCTCGGCTATGCGTACCTTCCCAACCCCGACCGGTGGACGTTCGTTCACGCGTCCGGCGAAGAGGTGATGGTCAGGCCGACCGGCCCGTTGCGCGCCAACAACGGCGATGCCCTCACGCCGGCGCTGCTGGCAGGGCTCGGGCTCGCCATCCAGCCCGAGTTCATGGTGTCGGAGGATCTCGCCGCGGGCCGCCTCGAGGCCGTGATGCCGGATTGGCAGCTGCCGGAGATCGGGCTCAATCTCGTCACCCCGCCCGGAAACCTGCGGCCGGCCCGGGTAACGGTACTGATCGATCACCTGCTCCGCACGCTGTCGGTGACTCCGTGGGCGCGCTGATCCAGCCGCGCTCTGTCCTGTGCGCCCACCGAAGCCCCCCGCGCCTTGTCGGCGCAGGGCGTGTGCGTTGGTGATTGCCGCCAGACGGCGGGCTCGGAAGTGACGCCGGCTCAGACCGCCAGGTAGTTGCGGCGCAACGCGGTGTCGTTCAGCACCTGTTCGGCGCTGCCATCGAAGACCACCTCGCCCATGTCGAGGATGATGGCGCGGTCGGCGAGCCCGAGCACCGCAAGTGCGTTCTGTTCGACAATGATCGTGGTGATTCCGATGTCCTTGATCTCGGCGACGATCGCCTCGATCTCCCGAACGATCTGCGGGGCGAGCCCTTCATACGGCTCGTCGAGAAGCAGGAGCTTGAGGTCGCGCGCGAGGGCGCGCGCCACCGCGAGCATCTGCTGCTCGCCGCCGGACAGCGTGACCGCCTCCTGCCGGCGCCGCTCGCCGAGCCGCGGGAAGCGATCGTAGATGCGATCGATATCCCAGCCCCGGGGTTCTGCGATCTGGGCAAGGATCAGGTTCTCCTCGACGGTGATGCCGGGAATGATGCGCCGGTCCTCCGGCACCAGTTGCACACCCGCGCGGGCTGCGCGGGTGGCGTCCATCCGGTGAAGAGCCGCGCCGCCGAGCCAGATCTCGCCCTGCTTGAGTTCGGGTTGGGTGGCGCGCGCGATCGTGCGCAGCGTTGACGTCTTGCCCGCTCCGTTGCGACCCAGAAGCGCCACCACCTCATTTTCGCGCACGTCGAAGCTGACGCCCTGGACGATGTAGCTTTCGCCGTAATAGGCGTGGACATCGCGGCAGGAGAAGAACGCCTCCCCGCCTGCCGTCTGCGGCGGTCGGCTCCGGTCTTCGGCAATCACGCTCATGCGGAAGCTTCCCCGAGATAGGCCTGCTGCACCTTCGGATTGCCGCGCACGTCTTCGGGAACGCCCTCGGCAATGACCGCACCCTGGGCGAGCACGCTGATCCGGTCGGCAAGCGAAAAGACGACATGCATGTCGTGCTCGATGACGATCTTGGTCATGCCCTTGCGGGACAGATGCTGCAGCAGGTCGATGGTGCGATTGGTGTCGTGGCGAGACATGCCGGCGGTGGGTTCGTCGAGCAGCAGAAGGCGCGGTTCGGCCGCAAGGCAAAGCGCCAGTTCCAGTCGTCTCTTGTCACCGCGCGACAGATGCTGGGCTTCCGACTGGAGATGATCGGCAAGGCCGACCTCGCGGAGATGCTCGGCTGCCAGTTCGACCACCGGATGCCCCGGCCGAAGTGCTTCCAGGAGCCGGATCGAGAACTTTCCGTCGCGTTTCGCCAGGATGGCAATCGCCACGTTCTCCACCAGCGACAGGGCGGGAAAGATCTGCGGCGTCTGGAACACGCGGGCGATACCCTTCTGGATGATGTTGTGAGGCGACAGTCCCTTGAGCGTCTCGCCGGCATAGGTGATCGTCCCGTCATCGGCCTCGATCAGCCCGATCAGCACGTTGAGGAGGGTCGACTTCCCGGCGCCGTTGGGACCGATGATCGCGTGAATGGACCCCTCCTGTACGGTGAGGTTGACGCAATCGAGCGCTTTCAGCCCGGCAAACCACTTTGAGACGCCGCGGACCTCCAGGATCGGCGCCGAGGCGTGCCCGTTCACGGTTTCAATCATCGTCTTCCTCCAGATCGCCCCGCTGCCGCCGCCGGCGATCCTCCTCCACCGAACCCGGCATGTCGGGCACGTTGTGGCGGCGGGAGCGCACCACGCCGCCCATCGCCTTCCACCCCAGACGTCCCAGATCGGCAAACCCGCCCGGCAGGAAGATGACGATTGCGACGAAGATGATGCCCAGCAGAAGCTTCCACTGCTCGCCGATGAAGGCCTGCACGACATTCTCGAAGTAGAGCATGAAGCCGGCGCCGAAGATCGGGCCGATCAGCGTGCCCACGCCGCCGATGACCGACATGATCACGACCTCGCCCGAGGTCGACCAGTACAGGTACTTGGTCGCCACGTACGGCTCGTAGATCACCATCAGCGAGCCGGCCAGACCGGCATACATGGCGCTGACGACAAAGGCCGCCATCTTGTAGGCGAAGACATTTACCCCCGTGTATTCCAGCCGCATCTGGTTCTCCTTGATGGAACGCAGCATGAGGCCGAGCGGCGAACGCCGCAGAACCCGGGCGAAGACGTAGCCGGCGATGAGGAGCGCCGAACAGATGTAGAAGACGCTGTGATCCGACAGCCGGCTGCCGAACAGCGATGGTGAGGCAAGTCCGGTCAGGCCATTGTCGCCGCCGGTCCACTTCTGCAGCGTCGACGACAGCACCAGCGCATGGGCCATCTCGGCAAAGGCAAGCGTGAGGATCGCGAAATAGATGCCAGAACGTCGCAGGGTCAGGACGCCGAGGGCAAGGGCAACCACCAGCACCACGACGAAGCTCAGGGCCATCGCCGGGAGGATGTCGGCCGACAGGTGCTTCAGCGACAATCCCGTGACGTATGCGGCAGTGCCGAAGAATGCCGCGTGGCCGAACGACAGATAGCCGGTGAGCCCGAGCAGGATGTCGAAGCCAAGGGCGAATATCGCCCAGATGACGATCTTGGTGGCCAGGGCTTCGTAACCGCCGAGCGCCACCAGCCACGTCGGCATGGTCAGCACGGCAATGGCGAACACTACAAGGACAACCAGGTCGCGTCTGGTGAGGAGGGTGGGCAGGCGTACGCCGATGCCGGCCACCTTTCCACCCAGCGCGCTCCGCTCCGTGACCTCGCTCATTCGAATACGCCTTTCTTGCCGAACAGTCCGCGTGGGCGGATGAGAAGGACGACGACGGCCACGAGATAGATGACGATCTGCTGGAGAGCGGTCAGGATGTCCTTGAGCAATGGATCACCGGCCGCCGCCGCGAAGCCGGTCGTGAAACTGAGGGACATCCCGATCAGAAGTGCGGCCAGCAGCGCCCCGAACATCGACCCCATCCCGCCGATGACGACGACCAGGAACGATGGCACAAGCAGGGCCATGCCGACGGGCGGGCTGACCTGCGTGACCGGGCCACCGAAAACGCCGGCGATACCGGCGATCAGGGCGCCGAGCCCGAAGACGATCGCGAACCGCTGGGTGACGTTGACGCCGAGGAAGCGCAGCATCTCCGGATCGCGCATTCCCGCCCGGACCACGAGCCCGAAGCGCGTGAACTGCAGCATCGCGAACAGCGCCACGATGGTGAGCGTCGTGACGATGATCAGCAAGAGCCTCCAGGCGGGGAAGAACACGAAGCCGTTGACGAACGGCATCGGAATGCGCAGGCCCGGGATCGCCTCCGGAACGACGGCGCCGAGGCCGTAGAACAGCACCTGCCCGGACCCCCAGGCAGGCAGCGCGAAGGGGATGTTGTTGGCGCCGAAGATCCAGCGCATCAGTTCCTCGACGACGATCGCCAACCCGAAGGTGACCAGAATCTGGTCGGTGTGCGGGCGCCGGTAGAAGAACTGGATGAGGCCGCGCTCCATCGCGATCCCGACGACGAAGAGGATGATCGGGACCAGCACGATCGCAAGGCCGAAGCCGAGTTCGTTCGACACGACCACGGCCGCGTAGGCGGCAATCAGGTACAGCGCGCCGTGGGCGAAGTTCACGACACCCAGCGTGCCGAAGATAAGCGTCAGGCCTGTCGCGATCAGCGCATAGATCGCGCCGAGCTGCAGGCCGGTGACGAGCATGAGAAAGATGCTGTTTATCGTCATTCCGCTCTCTACGTGCGGCTTCCGGACCCGCACGATGGCGAGGATCGATTGACCTCTGCCATCGTGCGGCCGGACCCCTGGTGCGGGTGCGCGGAGTACAGAACCCGCGCCGTCTGTCGACGGATCAGGCTGCGGGCTCGTATGGTCCGAGATCCGCGTCCGGACCGCCGAATGCGGCGATGTCGGGCTCGTAGGTGACTTCGGCCCGCGGGACCGTCTTCAGGGTCTTGAGCAGGTCGTATTCACTGTCGCGCTCGCTCGGCGCCTTGCCCTCGACGACGAACACGTCATGGAAGGACTGATGGTCGGCTGCGCGATAGAGCGACGGGCTGTCGTAGCCGGCGCCGTCATACTCGAAGTCCTCAAGCGCCTTGATGACTTCCGGCGGATAGAAGGTGCCCGCCGTTTCGACCGCGTTGGCGTAGAGCACCGCCTGGACATAACCGGTATGCGCGGCCTGCGACGGAGGCGCACCGTATTCGGCCTCGAATGCGGTGACGAACGCCTTGGTGCCGGGGTTCTCGAGCTTGTAGCTCCAGTTGGTGGTCCCGAGCACGCCGGTGATGTTGTCGCCGGCACCCGAGGCCATCAGACGCGAATAGAGCGGCACCACGACCTCGATGTTCCTGCCGTCCTTCTGCATGTCCCGGATGCCGAACTGGACGGCCTGGGTCAGTGAGTTGACCATGTCGTTGCCGTAGTGGTTGAGAACCAGAAGATCGGCCTCGGAGTTGATGACGGCGGTCAGGAACTGCGAGAAATCGGGCGCCCCGAGCGGCGTCATGATGTTGTTGACCGTCGTCCAGCCCTGCTTCTCGGTTGCTTCCTTGATGGACTCGTACTGCGTGTGGCCCCACGTGTAGTCGGCCGTCAGATGAAACGCCCGGCGGTCCTTGCCGTAGCGCTCCGCGATCACGGGGCCCAGTGCCTGGCCCGACATGTAGGCGTTGAAGAACTGGCGGAAGCCGTAGCGCCGCCGATCCTTGCCGGTCGTGTCGTTCGAGTGCGTCAGCCCGCACATGAAGATCACACCCCGTTCCTGGGCGAGTTATTGCTGCGCGATGGCGACCGCCGATGACGATCCGCCGGAGTACATGATCACCCCGTCGCGCTCGATCGGCGCACCGAACACCCGGGTGACGGTGAAGTGGT
>CAZSNL010000009.1:52501-54788 GCA_964608275.1 uncultured Hyphomicrobiales bacterium | reverse complement strand
CCGCCCGGTCGACCTGCACGTTGCCGACATCGAGGCGCTCGGCGCCGAGATCGACCTCGACGGCGACGACGTCGTCGCCCGCGCGCCCAAGGGCCTGCGCGGCGCCCGCTTCACGTTCCCGAAGGTCTCCGTCGGCGCGACCCACAACGTCATGATGGCGGCGACGCTGGCGCGCGGCGAGACGGTGATCGAGAACGCCGCCCGCGAGCCGGAAGTCGTCGATCTCGCCGAGTGCCTGATCGCGATGGGCGCCAGGATCGAGGGCCACGGCACCGGGACGATCCGCATCGAGGGGGTCGACCGGCTGCACGGCGCCACCCACGAGGTGCTGCCGGATCGCATCGAGACGGGGACGTACGCGCTCGCCGTCGCCATGACCGGCGGCGAGGTGGAGCTGTCCGGTGCCAGGGCCGACCTTGTCGAAGCGCCGATGCGGGTGCTGGAAGAGGCCGGGGTCGAGGTCAGGCGCACCAACAGCGGCCTGCGCGTCGCCCGCAACGGCGGCCGGCTCCAGCCGGTCAAGGTCGCGACCGCACCCTATCCCGGGTTCCCGACCGACCTGCAGGCGCAGGTGATGGCGGTGATGACGACCGCCGCCGGCACCTCGGAGATCATCGAGACCATCTTCGAGAACAGGTTCATGCACGTCCAGGAGCTGGTCCGCCTCGGCGCCGACATCACGCTGTCCGGCGACCGGGCGATGGTGCGCGGAGTCGAGCGTCTGAAGGGCGCCCAGGTGATGGCGACCGACCTGCGCGCCTCGGTGTCGCTGGTGCTCGCCGGGCTCGCCGCCGAGGGCGAGACGGTCGTCAACAGGGTCTATCACCTCGATCGCGGCTTCGAGCAGATCGAGAAGAAGCTCGGTGCCTGCGGAGCGGACATCGAGCGGCTGACGGGCTGAGACCCGATGCCGCGTCCGGGCGGCCCGGTGCCCTGCCGGCCGGCGGGCGGTGGCGTTTTGATCCGGGCGCGGTATGGTAAGAAGCCGAGCGACCGCTTACGTTCGCTGTTGTAGCCAAGGCAACGGGAGCCCGCGACGTGGACCACGACATCATCGAACCGGTCAGGCTCGCTGCATTCGACGAGGAGGATCTCGCGATCCTCTCCGCCCACATGCAGGATGCGGTGATGCGGCCGGCGGACATGCGCTACATCCCGGCGCGCCGGCGCTTTGCCATGGTCGCAAGCCGCTTCGACTGGGAACACGTCGCAAAAGCGGGGGCGGCGGCCGGGCGCTACCGCAGGCGCCGGACCGGCCTTCACTTCGAAAACGTGCTGGGTGCCCGCGTCTGCGGCTTCCGGCCCGGCGCCAGGGGGGCGATGCTGTCGCTCCTGTCGATCACCTTCACGCCGCGCGAGGCGCCGTCCGGCGACATCCTCCTGATGTTTTCCGGCAACGCCAAGGTCAAGCTCGAGGTGGAGTGCATCGAGGCGCTGCTGCGCGATCTCGGCGCGGCGTGGGAAACCACGCGGCTGCCCGTCCATGACATCGACGCAGAGCCATGACGACGGCGGCTGAGGCCCCGCCGCGAGCAGCCGCCACGGCCCGCAGGCTCAGGACGTCGGATCCGGATTTCGAAACCCGGTTCCGCCAGTTTCTCGCCACCTCCCGGGAGCTTGCGGCCGATGTCGATGCCGCCGTCGCCGACATCATCGCCGCCGTGCGCGAGCGCGGCGATGCGGCGCTGTGCGAGTTCACCGAGCGCTTCGACGGCTTTGCGGTGCGGCCCGAACAGCTCAGGCTGGGGGCCGACGAGATCGCCGCAGCGGCGGACGCCTGCGACCGCGAGGTGCTCGATGCGCTGGCGCTGGCGGCCGAGCGCATCCGCGGCTACCACGAGCGCCAGCGCCCCGCCGACGACCGGTTCACCGATGCGGCCGGCGTCGAGCAGGGCCATCGCTGGACCGCCATCGAGGCGGTCGGCCTCTACGTCCCAGGCGGCACCGCGAGCTATCCGAGCTCGGTGCTGATGAACGCCGTCCCGGCCAAGGTCGCCGGCGTGCCGCGCATCGCGATGGTGGTGCCGGCGCCGAACGGCGAGATCAACCCGCTGGTGCTTGCCGCGGCGAGCCTTGCCGGCGTCGACGAGGTATACCGGATCGGCGGCGCCCAGGCGATCGCCGCACTGGCCTACGGCACCGGCACCGTCCGCCCGGTGGCGAAGATCGTCGGACCCGGCAACGCGTACGTGGCCGCCGCCAAGCGGCGCGTCTTCGGCGTCGTCGGCATCGACATGATCGCCGGCCCCTCGGAGGTGCTGGTGATCGCCGACGCCGGCAACGATCC
>CAZSNL010000009.1:9478-52491 GCA_964608275.1 uncultured Hyphomicrobiales bacterium | reverse complement strand
CCTGCTCGCCCAGGCCGAGCATGACACCTCGGCCCAGTCGATCCTCGTGACCGACGACGAGCGGTTCGCCGACGCGGTGGAGCGCGAGGTCGCCCGCCAGCTGGACGACCTGCCGCGGCGCGCCATTGCCGCCGAGAGCTGGCACCGGCACGGCGCCGTCGTCATCGTCGACCGGCTCGGCGATGCGGTCGCGATCGCCGACCGCATCGCGCCGGAGCATCTGCAGATCGCCGCCGCCGGCGCCGACGAGCTCGCCGCGCGCATCCGCAATGCCGGCGCCATCTTCCTCGGCGCGTGGACGCCGGAGGCGGTCGGCGACTACGTCGGCGGGCCGAACCACGTGCTGCCGACCGCCCGCAGCGCCCGGTTCTCGTCCGGCCTCGGCGTGCTCGACTTCATGAAGCGGACCAGCATCCTGCGCTGCGATGCCGATGCGCTGGCACGGATCGGCCCGGCCGCCGTCACTCTTGGCCGGGCGGAAGGCCTAGAGGCGCATGCCCGTTCGGTCGCGGTCAGGCTCGGGTCGTCGCAACGCCGCTGAGGGGATGGCCTTCCGGTGCAGGACGACGACAGCACAGACGCCGGATCGCCCGCACCGTCCGCCCGCCTTGCCAGCGTCACCCTCGACGAGACCTCGCTCGCCTACGTCTCCCCCGACGTCGACCACGAACGCAAGGTGGCGATCTTCGACCTGATCGAGGAGAACGCGTTCCGCGTCGTCGGCAACCACAACGGCCCCTACCACCTGCACCTGTCGCTGGTCGAAAACCGGCTGGCGCTGCAGGTCGGCGACCGGGCGCAGCAGCCGTGCGCCGTCTACGGCCTGTCACTGTCGCCGCTGCGCCGCATCATCAAGGACTACTTCCTCGTCTGCGAGAGCTACTACCAGGCCATCCGCACCGCCTCGCCGAGCCGCATCGAGGCGATCGACATGGGCCGCCGCAGCCTGCACGACGAGGCGAGCCGGATCCTCATGCAGCGGCTGGAAGGCAAGATCGAGGTCGACTTCGACACCGCCCGCCGCCTGTTCACGCTCATATGCGTGTTGCACTGGAAGGGTTAGCCGTGCATGGACGGTGAGGTATCGTCCGCCGGTGCCGTCCCCGATCGCCTGCCCGACGCGGTGCTGTTCGCGTGCAGCGAGAACGCCGTGCGGTCGCCGATGGCGGCGGCGATCATGCGTCACTTCTTCGGCCACCGGGTGTACGTGCAGTCGTGCGGGGTCCATGTCGGGACAGTCGACCGGTTCGCGGTCGCGGTGATGGACGAGATCGGCATCGACATCAGCAACCATGAGCCGATCAGCTTCGACGAGCTCTACGACACCTCGTTCGACCTCGTCATCTCGCTGTCGCCGGAGGCCCACCACCGGGCCATCGAGCTGACCCGCGCCATGGCGGTCGAGGTGGAGTACTGGCCGACGCTTGATCCGACGATCGCCAGCGGCAGCCGCGAGCAGATCCTCGACACCTACCGCCAGATCCGCGACAGCCTGATGCAGCGGATCCTCGCCCGGTTCGGCTCGCCGAGCGGCCCCGCGGTCTGACGGCCGCGGCGGGAGGGGCCGCATGGCGGCTTGATTTCCGGCCGCAACCCGACCATTGTCGCCGCGACACAGCGCGCGCCCACAGCTTTCGGAAGCCTCCCCGTGGCCGATCTTTCGATCGCCGACACCAGAGTGAAGCTCGTTCTCGCCAGCGGTTCGCCGCGGCGGCTGGCGCTGCTCGAGCAGGTCGGCATCACGCCCGACCTCCTGAGCCCGACCGCGCTCGACGAGACGCCGCGGCGCAACGAGGCGCCGCGCACGCTGGCGAACCGGCTGGCCCGTGAGAAGGCCGACCTCGCCGGCCGCGAGCGCAAGGTCCGCGACCTCGGCCCCGCCACCTTCATCCTCGCCGCCGACACGGTGGTCGCGGTCGGCCGCCGCATCATCCCGAAGCCGGAAACGCTGGACGAGGCGGCGGACGCGCTGCGGCTGATCTCGGGGCGGTCGCACAAGGTCTACACCGGCGTCTGCCTGGTGGCGCCGGGCAAGGGCGTGCGCCAGCGCGTGGTCGAGACCAAGGTCCGCTTCAAGCGGCTCAGCCGCGAGGACATCGAGAGCTACCTGATGTGCGGCGAATGGCGCGGCAAGGCGGGCGGCTATGCGGTCCAGGGCCGTGCCGAGGCGTTCGTCCGCCACATCTCGGGGTCGTACTCCAACGTCGTCGGGCTGCCGCTGTACGAGACCGTGTCGCTCCTGATCGGATCCGGCTATCCGGTGTACTTCACCTGGTTCAACGCCGCCTGAGGCGGGTGTCGGGCGGAGCGGGGAACCTCGCCGCAGCTTCGGGATTGCCATCGCAAGGAGCACGACGCCATGACCGCGGCAGGATCAGGAGACGGGGACCGGCCTCGACGGACGCCGCGGCCGTGCCCGATCTGCGGCCGGATGTCGGTGGCCCGCTATCATCCGTTCTGCTCGCTGCGCTGCGCCCAGGTCGATCTCGGCCGCTGGCTCGGCGGCCACTACCGCATTCCGACCGACGAGCGGCCCGACCCCGGCGCCCCGCCGCTGCCCGACGACGACGCCGACCGCGACTAGGGTGCAAACCGCGCTGGACAGGTCTCGGCGAGTTCCCATATAAGGGGCCGCAAAGCCGTCCGCTCGGGCGGCTTCGGCGCGCCCAGGTAGCTCAGTTGGTAGAGCACGTGACTGAAAATCACGGTGTCGGTGGTTCGATTCCGCCCCTGGGCACCACCTCCCGCGGGCCGATTCCGGTCATATGGACGAGTTAAATTCCGTCTTGAGTTCGCCCAGGCCGTGTGGTGAGCAGTGCGAGGCCTGCGGATTCCGAAGCCATCTATACCGCCCCTGCATTCCTGCGTCGGCTGAAGCCTCCTCACAATGACGACGGAAGAGCCCCCGCGACCTGCGCGGCCGTTACGGCGAGCGGGCAGGGGATATAGAAGAATTATTCTTTGGCTCTCGGAAAAGTATATTTCCGCGATAGCCCCGACTTTGCAATCCTTTGGGCTGCGATAGCGTGCGGCAGGCCCCGCGACCAATCCCCTGGGAGCGAACGACGTGATCAGAACAGGCGAGCAATACAAGGAGTCGATCCGCGACGGACGGCAGGTATGGATCAATGGCGAGCGCGTGAAGGATGTGACCACGCATCCCATGTTCAAGCCGCTCGTCGACATCCGCGCCCGCATCTACGACATGCAGCACGAGGCGGCGACCAAGCCCGTCCTGGTCTACCGGGACGAGGCCGGCGACGAGCACGCCATCGCCAACAAGCTGCCGCACACGAAGGACGACTGGATCGCCAAGCGGCGGGCGACCGACACCATCCTCGATGACGTCGCCGGCGTCGTCACCCGCGTCGGCGACGAGACCGTCGGCGAGATGTGGTCCCTCTACGACGGCCAGGACGTCCTCAACGAGGTCGACCCGCAGTTCTCGGCCAACATCCGCAACCACATCGAGCGGGTGCTCTACCGCGACCCGTTCCATGTCTCGGCCAACACCGATCCCAAGGGCGACCGTTCGAAGCGGCCCCAGGACCAGGATCCGGACATGCTGCTGCATGTCGTCAAGGAGACCGACGAGGGGATCGTCGTGCGCGGCGCCAAGTACGAGACGGCGGCCGCCTACGCCAACCAGGCCTTCACCAAGCCGACGATCGCCAACTGGGGCGACGCCAAGCTGTCGGACTACGCGGTCGGCTTCATCTGCGAGCTGTCGTCACCGGGGCTGAAGTTCATCTGCCGCACCGGCTTCGCCGGCCGCGCGCCGGCGGAGGACTATCCGCTCGCCAACCGCTTCGACGAGGTCGATGCCCTGGTCATCTTCGACAACGTCCTGATCCCGTGGGAGAACGTGCTGTTCTACCGCCACACCCGCGCCGCCCAGTTCATTCGCGCGACGCTGCACCGCTACAGCGCCTTCGCCTTCGTCCAGCGGATCCTGCGCTACGCCGACATGATGATCGGCACCGCGCTGTTCAACGTCCGCCAGACCGGCCTCGAGAACCAGCCCGCCGTGCAGGAGAAGCTGGCGACGCTCGCCGTCTACCGCGAGGGCATTAACGCCCACCTGAGCGCCGCCATCGCCCTTGCCGAGCCGAGCCCGGGTGGTCTCATGATGCCCAACCAGTCGCTGCTGTATACCGGCCGCGTCCACGCCTGTTCGAACCTGCCGGCGATGATGCACATCGCCCGCGAGCTGTGCGGCGGCCAGATCTGCGTGACGCCCGACGCCGCCGCGTTCCACAGCCCGGAAACCGGCAAGTGGCTGGAGAAGTTCTACACCATCAACGAGCAGTGGAACGCCGAGGACAGGCGCAAGCTGCTGGCCTACGCCCGCGATCTCCTGAACTCCGACTATGCCGGGCACCGGCTGACGTTCCAGCTGTTCGCCCAGTCGCCGCCGTTCGCGCATCTCGCGGCCGTCTACCGGAACTTCGACTTCTCCGGCCCGCTCGACTTCGTGAGGCGCTCTGCGGGGCTGTCGGAGAACGTCATGCCGGAGCTGAAGACGGCGGCTGAGTGATGCGGTAACGGCGGGGACGCGGAGATGCTGCGCGACAGGTTCCTGGAGGGCATGGGACGCGTGCCCAACGCCGTCTGCGTCGTCACCACCGACGGCAAGGCGGGCCGCGCCGGCGTCACGGTGAGCACGCTTTCGTCGGTGTCGGCCGACGACCCGGCGCTGCTGGTCTGCGTCCATCATCTCAGCCCCGCCTGTTCGGCCATCCGCGAGAACGGCGTGTTCTGCGTGAACGTGCTGCATGCCCGGGCGTCGGCGATAGCCGATACCTTCGCCGGCGTCGTCAAGACCGCCGACGGCGACAAGTTCAGCTGCGCCGAGTGGCACACGCTCGAGACCGGCGCCCCTGTCGTGGAGCGGCCGCTCGTCGCCTTCGACTGCCGGCTGGGGCTGGCGACGCAATGGCGGACGCATTTCATATTCGTCGGCGAAGTGGCCGCGGTCGAGCTCGCCGAATCGGAGCCGCTGCTCTACGGCAGGCGAACCTATGGCCGGTTCGCGCCGCTGCAGGCGGTCGCCGGCTGACCGCCGCACTCGCAATCGCCCGTTTCTCCGGTTTCAACGTTGCAGGATCAAGGAATCGACCATGGCGCATACCAGGATCAGGACCTTCAACACCCGGGACATGTATCCCGGCAAGGACATGGACAACGACCTCTGCATGGCGGTCCGCGCCGGCAACAGGGTGTTCCTGCGGGGGCAGACCGGGTTCGACCTCGACGGCAACTTCGTCGGCGTCGGCGACCCTGCCGCCCAGGCGGAAAACGCGATGAAGTGCGTCAAGATCCTGCTCGAGGAAGCCGGGGCGAAGCTCGAGCACATCTGCAAGGTCACAATCTACATCACCGACCGCGCCTATCGGGAGCCCGTCTACAGGGTCGTCGGCAAATGGTTGAAGGGCGTCTATCCGTGCTCGACCGGGCTGATCGTGAACGGCCTGGCGCTGCCGGAGATGCTCATGGAGATCGACGTCGAGGCGATCATCCCCGAAGACGAGGCCTGAGCCATGACCTTTTCGCTTGTCGGCCGATGCGCCCGCACGCGGATGGTGGGCGTCGCCATCACGACCTCCAGCATTGCGGTGGGCAGCCGCTGTCCCTGGGTGCGCGCCGGCGTCGGCGCCGTGGCGACGCAGAACGTCACGCTGCCGTCACTCGGCACCGATGTCCTCGACCGGATCGGGCGCGGCGAGACGCCGGAGGCCGCCGTCCGCGAGGTCATCGCCCGCGAGGAGAACCGGGCCTATCGCCAGATCGTGGCGATCGACTGCGACGGGCGCACCGCCCATTTCTCGGGCGAACGCACGCTCGGCACCAACGCCGTGGCAATCGGACGTGACGTGATCGCGGCCGGCAATCTCCTCGCCAACGACGGCGTGCCGCGCGCCATGGTCGAGGCGTTCGAACGGGCCGGCGAGGACGCGCACCTGGCGGAACGGCTCGTTACCGGCCTCTCGGCCGGGCTGGACCGCGGTGGCGAGGAGGGGCCGGTGCATTCCGCCGCCCTCCTCGTTGCGAGCGACCTGTCCTGGCCGCTGGTCGACCTCCGGGTCGATTGGGACGAGGAGGACCCGGTGGCCCGGCTGCGCGAGCTGTGGCGCGCCTACGAACCGGAGATGATGGACTACGTCACCCGCGCCCTGAACCCGTCGGCGGCGCCCAGCTACGGCGTTCCGGGCGACGAGTAACGGCGGTGTTCGCAGGCGGCCGGCGCGAGGTCAGGTTCCGCCCGTCTGCTCGACGGTAGCGAGCTCCTCCTGGCAGAAGCGGACGAACATCTGCGCCAGCCTGGTCAGCCGCGACCGCTGCAGCCAGGCCGCCACCAGGTCGGAGCACTTCAGGTCGTCGCTCAGCGGCACCGCCGCCAGCGGGTTGCCGTCATAGGTCATGTCGCCGCTGGGCCTGGTCACCAGGATCGAGTAGCCGAGGCCCTGGCCGACGAGGCCGCGCACCAGTTCCATCGACGGCGACCGGAAGGTGACGTTGGGCTCGAGCCCGAGCTCGTGGAACAGCCCGAGGAAGTAGCGGCCGCTCGGCGGCACGTCGAGCAGGATCAGCCGTTCGTCCGCCACCTGCCGCAGCGAGATCGACGGCTCGTTGGCGAGGCGGTGCCGCGCCGGCAGCAGGGCATACGGCTTGAGGCCCGAAAGAAGCGGCTCGCGCCGGTAGTCGGCATCGAGCCACAGGTCGTAGAGGAGGACGAGGTCGAAGGCACCGTTGGCGAGGCCCGCCAGGAGGTCGCTCTGGAGGCCGTCCTGGACGTGGACCTTCACGTTCGGATACCGCTCCTGGAAGCCGGCCAGCAGCCGCGGCAGATAGAGCGGCGCGATGGTTTCGTAGCAGCCGACCTCGATCTGGCCGGAGATCATGTTGCTGTCGGCGAACACCTCCTGCTCCAGCTCCCGGGCCATGCGGAGCAGATCGAGGGCCTGCCGGTAGAACCGCAGGCCGGCCGGGGTGAGCGACACCCCGCTCGCATGGTGGCGGATGAAGAACTGGGCCGAGAAGTTCTCCTCCAGCGTCTTGATGGCGAGCGAGATCGACGGCTGCGAAATGTTGAGGCGCCGCGACGCCTCGGCCACGCTGCCGCTCTCGACAACGATGGTGAAATACCGGAGCTGTCGCAGGGTATAGGAGAAATTGGGAAAGACCCGCGGCTCAGACATCCCGTTGCTTCCGCCAGGCATCCCGTTTCCGTTGCCGGACACGGACCTACGCCGCCCTGAGCGGCGAACCATGTCCAGCCAATATCACGGGCTGGCCGTAGCGGCAAAACCGGCAACGCGAATGGCGCGGACGGGCTTTCCCATCCGCGCCTTCGAACCGGTTGGCGATGTCACGCCGGCGAGGGCCCTAGTTGGCCTCCTCCCAGGGCTTCCACTCGCCGTCCTCGACGACGAAGATCTGCACCTCGACGGCCATCTGGGTCTGTCCGTTGGCGTCGAACGTGGTGCGGCCGAGCACGCCCTCGTAGTCGATCTTCCGGATCGCCTCGGCCAGCGCCTTGCGATCCTCCGGACCATGCTCCTTGATCACCGTGAGCAGGATGTTCGTCGCGTCGTAGGCGTACTTGGCGTACGGCCCTGCCGGCTCGCTGAAGTCGGCTTCCTCGTAGGCCTTGTTGAAGGCCGCGAGCGCGCCGGTTTCCTTGACCGAGGGATAGCTGACGATCGTCCCCTCGGCGGCCTCGCCGGCGATCTCGAGGTACTTCTGGTCATAGATGCCGGAGATCCCGACCATCGGGATGTCCATGCCGAGATCGCGCATCTGCTTGCGCACCAGCGCGGCCTCGGTGATGACCCCGCCGAAGTACAGCCCGTCCGGCTCCGCGGCCTTGATCTTCGTGAGAATGCTGCGGAAGTCCGTGGTGCCCACCGGGGCGGCGTCGGCGGATACGATCTCCGCGCCTGCCGCGGTCGCGTACTCCGTGAATGCCTCGGTGTTGGAGACGCCGTAGTCGCTGGTATCGGAGACGATGGCGATCCGCTTGAGCCCGAGCGAGTTGACGACCCACTCCGCCAGCGGCTTGTTCTCCTGGGCCAGCGTCGGCGTGACCCGGGTCACCTCGGGGTAATTGGCTTCGGTGATCTTCGGGCTGATGGCGCCCCAGATGATGAACGGCACCTGGTAACGGTTGAACACCGGCGCAGTCGCCAGCGCCACCGGGCTGTTCCAGTGGCCGATCGCCGCCACGACGTCGGGATCGTTGAGGAGCTTCAGTGCTGCCGCGACGCCGGTGCCGGGATCGGAGGCATCGTCCAGCGCGACCCCTTCGACCTCATAGGGGTAGCCGGCCTCGTTGGCCTGCTGGATGGCGAGCAGGAACCCGTTGCGGGCGCCCAGCCCCTGCAAGGCATTGCCGCCGCTGAGCGGCCCGATGAACCCGAGGCGGATCTTCTCCGCCGCGTCGACGCCACTCGGCGCAAGAACGCCGAATACGATCGCGAACGCGGCGCCGATGACGGCGATCCGCTTGAGCCCGGCGTTTATGATGGACGACATGTCGGCTCTCCCTCTGAAGCTTGTCTTGGCCGAGCCCGGTGTCAGTCGGCTGCGGCAGGTTGGACCTCATGCGTTCGGGCACCCGGTCCTGCCCGACCTTGCACTTTTGGCCTTCAATATTCTCGCTAACAAAGAAGCGGCGAAACGACAATTTACCTATAACCGTCCCAAGAACTTTCTATATCCCCTCGCCCGGCGTTTTCCGGCATGGTAGCGCGCGCTAACGAGCCATCGCCGCGTGGCCGTGGCGCCCTTGTCCACGGCCAATACGAACGCCGGCCAACGGCGGAGGGAGGCGTATGCCCGAGGAAATTCTGCAGCAGCTTGTCAACTGGTTGGCATTGGGGGGCATTTACGCGCTGCTTGCGGTCGGATTCAGCCTCCTGTTCGGGGTGCTCGGGGTCATCCATTTCTCGCACGGCGACGTGTCGCTGGTGGCGCCGTTCGTCGCCCTCGCGATCCTCCAGTCGACGCTCGCGAGCCTCGCCTGGTTCGGCGGCGCGGCCGATCTCGTCTTCGCCTGTCTTGCCGCCATCGTTCTCGTCGGGCTCCTGGGCGTGGCCATGGACAAGCTGGTCCTGCGCCGGTTCCGCGACCGGCCGGCGATGATGGCCCTTGTCGCGACGGTCGCGCTGGGCATCGTCATCCGCGAGCTTATCCGCCATCTCTTCCCGCAGGGGAGCAACCCGCACGCCTTCCCGACGCCGCTGACCGACACCGCCTTCATGTTCGGCGGCATCGCCATCAACTGGTTCACAGTGCTCGACATCGGCGCCACGACCCTGGTCCTGATCGTCCTGTCGCTGGTGCTCCTGAAGACCGGCGTCGGCGTGCGCATCCGCGCCGTGTCGCAGGATCGCGAGGCCGCCCGCATGATGGGGATCGACGTCGATACGGTGTTCCGCAACACCTTCTTCATCGCATCGGCGACCGGCGCCCTCGCCGGCCTCCTGTATGCGAGCTATGTCGGTGTCACCCGGTTCGACTTCGGGATCCTGGCCGGCCTGATGGGCTTCTCGGCCGCGGTGATCGGCGGCCTCGGCAGCATACCGGGCGCGGTGATCGGCGGCCTGCTGCTCGCCGGCATCGAGACCTTCGCCCAGGCGACGATCGAGAACGGCACCGCCTATCGCCAGGTGTTCGCCTTCCTGCTGGTCATCGGGTTTCTCGTCTTCCGGCCGGCCGGCCTGTTCGGCCGAACGGTCGTGGAAAAGGTGTGATCGATGGCAACCCGCGTTACCGCCGATGCAGCACCGGCGCCCCGTTGGTTCGCCCCCGGGCTGCTGGTGATCGGGATCGAGGCATTGGCCGCGGCCGTCCTGTTCCTGTTTCTCACCAGCGACAACTGGATGGTGACCACGGGGCTGCTACTTGCCGCCGGCCTCGGCTTCCTGGCCCTGCAGCGCAATCCCGCCATCGAGACGCGCATCGTCGAATGGTTCGCCTCGGCCCGCACCACGGCGATCCTGTTCGGTGGCCTGCTGGCGGTGGTGTTCCCCTTCTTCATCGGCAGCAACACCTATGTGCTGCACCTTCTGATCGTTTCCGCCCTGTACGCGGTGCTGGCTCTCGCCCTCAACTTCCAGCTCGGCAGCGCCAACATTCCGAACTTCGCGACCGGCGCCTCCTACGGCATCGGCGCCTACACGTCCGCCCTGCTCGCAGTCAACTTCGGCATTGGCTTCTGGGGCGGCCTGGTCGCGGCGGCAATAGTTGCCACCTTCTTCGGCTTCGTCCTTGGCATTCCCTCGATGCGCACCAGGGACTCCTACCTCGCCCTGGTCACGATCGCGTTCGGCGTCGTCGTGCACCAGATCATCAACAACGTGACCTGGACCGGCGGCCCGAACGGCGTGTTCGGCATCCCGGCGCCGTCGCTGTTCGGGCATTCGTTCAGCCAGCCGATCGAGATCCTCGGCTACAGCCTGCCGAGCCAGGCCAATTTCTACTACGTGGCGATCGCGGTCGTCGGCCTGTCCATCGTCGTCGCCTACCGGCTGCACAACTCGCGCATCGGGCTGGCATGGAATGCGCTGCGCGCCGACGAGCTCGCCGCCCGCTGCCAGGGCATCAACGTGACCTGGTACAAGGTCCTCGCGTTCGCCGTCGATGCGTTCATGGCGGCGTTCGCCGGCACGATCTACGCCTTCTACGTCGGCTACATCTCGCCCGACAACTTCACCTTCCTGGTCTCGGTGACGATCATGACCATGGTCATCGTCGGCGGCATGGACAACATCCTCGGCGTCATCCTTGGCGCCTTCCTGCTGACGGTCCTGCCGGAGAAGTTCCGCATCTTCTCCGACTACCGCCTGCTGCTGTACGGGACGATCGTCATCGCGATGCTCATGGTCCGCCCCGAGGGCCTGTTCCCGAAGCGGCTGCGCCGCTACGGAGGGCATGGATGAGCCAGCCGCTGCTCGAATGCGACTCCGTGACGGTGCGCTTCCGCGGCCTCCTGGCACTGAACGACGTTTCGTTCAGCCTGCAGCAGGGGGAGATCCTCGGCATCATCGGCCCCAACGGCGCCGGCAAGTCGACCTTGTTCAACGTGATCACCGGGATCTACCGGGCAAACGCCGGCCGCATCCGCTTCGCCGGCCGGGACCTGAACGGCAAGCCCGCCCATCGCATCGTCGAGCTCGGCATTGCACGCACGTTCCAGTCGAGCCGGCTGTTCACCGACATGAGCGTTCTCGACAACGTGGTGATCGGGCTGCATACGCGGACCCGGACGAGCGTCCTCGACGCCATTCTCCGCTACCGCCGCGCCCGGCGCGAACTGAACGACGCGGCGACCAGAGCGGGCGAGCTCCTGCGAACGGTATCGGCGGAGCTCTACGAGCAGCGCCACCGGCGTGCCGGCGAACTCGCCCAGGCCGACCGGCGGCGGCTGGAGATCGCCCGCGCGCTCGCCACCGAGCCGAAGATCCTGCTGCTCGACGAGCCGTCGTCCGGCATGGACGACCGGGAGACGCAGGCGCTCGTTCGCGACATCCGCGGCGTCCACCAGCGCCGGCCGGACCTGTCCATCATGATCATCGAGCACGACATGAGCCTGGTTGCCGCCCTGCCCGACCGGGTCATGGTGCTGGACTACGGCCAGAAGATCGCGGAGGGCTCGTTCGAGAGCATCCGGTCGCTGGAGCACGTCGAGCGGGCGTATCTCGGGGGCAAGTCGTCCCATGCTTGAGCTCAGGGAGGTCGACACCCACTACGACGGCGTGCCGATGCTCCGCGGCGTCTCGCTCCGCGTCGAGCCGGGCGAGGTCGTCTGCCTGCTCGGTCCGAACGGCGCCGGCAAGACCACCACGTTCCGCGCCATCACCGGGCTCGTCGCGGCCGCGCGTGGCGAGGTATCGATCATGGGCCAGCGCGTCGGCCGGATCAGGACCGAGCGGATCGTCGCGCTCGGTGTCGGCCTCGTTCCCGAGGGACGGCGCCTGTTTCCCGACCTGACGGTGCGCGAGAACCTGTGGCTGGGCTACGAGGCGGCCGGCGGCGGCAACGCCTTCGAGGCGCGGCTCGAGGAGATCGGCACCATGTTCCCGCGGGTGCGCGAGCGGCTGCGGCAAACGGCGGGCACCCTGTCCGGCGGCGAACAGGCGATGGTGGCGCTCGCCCGCGCGCTGATCGGCCAGCCGAAGCTGATGATCATGGACGAGCCGTCGCTGGGCCTGTCGCCGCGCCTGATCGAGGAGTATTTCGAGATCGTCGCCCGCATGCGGGAGGCCGGCACCACCGTGCTGCTGATCGAGCAGAATGCCGAAAAGGCGCTGCAGGTCGCCGATCGCGGCTACGTCCTCGTCAAGGGCTGCATCGTCGCCGACGGCCCGGCCCGGGCATTGATCGAGGCCGAGGCGGTCCGCCAGCTCTACTTCTAGGGTCCGAAACGGCGCAGTTCCCGGTTGGAGGCCGGAACCCGCGCCCGCTATTCGGCGGCGTGGGCGCGGATGCGGGCCTGCGAGATCACCGCCCTGAGCGCGGCCGGGCGGACCGGCTTGTTCATGTAGCCGAGGCCGAGTTTCGCCGCCTCCGACTGGAGATCGCGCGAGTGGTCGGCGGTGATCAGGATCGATTGCAGGTCTTCGCCCAGCCGTTTGCGTGCCGTCTCGATCAGCGTGATCCCGTCTTCCCCGTCGAGGTGATAGTCGGCAAGCAGGATGTCGATCCGCTCGCCGGCCTCGAGCAGCGCCAGCGCCTCGCGGCTCGACTTCGCGGTGAGCACCCGGCACCCCCAGCCGCCCAGGAGCTGCGTCATGCCGTCGAGGATGCTCTGCTCGTTGTCGACGCACATGACAACCGCACCTTCGAGCCGCGCCCAGGCGGCCGGCGCCGCCCTGGCCGGCGGTGCCGGGACGGCGGCTTGCCGGGCCACCGGGATCTCGATCGAGAAGACCGATCCCCGGTCCGGTGTCGACGCCACGGCGATAGGATGGTCGAGCACGTGGCCGATGCGTTCGACGATCGACAGCCCGAGCCCGAGGCCGGGTGCGGCGCTGCGATGTGCATCAAGCCGCTGGAACTCCTGGAAGATGAGCTTCTGCTTCGATTCCGGTATCCCGGCGCCGGTGTCGTGCACCTCGACCCGCACCCGGTCTCCGCACCGGCGGCAGCCCATCAGGACGGTGCCTTGCTCGGTGTACTTGACCGCGTTGGCGACCAGGTTCTGCAGTACCCGGCGCAGCAGCCGCCGGTCGGAGCGAACGGCCAGCGAGCACGGAAGGACCTTCAGTGCGAGGCCCTTTTCGCGGGCCATCGGGGCGAACTCGAGTTCGAGCGCAGTGAACAGTTCGTCGAGGCGGAAGACGCTGAACTCGGGCTTGAGCACGCCGGTGTCGAGCCGCGAGATGTCGAGCAGCGCCACCAGGATTTCCTCAACCGCCTCGAGCGAGGCGTCGATGTTGCGGATGATGATCGCGTCGTCCGAGGAGCGGTTGCGCTCGATCAGGCTCGACGTGTAGAGCCGGGCCGCGTTCAACGGCTGCAGGATGTCGTGACTCGCCGCCGCCAGGAACCGCGTCTTGCCGAGGTTGGCTTCCTCGGCCTGGGCCTTCGCGCGCGCCAGTTCCGCGTTTAGCTTGACCAGTTCGCGGGTGCGCTCCTCGACCCGCCGCTCCAGCGTCTCCTTCGCCCGCTGCAGCGCCTCCGCAGACGCCACCCGCTCGGTGATGTCCGCGAAGGTGAGGACGATCCCGCCGTCGGGAAGCGAATCGGAGCGGACCTCCAGCACGGTGCCGTCTTCGAGCCGCTCCTGGTACGGCTCCATGTCGACCAGCAGCTTGGTGATGCGGTCCGACGCGAAGCGCTCGGTTTCCGCATCATCGAAGCCCATGCTCTCGGCCATCAGCCGCAGCAGTTCCGGCAGCGGTACGCCGACGCGGCCGCTCTCGGCCGGCAGCAGCAGCAGGTGGCGGAACTGCCGGTTCCAGCAGGTCAGCCGCAGGTCGCGGTCGAACACCGCGATTCCATGGCGGACATGGTCGATCGCCGACTGCAGGAGGTCGCGGTTGTGCTGGATGGCGGCGCTTGCGTCGTCGAGCAGCTTGAGGGCGCCGCGCCGGTTGGGGCTGCGGCGCTCGAGCAGGAGCGCCAGCACCAGCCGCGACGACGCCGCGCCGACGGCGCTGGCCAGCAGGTGCTCGGCAAACCGGACCAGCCGGACGTCGGCCTCGGTATCGGGATTGATGGGCACGTTGCGGGTGTCGGCGAACTCGTTGAACGCCCGCTCCGTCCTGTCTTCGCCGAGGTATCTCGCCACTGTTGCGCGCAGGTCGCCGACCGTGACCGACGTCCGCCACAGCCGGAAGCTCGGCGACGAGGCCGGCAGCTCGGTGGCGACGAAGCTGTTCGCCTGCAGCCGCTCGATCGGTTGCGGGCTGGACACCAGTGACCCGACGACGTAGGCGGCGACATTGCAGGCGAGGCTCCAGATGACCCCGTGCGTGAGGGGATCCGCCTCCAGTCCGAGCAGCATGCGCGGCCGCAAGGCGGCGATTCCGAACGGTCCGGCCTCGAGGAGCGCCGCATCCAGCCAGCCGGAGTCGACCAGCGACGGCAGCAGGAGCGTATAGATCCACAGGCCGAAGCCGACGAGGATGCCGGCGATCGCGCCGCGCGCCGTCGCCCGTCGCCAGACGAGGCCGCCGAAGAACGCCGGCGCGAACTGGGCGATGGCGGCGAACGACAGCAGCCCGATCGAGGCGAGCGCGAACGAGTCGGCGATCAGCCGGTAGTACAGGTAGGCGAGCCCGAGGATGCCGAAGATGGCGGCCCGGCGGATGTTGAGCAGCAATTGCCCCATGTCCTCGCGCGCGTCGGCGGTCATCTCGCGCTTGCGGACGACGGCAGGCACCACGATGTCGTTGCACACCATGATCGCCAGCGCGATGGCGGCGACGATCACCATGGCGGTGGCCGCCGACAGCCCGCCGACGAAGGCGATGAGCGAGACGAGCTTTTCGTTCGCTGCCATCGGCAGGGCGAGGACGAACATGTCGCCTTCGATGGCGCCCTCCCGGAACACCAGCAGCCCGGCGACGGCGATCGGCACCACGAAGATGTTGATCGCGACCAGGTAGAGCGGGAACAGCCACGCCGCCTTCCGGACGTCCGACGGGCTGGTGTTCTCGACCACCGCGACGTGGAACTGCCGCGGCAGCAGCATGATCGCGCAGCAGCTCAGCAGCGTCATCGTGATCCACCGCCATGGATCGATCGAGCCGTCGAAGATGGTGCTTGCCCGGGCATGTTCGCGGGCCTGCTGCAGCAGGTCGCCGGGGCCCGAGAACATGAAGAACGTGACGAAGACGCCGACGACCAGGAACGCCAGCAGCTTGACCACCGATTCGGCGGCAATCGCCATGATGAGCCCGTTCTGGTGCTCGGTCGCGTCGATGTGGCGGGTGCCGAACAGGGTGGCGAAGACCGCCATCGTGCCGGCCACCATGAGGGCAAGGTCGTTGAGGATCGGCACGCCGGCCAGCGTCTCGGCGCCGCTGTCGGATTGCAGCAGCAGCGTCTCCAGCGAGGTCGACACCGCCTTCAGCTGCAGCGAGATGTAGGGGATCGTGCCGAGCACCGCGATGATCGCGATGATGGCGCCGAGCGTCTGGTTCTTGCCGTAACGGGCGGCGATGAAGTCGGCCATCGAGGTGATGTTGTGACGCTTGGACAGGTCGACGACGTGGTGCAGGAAGCGCCACCCGAGCGCCAGCATCAGGATCGGCCCGATGTAGATCGGCAGGAAATCGAGACCGGAATGGGCAGCCAGGCCCACGCTGTCGAAGAAGGTCCAGGAGGTGCAGTAGACGCCGAGGCTGAGCGCGTAGATGACCGGCCGCGGAGTGCCGGGCGCGCGGCGCCGTGCCAGCCGGTCGCCATAGCTTGCGATTGCGAACAGCAGGCCCAGGTAGCCGAGCGCGATCCCGACGACGGTCCAGCTCGTCCACATGGCGTGGCCGCCCTCCCGAGAGCACTGCCTGACGTTGCGAAAAGGTTATCGCATGCAACCGGGAAAACTGTCTACAATGTCGACGTGTCCGCGAGGACCTCCGGAGACAGACGACCGTAGGGGAGGAGCTGAAATGCTCAACGAATTCAAGGAATTCGCCGTCAAGGGCAACGTGGTGGACATGGCCGTCGGCATCATCATCGGTGCCGCGTTCGGGACCATCGTGACATCTCTCGTGGACGACATCATCATGCCGCCGATCGGGGTCATCCTCGGCAACGTCGACTTCAGCGACATCTTCATCAACCTGAGCGGCGGTGACTATCCGTCGCTGGCCGCGGCAAAGGAAGCGGGCGCTGCCACCATCAACATCGGCGTGTTCCTCAACAACGTGATCTCGTTCCTCATCGTTGCCTGGGCGGTGTTCTTCCTCGTCAAGGGCATGAACCGGTTGCGGCGCCAGCACGTGGAAGCGCCTGCCGAGCCGCCCGCCCCGCCGCGTCAGGAACTGCTGCTGGAGGAAATCCGCGATCTCCTGAAGGCAAGGATCTCCTGAAGGCAAGGTAGGCCGCGCCTACTCGCCCATCTGCAACAGCGAGCCGCGCAACCGTGCGTCGCGGTGGAACCAGTAGAACGCGGCCAGCCCGATCGCGAAGTAGATGGCGTTGACCGTAACCGCCCTGAGCATCAGCTCGGGGCGGACGGTGCCGTCGATCAGCAGTGCGCGCATGCCCTCGAACACGTAGGTCGGCGCCAGCGACAGGGAGATCCACTGCAGCCACGTGGGCAGCGTGTCCACCGGGTAATAGACGCAGCACAGCGGCAGCAGGATGAAGGCTAGGCTCCAGGCGAACGATTCCGCGCCCAGTCCGTGCCGCAGCAGGAGGCCGCAGACGAACAGCCCGAGCGCCCAGCTGGTGAGGATCAGGTTGAGGAAGAACGCAACCAGCCACAGCCCCATGGCATACAGGTTGAAGCCGAAGTAGGCGATCGCGATCAGGCTCACCGGTACCAGGCCGATCGCCACCCGGATCATGCTCATCACCACCAGCGCGGCGATGAACTCGGCCGGCCTGAGCGGGCTCACCAGAAGATGCCCGAGGTTGCGGGAGTACATCTCCTCGAGGAACGTCAGCGTGAAGCCGAGCTGGCCGCGGAACAGGATGTCCCACAGCATCACCGCGCCGATCAGGATGCCGGTCGCCTGGGCGAAGAATCCCGACTGGCCGGCGAGAAACTGCTGCAGGAACCCCCACATGACCAGTTGCACCGTCGGCCAGTAGACGATCTCGAGCAGGCGAGGCCACGACGAGCGCAGGAGATACCAGTGCCGCAGCACGAGGGCGCCGATCCGCGCCGGCGCTACGCCGCCGGGCGACACGGCAACCGGGGCTCGATTGTCGTTCACGGCAACCATCGCGCTGTCACCCCGCCGCCGCCGCCTGCCCCGAGGCCCGGGCGACGTCGAGGAACACCTCTTCCATCGACCGGCGGCCGTAGCGCCGGATGAGGTCGGCCGGGCTGCCCTCGTCGACGATGCGCCCGCGCCGCATCATCAGCACGTTGTCGCTCAGCCGCTCCACCTCGAGCATGTTGTGCGAGGCGAGGACCACGGTCGCTCCCCGCGTGCGGCAGTAGTCGAGCAGGTGGCTGCGCACCCAGTCGGCGGTATCGGGATCGAGTGATGCGGTCGGTTCGTCGAGCATCAGCACCAGCGGTTCGTTCACCAGCGCCTTGGCCAGCCCCACCCGGGTCTTCTGTCCCGCCGAGAGGTTGCCGAACGGCCGGTCGAGAAATTCCTCGAGCTCGAGTTCCTGTGCCAGCACCGCGATCCGCCGGTCGAGATCGCGCACCCCGTACAGCCGCCCGTATACCCTGAGGTTCTGGCGCGTCGTCAGGCGAAACGGCAGGTTAACGTACGGACTTTCGAAGTTCATGAACGGCAGCACCCGGTAGCGGTCGCGGGCCATGTCGACCCCGAGCACGCCGATGCGTCCCGCATCCGGGATGATGAGCCCGAGCAGCATCGAGATCGTCGTCGTCTTGCCGGCGCCGTTGCCGCCCAGCAACGCGGTCACCGATCCCGGCGGGATCGAGAAACTCACGTCGTCGACGGCGACCACCGGGCCGAACGACTTTCTGAGGCCGATCACTTCCACTGCTGGCGCTGACATGTGGCCGGACGGGTCCCTGTGCGTTGGCGTGTTGAATGGGCTAGAATGACGGCAGATATGGGCGCGTGAATGAAACGGCAAGTACACCATCACCACCGCGCGACGACCATGCGGCGGTTCATCCGCGCAGCGTGCGCGGCGGCATGGCGTCCGTCATGAACCTGCAGTTCAATCCGTTCGACCAGCGGTCGTCGGGAAAGCTCGGCGGCGCCTTCCCGCCGTCGCGCTTCCTGCCCGGCCCGCACAACCTTCGCCTCCAGACGCTCGTGTTCCTGCGTTGGCTCGCCGTCGCCGGGCAGACGATCGCGGTGCTCGGCGTCTACCTCGTGCTCGGGTTTCCGCTGCCGCTCGCGCCGTGCCTTGCCGTCATCTCGTTCTCGGCGTGGCTGAACATCTTCCTCGCCATACGGTTCCGCTCCAACGTCAGGCTGCGCACCCGCTATGCCTTGATGCTGCTGGCCTACGACATCGTCCAGCTGGCGATCCTCCTGTACCTGACCGGTGGACTGGAAAACCCGTTCTCGTTCCTGTTCCTGGTGCCGGTGACCGTCTCCGCCTCGACGCTGCCGGTGAGCCGCACCATCTGGCTCGCGGTGCTGACGCTGTGCCTTGCGACCCTGCTTGCCTTCGAGCACCTGCCGCTGCCGTGGAAGCCCGGCGAGCCGATCGACATTCCCGTGATCTACGTCGCCGGCATCTGGACGTCCCTCGTCTGCGGCATCGTGTTCACCGGGATCTACGTCTGGCGCATCTCGGAGGAGGCGCGGCGGATGTCGGACGCGCTCACCGCCGCTGAAATGGTGCTGGCCCGCGAGCAGCAGCTCTCCGCCCTTGACGGTCTGGCGGCGGCGGCCGCTCACGAACTGGGCACCCCGCTCGCCACCATCGCCGTCGTCGCCAAGGAGCTGAAGCGCGAGCTTTCGCTCGACGGCAACCATGCGGAGGATCTCGACCTCCTCATCAGCCAGGCGAACCGCTGCCGCGAAATCCTGTCACGGCTCGCCCGGCACGGGCCCGACGGCGACCGGATGCTCGCCCGGGTGCGGTTGAGCGCGATGCTGGAGGAGGTTGTCGAGCCGCTCAAGGGGGGCGACGTCGACATCGTGATCCGCAAGATACCCCGCGGCGGCCCCGATCCGGCGAAGGAACCGGTGCTTAATCGCAATCCCGGAGTCATCTACGGGCTGGCCAACCTGGTCGACAATGCCGCCGACTTCGCCACCGAGACCGTCACCATCACCGCCGAATGGGACGCCGAGCACGTGGTCGTCACCATCGAGGATGACGGGCCGGGCTTCGCCCAGGACGTGATGGACAAGCTCGGCGAACCGTACGTCACGACCCGCAAGTCCGTCGGCGACGAGGACCTTGCCGACGACGGTGGCCACCCCGGCATGGGGCTCGGCTTCTTCATTGCCAAGACGCTGCTGGAACGGTCGGGCGGGTGGGTGACGCTGGCCAACCGACCGCAGCCCGAGCAGGGGGCGCTGGTGCGGATCGTGTGGTCGCGCCGGGACATCGACGTCGGCAGCGGGCGGCTGGAGCGACAGGAGGTGTGACCGCGCGCCGCAACGACTATATGGAGTAAGTGTTAGGACGGACACCTGCGGCCGCGACGGCGGCCCCTGTGGGGAGAATGGAAGATGAGCGTTGTGGACGTTTCCGAGGTTGCAGACAAGTCGCTGCTCCTCGTGGACGACGACAGACCGTTTCTCAATCGTCTCGCCCGCGCCATGGACGCGCGCGGTTTCGAGGTGCACACCGCCGAATCGGTCGGTGACGGGATCGAGTACGTTCGCAGCTCGCCGCCGGCGTTCGCGGTCGTCGACATGCGGCTCGAGGACGGCAACGGGCTGGACGTCGTCGAGGCCCTGCACGATGCCCGTCCCGATGCCCGGGTCATCGTGCTCACCGGCTACGGCAACATCGCGACGGCGGTGAGTGCGGTGAAGCGCGGTGCCATCGACTATCTCGCCAAGCCCGCCGACGCCGACGAGGTCTACCATGCGCTGATGGCCGATCCGTCCGGCCGCGCCTCGCCGCCGGAGAACCCGATGTCGGCCGACCGGGTCCGCTGGGAGCACATCCAGCGGGTCTACGAGCTGTGCAACCGCAACGTCTCGGAAACCGCGCGGCGGCTCAATATGCACCGGCGGACACTGCAGCGCATCCTCGCCAAGCGGGCGCCGCGCTAGCCGTCCTGTCTCGCCATCGTCGGGTCGATCAGCGGTTCCAGCACGCTGTCGAGCCTGAGCGCCCCCGCCATGGCGAAGCGCAGCAGCACGGCCTTGCGCCGCGCCGGCGGCAGCGGCCGGCCCGCCACCTCGCGCACGATCTCGGCCCCGTAGCGGTCGGCGACGATCAGCCCCGCCGCCGCCGGCAGGATGTCCGGCATGTCCTGCGGCACGGCGAAGAACAGCCGGTCGCAATGGCCCCAGTATTCCGGCCACTTGGCGTCCGACCGGAAGTCCTGCACGCACGACTTTATCTCGGTGATCCAGATGTCGCCCTTGCGGTTGATCGCGACCACGTCGGCGCGGTGGCCGGTGGACAGCGGCAGCTCGGTCAGCGTCGCGAACCCGAGCGCCCGGAACATGCGGCAGACGCCGCGCTGCACCTCCGCCGCGCGCGGCGACTGGCGCCCGTCGAGGATGACGAGGTCGGCGACGTCTGTCTGGTCGGTGACCGTCATGCGCCGCCCGTCCCGCTCGCAGGTATGACACCGGCCCCGTCGTCGGCCGCTCGCAACCATCGCTTCCGCGACGCGTTCCAGACCTGCAGCCTGCCGCCCGCCGGGGACGTCATCCCCCGCGCCGCAGGCATGGGGTAACCGGAGTAGACCATGCGTGTGTCAGCACCCGAGCACGAACCGTTCCGCCAGCGTTCTGTCCAGGGCATCATCTTCCTTGTCCTCTGCGCCGTCCTGCTTGCCTTCGCCGCGAAGCAGGCGAGCGCCCGGAGCAGCCCCGAGGAATTCGCGTCCGATTGCGGCTCGAGGGTCGTCGACGCCGCGAATTCGGGTTCGAGTAGCGGTTTTGCCGCCGCGCTGCAAGATTGCACGAGCATTGCCGCCATCGCCCGCTTCTCCCTCGGCCCGTTCGCCGCGGACCTGCCGCCGGACCTCGAAAGCGACCTCGTCGCCGCCGTCAGCCGCTTCGTCACCAGGTCGTTCGAGAGCAACGCCCGGCGCCTGCAGGGCGGCGGCTTCGAAGTCACCGGCATCGTCGAACGGCCCGGCTACGTCGAGGTCGCCGGGCGCATCGTCGGCAGCGGTGCACCGGTAAGGTGGCGGCTGGCGGAAGCCGGCGGCGGCTTCCGCGTCATCGACGTCAACGTCGAGGGCGTCTGGCTGTCGCTGCAGCTGCGCGACATCGTGACCGCGAGGCTGCGCCAGAACAACGGCGACTTCGAGGCGGTGATCGCCAGCCTCGAGACCGGCCGCCCGATGCCGCAGGATGCCGGCGCGGGCTAGAAGCCCGCTGCCACGCCGTCGCTGCGCGGATCGTTCGCGCCTTCCCGCAGCCCGTCGGGATGGTGGACGATGATCCCGGCGTGGCCGACGATCGGATCGAACGGCCCGCGCACGTCGACATCGTGACCGGCGGCCACGAGGCGGTCGATCACCGACGGCTCGAACCGGTTCTCGATCTTGAGGTTGGTGGTCACCGTGCCCCAGGTGCGGCCGAGCAGCCATCGCGGGCCGGTGACCGCCTGCTGCGGCTCCTGGCCGTACAGCCCCACCCGCGTGAACAGCACCGACTGGGTCTGCGGCTGTCCATCGCCGCCCATGGTGCCGAACACCATCGTCCGTCCGTCATCGAGCCGCGCCAGCGGCGGCTGGATGGTGTGGAACGGCCGCCGCCCCGGCTTCAGTTCGTTGAGATGCCCGGCGTCGAGGCTGAAGCTGACGCCGCGGTTCTGCCACGCGATACCGGTCTCCGGCAGCACCAGCCCCGATCCGAACTCCCAGTACAGGCTCTGGATGAAGCTCACCGCGCGGCCTTCGCCGTCGATGGCGCCGAGCCACACGGTATCGCCCTTCTTGGCCGGCGACGGCCACGGTGCCGCCCGGTCCATCTGGACCCCGGCGGCGCGTTCGTCGAGCGAGCCGGGCTCGAGGAAACCGCGCGGGTCGACCGTCATGTAGGCCGGGTCGGTGACATGGCGGTCGCGGATCTCGAACGCCCGCTTGGTGGATTCCACCAGCCCGTGCACGTAGTCGAAGCCGTCCGCCTCGGCGACGCCGAGCCGGTCGAAGGTGCCGAGAATGAGAAGTGTGGCGAGCCCCTGCGTCGGCGGCGGCAGGTTATAGACCGTATGCCCCCTCACCTTGACCGAGAGCGGCTCGACGGTGAGCGCCCGATAGGCCTCGAGGTCGCCCAGCCGCAGCGGTGAGCCGGCGCTTTCCAGCTCCGCCGCGATCGTGCGGGCGAGGTCGCCGCGGTAGAAGTCGTCCAGCCCGGCACGGGCCAGCTGTTCCAGCACGCCGGCCAGCTCGGCATGGCGCAGCCTGGCGCCCACGGGGCGCGGATTGCCCGCCTCGTCGAGGAACGTCTTGGCGTGTCCCGGCACGTCCCGAAGCTGGTCGAGCGTGTCGCGGCTGTTGACGTGCAGCGACGTGGTGACCGCGACGCCGGTGCGGGCGTGGGCGACCGCATCCTCGAGCAGGCGGTCGAGCGGCAGCCGCCCGCCCCACCGTTCCTGGCTCAGCCGCTGGGCGACGCTCCATCCCGAGATCGCCCCGGCCACGGTGAGGGCGGCAAGCGGCCCGCGCTCGGGAATCCGGTCATGGCCCTGGTCGCGGTAGAAGTCGGCGCTCGCCAGCTGCGCCGCCGGGCCGGCGGCATCGATGGCGACAGGGTCCTTGCCCGGTTCGTGGATGAGCCAGAAGCAGTCGCCGCCGATGCCGTTCATGTGCGGATAGACGACGGCGACGGCGGCAGCGGCGGCGATCATCGCCTCGATCGCGTTGCCGCCATCCTCGAGTACCCGCAACCCCGCGCGCGCAGCCAGGTGATGTGGCGCCGTAACCATGCCGCGGTAGCTGCGGACAGTCTGAAGCATTTTCGAACTCCCTTGACGAAGCGGTTGAAGGTCGGCCGATGGACGATCAGCCGGAGGCGGTGAGATAGGCGAGCGCCACGTCGACGACGTGCTTGCGGCGTTCGCTCAGCCATTCGGGATCGGCCATGTCACGCTGGAACATGACCGACAGCGTGTGCCGGTTGGAAATGTGGGTGAAGCACAGCGACAGCAGCGTCACGTAGAGCTGCACCGCGTCGGTCCTGGCGTGGAACAGGCCGGCGGCGCGGCCGCGTTCCAGCAGGTCCTCGATCGCCTGCATCAGCGGCTCGGTGCTTCGGGGAACGGCGCGCGAGCGCTTGAGGAAGCACGCCCCCATCACGTTCTCGGTCCGCAGGATGGCGACGAACTCGGGATGGGCGAGGAGATAGTCGAAGGTGAACTCGACGAGGCGTCGGACGCCCTCCACCGGCTCGTAGGTCTCCAGCCGCAGCTGCCGCTCGAGCATGCGGATCCGCTCGTACACCCGCTCGAGGACGGCGAGGTAGAGTCCCTCCTTGCCGCCGAAGTAGTGGTAGATCATGCGGATGTTGGCGCGCGCCGCCGTCGCGATCCGCTCCACCCGCGCGCCGCTGTAGCCGTGCCGGGAGAACTCGGATTCGCTGGCCTCCAGGATCCGCTGCCGCGTCGCCGCCGGATCGCGCTTCTGCGGTACTCCCTTGCGCCTTGTCTTGCCTGACCGTGCGGTCGACTTCTTCGACTCCTTGGAGATTGTAGAATCGGCGACGGTCATGGATCGACGGCAATCACAGGATCATGGTCAATGTACTTCCGGGGCTTTCGAACTGGCAGGCAGAAGCGCTCCCCCCGGCGCACAGAGCCTTGACATCAGACTCTTGTTGTAAAAACATACTTACTTATTGTCCGGCCTTCAAGCTCCGAGGGGGAGCGGCCGGGCGGCGGGGGAAGGCACTGCAAGGAGCCGATCAAGTGCTGCGCGCAAGGTGGAGGAGACGGAGATGACGGGAACTGGGATTACCCGGCGCACGGCGATGGCTGTTGCTGTCGCTGCGGGACTGTTTGCATTTGCGGGGCCGGCCAGCGCGGCCGACCCGATCAAGATCGGCCACGTGGCGGCGCTGTCGGGCGCCTCGGCCCAATCCGGCGAGGCGATCACGCGCGGCCTGCAGGTAGCGATCGACGAGATCAACGCCGCCGGCGGGCTGCTCGGTGGCCGCATGCTGGAGCTGGTCCAGCGGGACGACGAGTCGAAGCCGCCGACGGGCCTGATCGCGGCGCGCGAACTGATCTTCAACGAAGGCGTCGCGGCGATCTTCGGCGGCATCGATTCCCCGGTTGCGCTGGCGATCGTGCCGTTGGTCAACCAGGAGAAGGTGCCGTTCATGGGCGTCTGGGCGGCAGCCACCCCGATTACCCGCAACGGCGCCGATCCGAACTACGTGTTCCGGGTCTCCGCCGTTGACGCGCTGGTCGACATCAAGCTGCTCCGGTATGCCCACGAGAAGTTCGGCGCCAGGAAGATCGGCCTGATGCTGATCAACAACCCGTGGGGCGAGTCGAACGAAAAGGGCCTGGTCGCCGCCGACGAGGAGAACGATGACGTCGAGATCGTCGGCATCGAGAAGTTCGAGAACAACGATGTCGACATGGTTCCGCAGCTTACGCGCCTGAAGAACGCCGGCGCCGAGGCGGTGGTCCTTGTCGTCAACACGCCGCCGGGCGCCCAGATGATGAAGTCGCGCGAGCGCATGGGCTGGGACGTGCCGGTGGTGTCGCACTGGGGAATTTCCGGCGGCAGGTTCCCGGAACTGGCGGGCCCGACCCATGGTGACGCGCACTTCGTGCAGACCTACAGCTTCTTCGGCGAGCAGGGGCCGGTCGGTCAAAGGCTGATCGAGGCGCTGAAGGCAAAATATCCGTCCATCAAGGGTCCGGAGGACATCTTCTCGCCGGTCGGCACCGCCAACGCCTATGACGCGATGCATCTTCTCGCCCGTGCCATAGAGCAGGCGGGCAGCACCGATGGTGATGCCATCCGCCAGGCGCTGGAGAACCTCGACGGCGAGTACGAGGGGCTGATCAAGACCTACGTGAAGCCGTTCTCGACCGACGAGCACGATGCGCTCGGGCCGGACGACTACATCATGGTCCACTACCAGGGCGATCAGATCCTGCCGACGGAATAGCCGGCGAACGCTCGGGGGCGGCACCGCCGGGCGCCGCCCCCGTCGCAATTCCATCACCGCCCACCGTACCGGGGCTCATCCGTTCATGCTCATACCTTCCGCGATCATAACCGGCCTCGGTCTCGGCAGCATGTACGGACTGCTGGCGCTGGGCTTCTACGTCACCTATTCGGTTTCCAACACGGTCAACTTCGCCCAGGGCAGCACCATGATGCTCGGTGCCGTCCTGTGCTTCACGTTCTGGGTTACATTCGGCTGGCCGGTTTCGCTTGCGGTCGTCGCGGCGCTCATCCTGTGCGCCGCATGGGGCGTCTTCGTCGAGCGCGTCGCCGTCAGGCCGTTTGCGAAGCGCGGCAGCGACGGCTGGCTGATGGCCACCGTGGCGCTCGGCGTCGTCATCGACAACGTGGTGCTGTTCACCTTCGGCAAGGATCCGCGCGGCATGCCGATCGGGCCTCTGGTGAGCGAGGCCTTCATGATCGGCGATATCCGCGTCCAGCCGCTGCAGATCCTGATCCCCGTCGTCGGCCTCGGGCTTGCGGTCGCGCTGACCCTGTTCTCGCGCGGCACCAGGTACGGCAAGGCCCTGCTTGCGGTGGTGCAGAACCCCGACGCGGCGCGGCTCATGGGCATCAACGTGTCGGCTGCGATTGTCTTCGCGTTCGCGCTGTCGGGTTTCTTTGCCGGCGTTGCCGGCATCCTGATCGCGCCGCTGTTCACGATCTCGTCGACCATGGGCACGCTGTTCGGCATCAAGGCCTTTGCCGTCGCGATACTCGGCGGCATCACCAACCCGTGGGGGGTCGTCGTGGCGGGCCTGATCTACGGGCTCGCCGAGGCGCTGATCACCGCGTTGCTGGGGTCCACGTACACCCAGATCGTGACGTTCTCTCTCGTCATTCTGGCACTGGCGCTCAGGCCCGACGGTCTGTTCGGCCGCGCAGCGGTGAAAAAGGTATGAACTGGCGTGCGATACTCATTGGAGCGCCCCTCATCGCGCTCGCCGCGGTGGCGATCAACTATGCCAACGGCTACCATGTCTACATCATCTCGCTCGTCGGCCTGACCGCCATTGTCGGCATCGGGCTCAACATCCTGCTCGGCCTGACCGGGCAGATATCGCTCGGCCACGTCGGCTTCTACGCCATCGGCGCCTATACCGCGGGCCTGCTGATGGTCCGGCTCGGGTGGAGCTTCTGGCTGGCACTGCCGGTGGCCGGCCTGCTGGCGGGCATTGCCGGCGCCCTGTTGTCGATTCCCGCCTTGCGGGTGCGCGGACCGTACCTCGCGATGGTGACGATCGCCTTCGGCTTCGTCGTCGAACAGAGCGCCGCCGAATGGGACGAGCTGACCGGCGGCTGGAACGGCCTGATGGGCATCCCCGCGCCGTCGATCCTCGGTGACAGCTTCAACCAGCGCGAGATCGCCTGGTTCGTGCTCGGCCTCACCGTGATCATGCTGATTCTCTACTCGCGGCTGAGCCACAGCCCGTGGGGCAAGGCGATGCGCGCCATCCGCGATTCCGAGATCGCCGGCCAGTCGATCGGCCTCGCCCCGGTTCCGCTACGGGCTGCGGCCTTCGCCCTGTCCGCCGTCGCAGCCGGCATTGCCGGTGCCGTGTTCGCGTCGATGACCAACTTCATCAGCCCGGAATCGTTTCCGTTCTTCGATTCGATCCTGTTCCTGCTGGTGGTCATGATCGGCGGCGCCGACACGGTGCTTGGCCCGCTGCTCGGCGCGATCATCGTCGTGCTCGTGCCCGAGGCCCTTGCCGGGCTGGCCGAGTACAGGCTCCTGTTTGTCGGGCTGCTGCTCCTGATCGTGCTGCGGCTCGCACCCGAGGGCATCGTCGGCCTGGTGGCCCGCTTCTTCCAGAGCACCGGGGAGAGGCGCCCCAGCGCGGTGAGGGATGTCGCCGAGTTCCTGTCGGCGGGCAAGCCCGACAAGGCCCTGGTGGTCGACAACGTCTCCGTTTCCTTCGGTGGTGTGCGTGCCGTGTCGAACGTCGGCTTTGAGGCCGCGGCGGGCGCGGTGACCAGCATCATCGGCCCCAACGGTGCCGGCAAGACCACCGTCCTCAACCTCATCGGCGGCTTCTACAAGCCCGACGCCGGGACCATCAGGCTCGGCAGCGAGGACCTCACCGGATCCAGCTCGCATACGGTGGCCCGCGCCGGCATTGCCCGCACCTACCAGACGGCGCAGCTGTTCGGGCGCATGAGCGTGCTCGAGAACGTGTCGATCGCGCTGCCGCGTGGCCGGTTGCCGGTGCGCACGCTGTTCGGTGCCTGGAACGCTCAGTCGCAGGACGACGTGGCGGAGAGCCTGCTGGCCTTCGTCGGCTATCAGGGCCCGCTCGACGCCGAGGCCCGCTCCCTGCCGCACGTTGACCGGCGGCTGGTGGAGATCGCCCGCGCACTGGCGCTGAGGCCGGACGTGCTGCTGCTCGACGAGCCTGCCGCGGGGCTCGGGACGGAAGACACCGCCCGTCTCGGCACGCTGCTGCGCCGGCTCGCCGACATCGGTCTCGCCGTGGTGCTGATCGAGCACGACATGAGCCTCGTGATGACGGTATCGGACCGCGTCGTGGTGCTCGACGCCGGCCGCAAGATTGCCGACGGCGCGCCGGCCGAGGTCCGCAACGATCCCCGGGTGCTCAAGGCCTATCTCGGCGAGGGCGAACTCACCGGCCAGGAGCGCCAGGTCCCGCTGGGCGAAACCGAACCGGTGCTGACGGTTCACGGTCTCGGTGCCAGCTACGCGGCGGCGCCCGCCCTGCACGGCATCGACCTCGAGGTCGCCCAGGGCGAGTTCGTGGCCGTTCTGGGAGCCAATGGAGCCGGCAAGTCGACGCTCATGCGGGCGCTCAGCGGGCTCCACCGTCCGATCGAGGGACGGGTGATGTTCCTCGGCCAGCATATCGAGACGTATACCGCGCACCGCATTGCCGGCCATGGCCTCGTCCTCGTCCCCGAGGGCCGCCAGGTGTTCCCGGAGCTTTCGGTCATCGACAACCTGCGCCTCGGCGCCTACACGCGCACCGACGGCGACATCAACGCCGAGGTCGAGCAGCTGCTCGACCGGTTCCCCCGCCTGCGCGAGCGCGGCAGCCATCGCGCCGGTCTGCTCTCCGGCGGCGAGCAGCAGATGCTGGCGATTGCGCGCGGCCTGATCGCGAAGCCGAAGGTGCTGATGCTGGACGAACCGTCGCTCGGGCTTGCCCCGGCACTGGTGCAGGAGCTGTACAAGATCCTCGCCGAGCTGCGGGACGAAGGGGTCACCATCCTGCTGGTCGACCAGATGGCCGCGATGGCGCTGTCGGTCGCCGACCGGGGATACGTGCTGGAGTCCGGAAGGGTGCACCGCAGCGGCCCGGCAGCCGAGCTGCGCGAAGGTGGTGCTGTCGAGCAGGCGTATCTGGGCGAACTCGAAGAAACCGCCTGAATACAAGAAGGGTAATTGTCATGGATCTGATACTCAGGAATGCCCGCACGCCGGACGACGCCGAAACGCTCGTCGACATCGGCATCGACAAGGGCAGGATTGCCGCCATCCGGCCCGGGCTTGCGGCGGAAGGCGAGGAGATCCAGCTCGATGGCCGCCTCGTCTCGCCCGGCTTCATCGAGACCCACATCCATCTCGACAAGTCGTGCATCCTCGATCGATGCCAGGCCAAGAAGGGCGATCTCGACGAGGCCATCGGCGAGGTCGCCAAGGCCAAGAAGGCGTTCACGCCGGAGGATGTCTACGAGCGGGCCAAACGTACGCTCGAGAAATGCATCATGAACGGCACCACGCACATGCGCACGCAGCTCGAGGTCGATCCGGGCATCGGCCTCCGCGGGCTGGAGGGCGTTCTGCCTCTTATCGACGAGTACAAGTGGGCCATCGACATCGAGATCTGCATCTTCCCGCAGGAGGGGTTGCTCAACAATCCGGGCACCGACGAACTGATGGTCGAGGCGCTGAAGAAGGGCGGCACGGTGGTCGGCGCGGCCCCCTATACCGACTCCGACCCGCACGGCCAGATCGACCGCATCTTCGAGATCGCGCGCGAGTTCGACATCGACATCGACATGCACCTGGACTTCGGTCCGACATGCGAGGACCTCGATCTCGATTACGTCTGCAAGCTCGCCGACAGGTTCGGCCGCGGCGGACGCACCGCGATCGGCCACGTCACCAAGCTGTCGGTGGCGCCGAAGGATGTGTTCGAGGCGGCGGCCCGGCGCATGGCCGATGCCGGCGTCGCCCTCACCGTGCTGCCGTCCACCGACCTGTTCCTGATGGGCCGCCACATGGAGCACAGCGTGATGCGCGGCGTCACCGCCACCCACAAGCTGATCCACCATGGGGTGAACTGCTCGCTGTCGACCAACAACGTCCTCAACCCGTTCACGCCGTTCGGCGACTGCTCCCTGCTGCGGATGGCGAACCTCAACGCCAACATCTGCCAGATCGGCGCCAGGAGCGACATCCGCGAATGCTTCAAGATGATCACCACGCGGTCCGCCCGGTTGATGAATCTCGCGGACTACGGACTCGAGGAGGGCAAGTCGGCGGACCTGGTGGTGCTCGACTGCCAGACCCCCGAACAGGCGGTGGCCGAACTGCCGCCCGTTCTCTACGCCTTCAAGCGCGGGCGCCGCACCGTGACGCGCCAGCCAGCTGTTCTGCACCGACCGACCTGACGGTTGCCCGACGATGACAGCAGCAGAACCGACGCCGGGCTGGGTTCCGCCCGACGACCCGTTCGGCGCCTTTTGCCGGCACAATCACGTTGCCCTTGAAGGCGCGCAATCGGGGCCGCTCGCCGGCCTCACGTTCGCGGTCAAGGACATCTTCGCGGTCAAGGGGACGCGGACCGGCTTCGGCCATCCCGACTGGCTGCGGACCCATCCCCCGGCGACCGAGACCGCCGAACTGATCGAACGCCTGCTCGCCGCCGGCGCGCACATGGTCGCCCGCGCCCACACCGACGAAATGGCCTACAGCCTCACCGGCGAGAACGTGCATTACGGGACGCCGCTCAATCCGTGGGATGCGGCGCGGATTCCCGGCGGCTCGTCGAGCGGCTCCGCCGTCGCGGTCGCCGCCGGGCTGGTCGACTTTTCGATCGGCACCGATTGCGGCGGCTCGGTGCGACTGCCGGCGAGCTACCTCGGGATACTCGGTATCAGGCCGACCCACGGCAGCGTGTCGCTGGACGGCGCGGTGTCGTTTGCCCCGTCCTTCGACTGCGCCGGCTGGTTTGCCCGCAGCGGCGACATCTTCGAGGCGGTAGGCCGGGTATTGCTCCCCGCCGGCGAGCCGCAGCGTCCGCGCCGCCTGCTCCTGGCACGCGATGCCTTCGACCTGGTCAACGAGAGCGTCCGCGAGGCACTGGCGCCGGCGGTGGCCATCCTCGAACGGCATGTGGCGCCGGTCGAGGAGGTGATCGTCAGTCCCGATGGCCTGCGCACCTGGTTCGAGACGTTCCGCGTGCTGCAGGCGGCCGAGATCTGGGCCAATCACGGCGAGTGGATCACCGCGACCAGGCCCGAGTTCGGTCCTGGCATACGCGAGCGGTTCGAGTGGGCGGCCGCCGTTCCTGCCGACAGCGTCGCCGAAGCAAAAGCCCGCCACCGCGACGTCATCCGGCGTCTCGGCGAGCTGTTGCAGCCGGGCGACGTCCTCTGCCTGCCGAGTTCGCCCCGCGTTGCGCCGCTCAGGAACACCACCACCGACACGCTCGAGATCGAGTACCGCCACCAGGCGATGTGCCTCTTGTGCATTGCCGGCCTCGGCGGGCTGCCGCAGGTCAACCTGCCGCTCGCGCTTCTCGGCGGGCTGCCGATCGGTTTGTCGATCGTCGGGCCGCGGGGCGCAGACCTCGATCTCCTTCGGGTGGCGTCCGAAGTCTGCCCCGGCGTCTACTGCGCACCCTCCGGCTGACGCCCCGGCCCCGTACCTCCTCCGGTGTCATTGCGCCCGGCTTGACCGGACAACCCGATAGCGGGGGTGGTCGGCTCCTTGCCCCTGCATTTGCCCCGTCGGTTACCGGATCACCCGGACGAACCGGGTGATGACGGGGGGTGGCGGGTCGTGGCGCCCCGCCCCGGATCAGCAGCGCATCACCGGGCTGTCGCCCGCCGCTCCGCGGCATCTGGGGTGACACCTCAATCCGTATCATCCCGTGCACGGTGCAACTGCCGCTTCTCCTCCGTGTTTTCCCGTGCGCGGTGCAGCGTGTAACGGTGCACCGCAGACACGGGACCGCGCAACTCCTCTCCGTCGTTAGGTGCCTCGGCCGCCGACCGGGCGCGCCAGGGGACCCGGGCCTAGCCGGCCGCGGCGGTGCGGCGGCGGTCCGCTGCGGCCGGACGTGCGATCAGGTCCGTGTACCGGTCGAGCATCGCAGCGCAGAACTCCGCGTATTCCTCCGCCAGCTGCGGCGGGCTGGTATGGTGCGGCGAGAGGCCCCGGTGTTCGGGTGTGAAGCAGAAGGTCAGGGTCACCTCGAAACCGGCGAGGGCGTCCATCTGGCGGTCGAACCAGTCGAGCGCGCCGGGACGGAAACTGTCCGCCCACGACAGCCCGGTCCGCACGTGGACGACGCCCAGCCGGCGCAGCCATCCGGCGGCGTCCGCCAGCCGATGGTCCATGAAGTGGAACCACTGGCAGATGCCGAGATCGGGCGCATGGCGGCCGAAACGATCCAGCGACGGCTTGGGGGTGCCGTCCTCGCGCAGCAGGCCCATGTGGAAGTGGCGGTAGTAGGACGAGCCCTCCGCCTCCTTGTGGCGGGTCGTTGCGCCCCATGTCCGCGGCAGGTCGTAGAGGCTGTACCAGTGGATGCGCGGCGCCCGCCCGACGAGGAGTTCGGCCGTCCGGTCGACGCCCCAGGCCTGCACTTCCTCGGCGCCGAAGCTCGACACCCCGACTTCCGTCACCCACACCGGCAGCTCGGTGACGGCGCGGATCTCGTCGATCTTCGCCGGCCACTCGTCGATCTGCCACAGGTTCCAGTCGAGCGGGAAGCCGTGCACCGCGACGACGTCGAGATGGTCGAGGACCCCCTTTCCGGCCATGTTGCGCACGAACAGCGGATCGATGGGCGAGATGCCGCCCATCACCCGCGGCAGCCCCGGTGCTGCGGCGCCGATCGCCCGGCCGGCGGCAATCGCCATCTCGGCATAGCGCGACCATTCCGGATCGAGCTCCGGATCCCAGTGCGACTTGTTGTTCGGTTCGTTCCAGATCATCACCGCTTCGATCATCGGCACCTGCTCCCTGCCGGGTAGACCGCGCCGGCTCCGTAGGGAACCTCCGCCTTGCGGCAGATGTAGACCTCGTCCTCGGGGTGGTCCTCGATGGTGAAGCCGGCGCTTCGCAGCATCGACTCCGCGCACGCCCGGTTGGGGATCCACCAGTTGGTGGGGTCGTCCGCGTAGCGGTGCTCCAAGAAATGAAGCCTGGCGAAGCCCTCGGTGTCGAACGGCGCATCGTCCCAGAACGGATAGTTCTCCTCCGACGGCACGACCGTATCGGCCCCGCGCAGCATCGACTGGAACACCAGGATGTCGTCGGCGACGTGCTCGCGGACAAGGTCGAGCGCCAGCAGCGGATGCCGCAGATGGTAGAGCACTCCCATGAACAGGACGACGTCGAAGCGCTCGCCGATGGCGCCGATGTCGTAGACCGACAGGTGCCGGAACTCGATGTCGAGCTCCTCGACCTCGGCCGCGAACCGCGCCTGTGCGAGGTAGTCCGCGTCGCTGTCGATCCCGAGCACCCGGTCCGCCCCGCGGCGCTTCATCGCCAGCGAATAGAAGCCGCCGTTGCAGCCGATGTCGAGCACCGTCCGCCCGCGAAGGTCGGCCGGCAGCGCGTCGCCGAAGCGGCGCCACTTGACCGCCGGATAGTCGCCGAGGAAGTGATCGGGCGCCGTCTGAACGCCCCTGAGATCGATATTGTGGAACCACGGCCCGAGCGCCTCGGCACGGCGGCGGATCTCGTCCTTCGTCACCGTCACCAGCCTGCCTTCTCGTTCATGCCGACCAGCGAGAGATTGTGCCCGCCAACGGCGATGGTGCTGACCGAGGCCGGTTCCACCTCGATCCTGTGGAAGGCATCGAGGTCGAGGTCGAGGGCAGCGAGGAGGGCCGCCCTGATCACCTCGGCATGGCTGACCGCCACCACCCGCCCGCCGTGCAGGCGGGCGTGGACGTCGTGCAGATGGTCGACGATGCGTCGCTGGACATCGCGCATGCTTTCCCCGCCCGGGGCGCACGCGCGGCCGCGCTGCACGTTCCATAGTGTCCATCGCGGATCGGACCGGAGGTCGGTGAAGCGCCTGCCGGTCCACTCTCCCACGTCGACCTCTTCCAGGGCCGCGACCACCTCGCAGTCGCGGCCGCTGCGTTCCGCGATCGGCCGGGCGGTCTCGCGGGCGCGTTCGCGCGGGCTCGACTGCACGGCATCGACTGCCTGGCCGGCAAACCATGCGGCAAGCCGCGCTGCCTGCTGGCGGCCGTCGGCGCTCAACCGCACCCCCGGCATGCGCCCGACCAGGATCTGCCCGACCGCGTCATGGGTGGCGTGGCGTACCAGGTGGATGGTCGTGTTCAAGCGGTCCCCGCAGTCTCCAGCTCGCCGTCGATGAAGCGGATCGTGCGTTCCCGCGCTTCCGAGTCGACGAACTGTTCCGGTGGCGATTTCATGAAGTAGCTGGACGGCCCGACCAGCGCCCCGCCGATGCCGCGGTCGAGGCCGAGCTTGGCGCAACGGACGGCGTCGACGACGACGCCGGCGGAATTGGGCGAGTCCCACACCTCCAGCCGCAGTTCGACGTTGAGCGGCAGGCCGCCGAAGCCCGAGCCTTCGAGGCGGATGTAGGCGATCTTCTGGTCGCTCAGCCACGGCACGTGATCACTCGGGCCGACGTGGATGTTCTCGGCCGCCATCGGCACGTCGAACTGGCTGGTGACCGCCTGCGTCTTGGAGATCTTCTTGGACTCCAGCCGCTCGCGTTCCAGCATGTTGCGGAAATCGGCGTTGCCGCCGAAGTTCAGCTGGTAGGTCCGATCGAGCTGCACGCCGCGCTCGCGGAACAGGTTCGCCAGCACCCGGTGGACGATGGTCGCACCGACCTGGCTCTTGATGTCGTCGCCGATCAGCGGCAACCCGCGGTCCTCGAACCGCGCCCGCCAACGCGGGTTGGAGGCGATGAAGACGGGGATGCAGTTGACGAACGCGCACCCGGCGTCGAGCGCCTGTTCGGCGTAGAATTCCGTCGCCCGCTGCGAGCCGACCGGCAGGTAACAGATCACGACGTCGGTATTGCTCCGCTCCAGCACCTCGCGGACGTTCGCTTCGGGTGCGGACGATTCGGCGATGTCCTCGCGGAGGTAGCGGCCGAGGCCGTCCAGCGTCGGTCCGCGGCTGACCCGGACCCCGGTCGGCTCCACGCCGGCGAACGCGCGGGTGTTGTTGGGTGCGGCAAGGATCGCATCGGCCACATCGAGGCCGACCTTGGCTGCATTCACGTCGAACGCCGCCGCGATCGTGATGTCGCCGACCCTGTAGCCGCCGATCTCGGCCCTGGTCAGTCCCGGGATCGGCGCGTTGTCGCGGGCGTCGCGGTAGTATGACAGCCCCTGGACCAGCGACGAGGCGCAGTTGCCGACGCCGACGATACCCACGCGGACCTTTCCGGAACCGGTTTCAACACCTGGCATGTAACTGTCCTCGCCGAACGGCCATCCCCGGAACGGCAACTCGCGATCGATCGTAACGTTCCGCCGGTGGCGAGGTTCCGACCCGTACGGATGAACCGATCGGCGGCGGCACCGGGCAACGGTGCCGGCAACGCGGCGGCGGCGCCGGGCAACGGCGCCGGCAACGCGGCGGCGGCAGGTCCGGCGGCGCCCGGCGGCGTTGCCGGTGAGGGAAATCCGGGGGTCAGACGATGAGCGAAAGCATCAGGGCGTCGAGCGCCAGCGCCAGCACCGCCAGCGCCAGCAGCACGCTGCGGCCGTTGACGATGGTGTCCGGGAACGGGTGCAGCACATAGGGCCCGAGCAGGATCATCAGGCCGCCGCCGATGACCGCCGCGTACCAGGGGATCACGGTCCAGGCGAGGCCAAGCGCGATGATGGCCGTCAGGCCGACGGCCGCGATCGTCACGGCAATGACCAATGTTCCGCCGCGGCCTTCGAGTGCCGGCTTGCGCTGCTGGCGGGGGAAATGACCGCTGACGGCGATGGTGAACGTGGCGACGACCAGCACCGCGGCCATGAAGACCAGCGTTGCCAGAGGCGGCGGAAGAGCGACCCCCATCAGCCGCCTCTCCGACCAGTTTTCGCCGGCCCCGACGTGGTGCGGCGTGACCGCATGGCGGGCAGGCGAACCGTCATGCCGGCGTGCCGGCGACATCGGCCACCGGTCGTCGTACCGCTTCGCGATGGTACCGATCCGTCGTCATGTCCCGTGCTTAGATCGGGCATTTGCTGAGGGTTGCATCGCGACCTGCTTGCCCGCCGTCGTCCGCATGCCTAACATGCATCACATATATCAGAAATACATCAGGAGAGAACGCCCGATGGACACGAAAACGGCGGCGACGGCGCAAGCTGCCCCGGTCAAGCCGCAGAAGCGCACCATCACGGAGATCCGGGATTCCAAGAAGACCGGGGAAAAGATGGTCTACATGTCGGTTCCCGACTACACCTCCGCAAAGTGGGCGGAAATGGCCGGCGTCGACGTGGCGGTGGTCGGCGACAGCCTGGCGATGATCGCCCACGGCCACCCGAACACCATCCCCGCGACGATGGACATGATGGTGATGCACAGCCAGGCCATCCGCCGCGGGGCGCCCAACACGTTCGTCCTCGGCTGCATGCCGTACCAGAGCTACAACACCGTCGACCGGGCGCTCGTCAATGCGACCCGCTTCATGCAGGAGGCGGGCTGCGACGCCGTCAAGCCGCAGGGCGGCAAGTCCCAGGCCGCCATCCTGAAGGCGCTGGTCGATGCCGGCATTCCGACCGCGTCGCACATCGGGCTCACGCCCCATACCATCGCGATGTTCGGCGGCTTCAAGATTCAGGGCCGGACGGCCGAGGCGGCGATGAAGATCCTCGAGGACGCCCTCGCGATCGAGGATGCCGGCTGTTTCATGCTCGAGTTCGAGGCGGTTCCCGGGCGCATCGCCACATTGATTTCCCGGCAGCTCGAGATACCTACCATCGGCATCGGCGCCGGGGCCGGCACCGATGGCCAGATCCTCCTGTGCCACGACCTGCTCGGGGTGTTCACCGACTTCAAGCCCAAGTTCACCAAGCGCTTTGCACAGCTTACCGAGGTGGCGGTCGCCGGCATCAGGCAATATGTTCGAGAGGTCAAGGAGGGCATGTTCCCGGATGACGAACACACGTACACGGTCAGCGATGAGGAATACGAGAAGTTCGCCACGATGGTGGAGCGCCGCAAGCAGCACTAGGCGCCGCAGGGCGTGCCCATGAACGAGACCCTGACACGGCCCGAACCGGTACCGGTGGAGCGCGCTCGCCCGGAAACGATGACCGATCGCGCCTACCGGCAGCTCGAGGAGCTGATCGTCACGCTCCGGCTGCGGCCCGGCGAGGTGTTGTCTGAGCAGACGCTGGCGCAGCAGCTCGGCATCGGCAGGACGCCGATACGCGAAGCGCTGCAGCGGCTGGCCCGCGAGGGGCTCGTGGTGATCCTTCCGCGCAAGGGCATCCTGGTGTCCGATACCAACCCGCGCAAGCAGCTCCTCGTTCTGGAGACCCGACGGGAGATCGAACGCCTGCTGTCGCGTGCCGGGGCGACCCGGCGGACGCCCGAGCAGGCCCGTGAACTGAACGAGATCGCCGAAGGCATGGATCGTGCGGCCGCCAGCAACGACGACATCGCCTTCATGCGTCTCGACCGCGAGCTCAACCGTCTGGTGGCCGAGGCCGCCCACAACGAGTTCGCGAGCCGCACCATGGGGCTCCTGCAGGGACTGTCGCGCCGCTTCTGGTACATGCACTACAAGCAGGCCGCCGACCTGCCGCTGTGTGCGAGGCTCCATGCCGCCCAGGCGCGGGCCATTGCCGAGGGCGATCCCGAGCGCGCGGCCGAGGCACTGGACCGCCTGATCGATTACACGGAGACGTTCACCCGCGCGACGGTCAGCTCCGGCCTCTCGCGCTGAGGTATGGGCATCATCGTTACTGCCCCTTGAGCCATCGCGGGAGACTGTCGCAATGAAGCCGCACGTCAGCGTGCTTACCCTCGGGGTGAGCGATCTCAATCGGGCGCTTGCCTTCTATCGCGACGGGCTGGGGTTGCCGACCGAAGGCATCGTCGGGACGGAGTTTGAGGACGGCGCAGTGGCGTTCTTCAGGTTGAACGGTGGCCTGACGCTCGCGCTCTGGCCAGTCACATCGATGGCGAAGGAGGCCGGCTTGCGGGAAACGGAGATGCGGTCAGGCGCGGTCGCGATTGCGCACAATGTCGGCTCGAGGAGTGAGGTCGATGATGTGATAGGCGACGCCGCTGCGGCCGGGGCCGTCATCACCGATCCGCCGCGCGAGCGCTTCTGGGGCGGTTATGCGGGCTACTTCCAGGACCTCGACGGGCACATCTGGGAGATCGCCTGGAATCCGCATTGGCCGGTTCCAGACCAGGGTTCGGGTCCGTCGCCGGCCTGAAAACTCCGCGTTTTCCGCATCGCGTGCATAGTGTCCCGGGCGATGTACTTCAGCGCTTTACACGCGCCTGCCATACCTTTAGCATATCGCTAATATATCAAATCCGGCGAACAAGCCGGGCCAGGGTCGAGGGGAGCGCCCCAGGTGAAGACGTACGAGGGCAAGCGCACGATCGACGGCATCAGCGTCACCGTGGACGGGGAGCCGCTTGACGAGCGCCGGGATATCGAGACCTTCACCCAGTACGGGTTCGAGTGGTCATATGAAGGGGCCTCGCCCCGCCAGCTGGCACTTGCGATACTGGCCGATCACCTGGGCGATGATCGGCGCGCGGTTGCACTTTCCGACGCTTTCATGAAGGCTGTCGTTGCCAATCTCGACAACGACTGGACGCTGACGTCCCAGGAGATCGACACGGCTATTCAAGAATTGCAGGGCGGGGATGGTGCGCCCCGTCGCGCGGACCCGTCCGCAGCAACAACAACGCACCGGTAGAGGAAACGACAACAACCCGGGAGGACATCTCCGATGTCGCGGACACTTGCAGTGCGCTCGGTGCTGGGCGCCCTTGGCCTCGTGCTTGTGCTGGCGCTGTCGGCCGCCACGGCACGGGCCGCCGAACACAACTGGCGGATGGCAACCAGCTGGGGCGGCGGCCCCCTGATGGATATCGGCGCCAAGGCCTTCGCCGATCGGGTCAGCCAGCTGACCGACGGACGCGTCGAGATCCAGGTATTCCCGGCAGGCACGCTGTCGAAGGGTCTCGAAGTGCGCAGCGCGGTCGAGAAGGGCGTCGCCGAGGTCGGCCACACCTGGATCGGCTACGACTGGGGCAAGGACGTCGCGGTCGTCCTTCTGGGCGGCTTTGCCGGCAGCATGGACTCCGAGCGAATGCTGCACTGGATCTATGAAGGCGGCGGCCTCGAGCTGTGGCGGCAGTACAACGAGGAACGGTTCAACCTGATTTCCTTCCCCTGCTTCGCCCGCACCGCCGAAGCCTTCCTGCATTCGCGCAAGCCGGTCAGGACGCTGGAAGACCTCAAGGGGCTGAAGCTCCGCACCGCGGGTGCATGGCTCGACATGGCCAAGGATCTCGGCGCTGCGCCGGTCACCACGCCGGGCGGCGAGGTCTACCAGATGCTGGAGCGCGGCGCGATCGACGCCACCGAGTGGGGCACGCTCTACGAGAACATCTCGACCGGCTTCCACAAGGTTGCCAAGTACGTGATCATTCCCGGCATTCACCAGCCGTCGGCGCCGTTCGAGGTGATGTTCAACAAGGATGCCTGGAACAAGTTGTCCGATCGCGACAAGGAGATGATCGAGCTCGCCGCCAAGCTGGTCACGCTCGAGAGCTGGATGAAGATCGGCCAGGAGGATGCCAAGGCGCTCGAGTTCTTCCGTTCGGAAGGCAACGAGATCATCGAACTCGACCCCGAGGTTCAGAAGCAGGCAAAGGACATTGCCTTGAACTGGGCCGAAGAGCAGGCGGCGAAGGATGAATGGTTCGCCCGCATCTGGCAGAGCCAGCGCGAGTTCGAGGCGTTGTGGGAAAACGCCAGCAGCTATCGCAACGTTCGCTACGAGTAACCCTTCGACCGGCCGGGCCTGAAGGCTCAACGGCCCGGCCGGTCGCGTCCCATCTGCCTCATCAATCCTGTGACACCGGTCGCCGAGGGGGAGGCTGGTTGAGATGATACGACTGGTGCTCCTGATCGACAGGATCTCCAATCTCAGCGGATTCCTGATCGCCTGGCTGGTGTTCCCGCTGATCCTCGCCACCTGCTACGAGGTCTTCTCGCGCTACGTACTCAATGCGCCGACCATCTGGGCCTACGAGCTCGGATACATGGCCATGGGTGCGCATACGCTGATCGGGGCCGCCTATGCGCTCAGGACCCAGTCGCATATCCGGATCGACGTTCTCTATACGCACTTCACCAACCGCACCAAGGCCATGATCGACGTGGCCGGCTACCTGTTGCTCTACCTTCCGGTCGTCACCTGGCTGTCCATCGCGTTGTGGGAATACTGGGTCGAGGCGCTGGTGTCCGGCGAGCTGTCCGGGCAGTCGGCCTGGAATCCGGTGATCTGGCCGTTCAGGCTTACCTTCTTCATCGGCTTTGCACTGCTGTTTCTTCAGGGCATTGCCGAACTGCTCAAGGCGATCCTGTTTCTTGCCGGCAGGATCGAATACCAGGGCCGCGAGGGCGGCGGGGAGCACGACTGATGGGCGACTATCTCGCGCTCGCCATGCTCCCGGCGCTGCTGCTGGCGCTGTTCCTCGGTTTCCCCGTCGCCTTTTCGATGATGGGCGTTGCGTTGATCTTCGGCATCGCCACCTTCGGCGAACCGGTGATCTTCCAGTTCGTGCAGAAGGTCGATGCCATGGCAACGGCCTTCGAGCTCGCCGCCGTGCCCCTGTTCATCTTCATGGGCGCGATGATGGAGCGCTCCGGCATCGCCGAGCAGCTGTTCGAGGCCATCCATCTGTGGACGCGGCGGTTGCCCGGGGGCCTCGCCGTCGGCACGGTGCTGATGTGCGTGGTGTTTGCCGCATCGAGCGGCGTCATTGGTGCCACCGAGACCGTGGTCGGCATGCTGGCGATCCCGGTGATGCTGAAGTACGCCTACGACAAGGGACTCATCTCCGGCACGATCTGCGCCGGCGGGTCGCTTGGCACCATCATCCCGCCGTCGGTGGTGGTGGTGGTGCTCGGTCCGGTGGCGGACGTCTCAGTCGGCACCCTGTTCGTGGGAATGGTCTTCCCCGGCTTCATCATGGCCGGGCTCTATCTCGTCTACATCCTCGGCTGGTGCGCGATCAGGCCCGACGCCGGCCCCAGCCTGCCGCGCTCCGATGACGAGCCGTCCTTCTGGGAGAAGGTCCGCATCTCCGCCATCGCCCTTTGGCCGCCGGTCGCGATGATCATCGCCGTGCTGGGCTCGATCATGTTCGGCCTGGCGGCGCCGACCGAGGCCGCGGGACTCGGCGCCCTGGGATCGCTCCTGCTTGCGATCAGCTACGGGCAGTTTTCATGGCCGGTGTTCAACCAGGCCGTGCTGAAGACCCTGCGAGTCACCTGCATGATCATGCTGATCCTGCTCGGCGGCAGCATGTTTGCCGGCGTGTTCATCGCCTCGGGTGGCGTCATGCTCACGCAGCAGCTGATCGAGGCGGCCAATCTCGGCCCCGCCTTGACGCTGACGCTGTTTCTGGCCGTCTGCTTCATCGCCGGATTCTTCCTCGACTGGATCTCGATCCTCCTGATCTTCATCCCGGTGTTCGTCCCGATCGTCGTGTCGATGGGATATGACCCGGCGTGGTTCTGCATTCTGTTCCTGATCATCATCCAGACCAGCTACCTGACGCCGCCGATGGCGCCGGCGATCTTCTACCTGCGCGGCATCGCCCCGCCGGAGATCACGCTGCGGCACATGTTTGCCGGCGTGGTGCCGTTCATCGTGCTGCAGTTCATCTGCCTCGGCATCGTCGCGGCGTTTCCGGCGCTGGTCCTGTGGCTTCCCGAACAACTCCTGGGCTTCAACTGACCCGGCCATGCGGGGCCGCGGGTCCGTCAGTTGCCGTCAGCCCGGTTTGCGCAGGTCCGCAGGAAACGGGACGCCGGTGCCGAACGGGCGCCAGCAGCACTTGGCCCGGTTCTTGGCGAGGTACTGCTGAAGGTACTCCTCGGCAAAGTAGAACGACGGGGCATCGGCGATCTCGGTCGTGATGGGGCCATAGCCGCGCGCCGACAGCGCGTTTCCGTACGCCGCCCTGGATGCCTCGGCGGCGCGCCTCTGGGCATCGGAGTACACGTAGAGGACCGACCGGTACTGGCTGCCGACATCCAGCCCCTGGCGCATGCCCTGCGTGGGGTCGTGATGTTCCCAGAACACCCGGAGCAGCGTCTCGTAGCGCAGCCGACTGGGGTCGTAGACCACCAGCACCACCTCTGCATGTCCCGTAAGCCCGCCGCAAACCTCGCGGTAGGTCGGGTTCGGTGTACTGCCGCCCGCGTAGCCGACGGCCGTCAGCCAGACCCCTGGGATCGACCAGAAGATCCGTTCCGGACCCCAGAAACACCCGAGGCCGAACAGCGCCGTTTCGTGCGGCTCGGGATACGGGCCCTTCAGCGGCACCCTTTTGACGGCGTGCAGTTCGGCGGTCCGGATCGGGCGATCCCGGCCAGGCGGCGCAGTGTCCGGCCCGCGGTTCCGGAACATCTTCAACAGTCCGAATATCATCACCTCTGGCAGCGCGTGTCCCGCTGCATCATGTAATCACCGGGCCCGCGCTTTCGATCGTCGGCCGGTCATGAACCAGAGGGCACCGAAACCGGCGGCAAGTACCGCCGGCACCGTACAGGCCGGGGCCAGCAGTGCCGACACCATCACCGGGTCCCACAGGACCGGCGTCACGTAGCGCTCGATGATCGCCTGGGCGAGATTGAGGCTTGCCGGGTCGAGATCGAACCACAGCTGGCCGAGCGGCATGAAGGTGAGGCTGCCTGCCCTCATGCTGGCGGCCACATCGGGCCACAGCGTGATGGCGGTAACGACGACGAAGACGATGGTCAGGGTGCGCAGCATCGGATGATCGGCCCGGGAAGGATCGAATGCAGGTTTACCCCGCAGGGTAAACCGGCCAGCGGCCGTGGCAACTGCCGGCTTCGGTGGCGCGGGGGCAATTCTCCGTGATATTGGCGCTGTCGGTGAGGTTCCCGGCCGGCTTGTCACGCACTATCTGATCGGTATAGTGCGCGCACCCGCGTGCGGAGGGATGGCCGAGCGGTCGAAGGCGCACGCTTGGAAAGCGTGTATACGGTAACCCCGTATCGTGGGTTCGAATCCCACTCCCTCCGCCAACTCGCCTGCGCGAACCCACGTCATGGCAGCCCGTGCGGCCATTTTTCTTTCGCGT
>CAZSNL010000009.1:0-9468 GCA_964608275.1 uncultured Hyphomicrobiales bacterium | reverse complement strand
GAGCGCAGCCGGTTTTCAACGACCTGCGCCAGACGCTCATGGCTCTCGGCGTGCAGATTGCCGATATCCGTACGGCCGCGCGCATCACACCTCGTGTGTGATGGAGTTGGTCGGCAACGGGCTTGCATTCGTGGAATTTCGCATGGTTGCTCAGCCTTGGCGCGCGATTACGAAGAGCGAGTTGGCACAAGAGTCGTTTCCCTCCGCCAATTCCCATCTGTCCGACCGGGAGACATGGGTGCGAGCGCCCCGCCTGTGAGCCGGGTCGGCGTTCAGCCCGCGAGCTTGTCGCGGAAGACGAAGTACACCGCGCCTAGTACGCACAGCGCCGCCCACAGGTAATCGAGCTTCAGCGGCTCCCGCAGGTAGAACACCGCGAAGGGCACGAAGACCGTCAGCGTGATGACTTCCTGAAGCAGCTTCAGCTGCCCGACCGAGAGCACGGTGTAGCCGATGCGATTCGCGGGCACCTGCAAGAGGTACTCGAACAGCGCGATCCCCCAGCTCACCAGCGCCGCGACGATCCACGGGCGGTGGCCGAGCTCCTTGAGATGGGCATACCAGGCGAACGTCATGAAGACGTTGCTGGCGGTCAGCATCAGAATTGTCAGTCCTGTCGTGCGCATCGGGTCCGGCTCGGTGGGCGGCGCACTCTAACTCACCGCAACGAAAGGGAAAAGCACCGTCGAGGCGGCACGCCCGCAGCCGGTTTCCGCCCCGCTTGCCGTGCTGCCGGCCGCATGCGCGCCGGCGTGGAGACCGGCGTCCCTCGCCTGGGTGCGGACCGAGAGCATCCGCGGTCGCGACAGGATCCGGCCGCAATCGGGCTCGAGGCTCGGCCTAGTACCCGAGCATGCGCGGCAGCGTCGTCACGATTGGCGGAAAGGCGATGCACAGCCCGAGGACTCCATACATCACCAGGAGGTAGGGCCAGACATGCTTCATCAGCTCGCCCATGCTGATGTTGGTGACGCCGCAGATCACCATCAGCACCACGCCCACCGGCGGCGTCAGCATGCCGATGACGAGGTTGAAGACGAAAATGAACCCGAAGTACGTCGGGTCGATCCCGTAGGCGACCGCGATCGGATGGAACAGCGGCACCAGCATTATGTAGGCCGCGTTCGATTCGATGAACATGCCGACCACGAACAGCATCGCCGATACCAGCAGGAGGAACATCAGCGGGTCGGTGGTGACGTCCTTCACCGCGGCCGCAAGCTTCATCGGCAAGAGGTCGATCGTCATCAGGAAGGTCAGGGTTGACGCAAACGCAATGAGCGCGCCGACGACCGAGGTCGTCACCGCCGCCCCGAGCAGGCACGCCGGCAGATCGCTCGGCTTGAGCTCGCGGGTGACGAAGAACCCCAGCACCATCGCATAGACGACGGCGACGGCCGCTCCCTCGGTTGCCGTGAATGCCCCGGCCACGATCCCGCCGATCACGATGACCGGCATCAGGAGGACGGGAAGCGAGCGAACCAGCTCCCTCACGACGTCTGCCAGGCCCGGCCGGTCGGAGGTCTCCTCATAGCCGCGGATGCGCACAATGAGGGTGGTGGTGATGATCAGGCCCGCGGTGAGCAACAGCCCCGGAACGACGCCGGCCATGAACAGGGCGCCGACCGACACCGTCGATCCCGCCATGAAGGCGTAGACGATCATGGCCGCGCTTGGCGGAATGATGGGTCCGAGATTGGAAGAGGCTGCGACCACGGCAGATGCAAATCCCAATCCGTAAACCCGCTTCAGTGGCGGCACCAGGGTTGCGCTGAGCGCCGACGCATCGGCGACCGCCACACCGGACACCGACGCGAGGCCTGCGCCGGCCACCATCGTGGCGTTGGCAAGCCCGCCCTGCACGCGGCCCACCACGACATTCGCAAGCGCCACCAGGCGCTCCATGATGCCGCCCGCGATCATCAGTTCGCCGGCGAGCATGAACAGCGGAATGGCCATCAGCGGAAACGAGTTGACCGAGCCCGCCATGCGGGTCGCGAAGATGCTCATGTCGACGCTGGACATGAGCAGGCCGACGAGCGAGGCGCCGCCGAACGCAACCGCCAGGGGCATGCCGAGCAGGGCGAGGCCGAGGAACACCAGGATGAGGACGACGCTCACGGTGATGCCTCCGGCGTCCCGGAACGCCCGTCATGCGGCGTGGGAACATCGAAGATGGCCATGACCGCCGCGTGGACCACCGCGTATCCGCACCCGATGGCGACGGCGAGGAAGAACGTGCCGGCACTCAGGTCTATGGTCGGCAGCGTCTCGTCCCAGTTGGCGAGCGTCACGCGGGCCGAATGCCAGGCGGCGACTGCGAACACCGCGGCGGTGAGTGCGCAGACGATCCGTGCAAGCATTGAACGGATGCGACGGGGGAGCCAGCCGGTCACCAGTTGCACGACAACATGCCGGCGGGCGGCGAGTGCCAGCGGAATCGCGAGGAACACCGCCCAGACGAAGCACAACCGGGCAAGTTCGTCTGCTGCCATGATCGAGGTGGCGAACGCATAGCGCAGCAGCACCTGCGCCGCCACCAGGATCACCATCGCCGCCATCGCGGCGATCACCGCGAGCTGCATGGTCCGGTCGAGGACCGTCAACGTCGCGGCGAGCCAGGCCGGCAGCTTCAGGCTGCCCTTGGCTGCTGGAGGCACGGGCGCAACGACCGGCTATTGACCGGACGCCTGCGACACGACCAGGTCGACCAGTTCGGCCCCCAGTCGTTCCCTGACGGTGTCGACGACGCCGGCCGTCCTGGCCTGCATCTCCTTGCGGGTCTCGTCCGGAATCGGATCGAACTGCATGCCGGCCGCTTCGAGCTGGGCGCGGGAGGACGCGTCGTCCTCTATCGCCGCAGCGCGCTGGTACTCGACCGCCTTGATCACCGCATTGCGGACGGCGTCCTGATGCTCCGGAGACAGGGCCTCGAACTGGGCCTTGTTCGCGACGACCACGATGAAGTCGAAGAACTGGCCGGTGTCGGAGAGGTATTTCTGAACTTCCTGGAACCGCCAGCTCAGGATGACCGAGTAGGGATTTTCCTGTCCATCGAGGACGCCGTGCTGAAGCGCCGAGTACAGCTCCTTGATGTCCATCGGTTGCGGGTTTGCGCCGAGCGCCCGGAACGTTTCGAGGTGCGTCTCGCTCGGTTGCAGGCGGATCTTCAGGCCTTCGAAATCCTCGATCGTCCGGATCGGCCGCACGTTGTTGGTCACGTGCCGGTAGCCGAGTTCCATCATCGGGAACAGCACGAACCCCTTTTCAGCCGCCTTCTCGGCCAGGATGTCGCCGACTTCTCCGTCGGCGACCTTGAAGGCGATTTCCCGTGTCGGGAAGACGAAGGGAAGCCCGAGTGCATCAAGCTCCGGCACGACGCGGGAGACGAAGGGCATTCCGACGACCGTCATGAAAAGGGCGCCCTGGCGGACGGCGGTAACGTTCTCCGACGCCCCGCCGGTCTGCATGGCCGGGAAGATTTCCGCACGCAGCGCACCTCCGGTGGCCGATTCGAGTTCACGCGCGAACAGGTTCAGGGCATCGGTCGATGAGTGATCGACTGCGAAGTTGCCAGCGACCCGCAACGTCTGCTGCGCGGCAGCCGGGCCGGAGTGCATCGCCAGTCCTGCCAGCGCAGAAGCGGCGACCGTCAGCGCAAGTGCCAGAAGTCTCATCTTGCAGTTCCTCCGCTAGGTCCATTGAGGCGGGGCATTGAGGGAAACACGTCTCCGCCGTCGAGGCTCAGACACCGCCCGTGGATGAAGGACGGCTCGTCGGATGCGGGAATTCGCATGTCGCACGAAGCCAGCCAAGTGAACCGCCCCCCGCAGAAGGGCGGCCGGACGACTGCGATCCGGTGATCGACGCCGCTCTGCCGCCGGGCCTGCCGGTCACGCACTCCCCGCACTGCGCAGGGACTATCACGTCTTGCCCTCGATGAATGCTGCAAGGTGTGGCGACAATCCCTTCGAGGGCTTCGGCTCCGGCCTCGCGAAACTGCCACTTCTCGGCGCCGCCAGGCCGAGACCGGCGAGGGCCTCCACCAGCCGGACCGCGCAGGCGATGCCGTCGACGAGTGGCACGGAGACATGCGGCGCGAGGCGGTGGGCAAGCCCCGCCAGCGGTCCGCCGCCGATGATGACGACCTCGGCCTCGTCTTCCTCGACGGCGGCGCGGCACTGGTCGAGGACAGCGTCCGACAGGTCCTGCGCGGCCCGCGTGACATCGTCGACCGGCGTCGGAAGGTAGCGCGCGGCCACCAGTCCGTCGGCCAGTCCGTGCTCGTGGGCACACTCGACATACCAGGTGCGCAGCCGCGGGGTCATGCAGACGATGGCGTAGCGGCGGCCGAGCATTCGGGCCACGTGGAAGGCGGCTTCCGACACCCCGATCACCGGGATGTCGAGCATCTCCTTGGCTGCCCAGACGCCTGGATCGCCGAACGCCGACACGACCACCGCGTCATGTCCTTGCGCATGTTCGGCGAGCAGGTCGAGGACCGCGTGCGCGGCCAGTGCAGCCTCGATGCGGTTGGCGATGTAGAGGGCGCCGAAGCTGCCGGTAACGGGCACGATCTCGTTGTGGGGGGATGCGGCACGGCGGGCTTCAGCCGCCATGTGGGCGGTAATCTCGGGCGTGATGTTGGGGTTCACGAAGAGAGTACGCAAAGGCTCCGCCCTCCCTGTCCTGCGTTTCCTGCCCCGATAAAAGTAAGCATCCTTTTACATTGCCCGTGGGAGTGTCAAGGGGATAGGCCCGAGGTGCACGGCTCCCCGTCATGTTGGGGACAGGTCGTGCCCGACGTCCGTATTCACCCCTGCTCGCGCGGCCGAAGTTGCCGCGATGACGTGGCGACCGCCCTGTCCCGCGAGCCGCCGCACGCCTCTCGCCTTCACATTGGCATGGAGCGCATCGCGTCCGGGCGGGCGTTCCAGGCCGTATACAGAAGCGACCCAGCGGGTTGTGGCAAAGCCGGCATTTACCATGGACACCCAGCGTTTCGTTGTGCATTTATTCCTCCCCGCAAAGCAAGGCAAACACCAAGGGAGGAACATGACGACCGCCGTATTGCCGGAGCGCGGACGCCATTTCGCCTCCGTAGACCGGAATGGCGCCTGACACCATGGTGGGCGCCGCTGCCAGGATCGATCGGATCGACCTGGTGACCGGGCTGGCCGTCACCTCGGTCGGCGTCGCAATCATTCTGCTGCTTCCTGCCGAGGTCGGCGGCGAAACCATCGCCGCCGTGGGCAACATGACATCGCCGGCCTTCTTCGCGGCCCTGTCGGGTATCGCCCTGGTGCTCCTCGGCGTTGCGTTGGCCGGACGGAGCCTGATCCGGCGTCAGGCCTGCACCACGTTCGAGGTCGATCAGCCGCTGCGGGTTCTTGCGGCTTCAGGCGTCCTGGTGGCCGGGGTGGCGGGCACCTTCGTCGTTGGCTTGCTTCCATCGGCTGCCGCGATCGTCATCTTGCTCGGGCTGGTGTTCGGCTACCGACGCTACTGGCTGCTGGTCCTCATCGGCGCGGTCTGTCCGATCGTCGTGTACGTCCTGTTCGAGCGCATGCTTCTCGTCCTTCTGCCGCGGGGGTGGTTCTGATGGTCGAGAACATCCTCTCGGCGTTCGCGCTGCTGCTCGACCCGATTGTCTTTGTCGCCGCGATCGGGGGGCTGGTCGCCGGAATCATGGTCGGCGCACTTCCCGGTCTGACCGCTACCATGGCGGTTGCCGTGCTTTCTCCGTTCACGTTCTTCATGGACACCATGGTCGGCCTGCCGTTTCTCCTCGGCACCTACAAGGGCGCAATCTACGGAGGGTCGATCCCGGCGATCCTGATCAATACGCCCGGCACCGCCGCTGCTGCCGCGACCGCCGCCGACGGCAATGCGATGGCCCGCGCCGGCAAGGCGAGGCTTGCGCTCCAGATCAGTCTCGTCGCCTCCATCATCGCAGACCTCCTCGCGACGCTGGTACTGATCGCCGTCGCCGCCCCGCTTGCGGCCATTGCCATCCGCTTCGGGGCGCCTGAATTCGCATTGCTTTACGTCATCGCCCTGACGCTGATCGCGGCGGTATCCGGCGAGGACACCATCAAGGGCCTGATAGCGGCGACGATCGGGATCGCCATCTCGCTGATCGGCCTCGACCCGATGTCGGGGTACCAGCGCTTCACCTTCGGCAGCGTGCAGCTCATGGCCGGCATCTCGCTGGTGCCCCTGCTCATCGGCATGTTCGCGATCAGCGAGATCATCGTGAACGCCGAGGAGAGCATCTCCGGGCGCAGGAAGGGGGATGCGATCGATCCCAACCAGGGACCGCGCCTGACGCTTGCCCGCCTCAAGCGATTGATGCCGACCATCCTGCGCTCGACCGGCATCGGCACCGGGCTGGGCTCCCTTCCCGGCCTCGGCGCCGAAATCTCGTGCTGGATCTCGTGGGGGGTCGCCAAGCGCCGGTCGAAGAACCCGGAACAGTTCGGTCGCGGATCGGAGGAGGGCGTCGCCGCCGCCGAGGCCGGCAACAATGCCGTCTGCCCGGCGGCGCTGATCCCGATGCTCGTGTTCGGCATTCCCGGCGACACGGTGACGGCGGTGCTGCTTGGCGCCTTCATGGCGCAGGGCCTGATGCCGGGGCCGCTGCTGTTCACCCGCGACCCGGTGATCCTGTACGCCCTGTTCGCATTCCTGCTGGTTTCGAACGTGCTGCTGCTGATGCTGGGCTTCGCGGCGATCCGCTACCTGCAGCGCATCATTCAGATCCCGAACGGGCTCCTGTATCCGGTCGTCACGGTATTCTGCTTCGCCGGCGCCTATGCCGTGAACAACAACATCTACGACATCGTGGTCATGATGGCCGGCGGCATCGCGGGCTACGTGATGCGCAAGATCTCGATGCCCATTCCGCCCCTGATCATCGGGCTGCTACTTGCGCCGGGTCTGGAGCGGTCGCTGCGCCAGTCGCTGGTTATGTCGAACGGCAGTCTCGACATCTTCGTCACCCGGCCCGGCGCGCTCACGCTGGTCGTCCTCTTTGCCGGCTTCATCGCGTTCCTTGTCTGGCGAACAGTACGTCCATACACCCAGTCGACTGTCACAGGAGAGACAACGTCATGAGACACCTTGTGCTTCGCCTCGCAGCGGCCGCCCGGACGGCGGTCATTGCATTCGCCGCGGCCGGCGCGCTGGCCGGCGCCGCGGCTGCCCAGGCCGACGACTTTCCCAACAAGCCGATCCGCTTCGTGACGCCGTACCCGCCCGGCGGCTCGCACTCGCTGCATGCCGGGATCATCACCACCGCGGCCGAACGACATTTCGGCCAGCCGCTGATCTCGGTCATCCGCGATGGCGGCGGTGGCGTCGTCGGAACGACCGAGGTCGCCCAGTCGGAACCCGATGGCTACACGCTGCTGTTCGGCGATCCGACCATCAACTCCCTCCGCCCGCAGGTGGAGAACCTGCCGTTCACCACCGACTCCTTCGTGCCGGTGGCGCGGATCAATTACGCGCCGGCGATCTTCGTCGTGCGGTCCGACGGTCCGTTCAAGACGATGGACGAGATGATTGCCTGGGCCAAGGAACACCCCGGCGAACTCATCTACAGCTCCGACAACAAGAACGGCTGGACCTACACCGTGTTCGAGCTGCTCAAGGCGCGCACCGGCGCCAACATGCGCGGCGTCGAGTTCGGCGGCGGCGGCCCGGCAGTCTCCCAGCTGCTTGGCGGCAACACGATGGCCTATGCCGGGGATATCAGTGTCGTCGGCGAGCACATCCAGTCCGGCAGCCTCATTCCGCTGTGTGTCACCGATCACCAGTCGATGGAGGCGCTGCCGGATGTGCCCGCATGCCCGGACATCGGCTACGATGTGGTGTTCCAGTTCTGGCGCGGCGTCCTCGCCCCTGCCGGAACCCCCAAGGAGATCGTGGCCAAGTTGTCGGACTCGTTCGAGAAGCTGATGGCGGACGAAGGCTTCCAGCGTCTCATCCGCACCATCAACTCGACCATTGCCTTTGCCGATCACGAGGAATTCGCAAGGCTGTGGGCGAAGGAAATCGAGGACATGAAGCTGATCGCCCAGCAGACTGCCAAGTGACCGGCAGCATCCGGTAGATACCCGGCGCCGGGCAGGTGTCCGGCGCCGGTTCTTGTTGCCCTGCCCTCTTGACGGAAGAAGGATCATGACGCGGCTCAGGATTGCGGGCGTGACCGCCTTTGTGGATGACCGGCCGACCGGCCCTCTGGACATCGACATCGCCGACCGGACCATCGTCGCGATAACGCCCGCTGGATCGACTCCTGCGCCGGATGGCGCGCGCGTCCTCGACGGGTCGGAGCTGTTCGCAGCGCCCGGGCTCATCAACTGCCATCATCACAGTCACGAAAACTTCCAGAAGGGCCGCTACGAGAGCCTGCCGCTCGAGCTGTGGATGAACCTGGTTCGCCCGCTGAAGCCGATCCCGGTCACGGCCGAGCAAGTCTACCTGCGCACGATGATCGGCGCGATCCAGGCGCTGCGCACCGGCACCACGACGATCGTCGACGACCTCAATGTCAGCCCCCATCTCGATCGTACGCACGTGGAGGCGGCGTTTCGCGCGTACGAGGACATCGGTATCCGCGCCTATGTCGGAATGACGCTGTTCGACCGCCCGTTCTTCCGCGGCGTCCCGTTCGTCGAAGATCATTTCCCGCGCGACCTGCTGGAGGAACTCGACGGGGTGAAGTCGACCCCGGCGGAGGAGATTCTCGCCTTCGCCGAGACCCTTGCCGTCGACCGGCACCCGAGCCGGAACCGGGTCGCCTACATCTGCGCGCCGTCGGCACCCCAGCGCTGCACGGAGGATTTCCTGCGCCGCGTACGGGATCTCGCCGATCGCCACGACTTGCCGGTCATCATCCATGTCCAGGAGACGCGGCTGCAGGTCATCACCGGCTACCAGTTCTACGGCTCGACGATGATCGAGTACCTCGACCGGATCGGGTTCCTGAAGCCGAAAACCTCGATCATCCATGGCGTCTGGGTGACGCCGAGGGAACTCGAGATCATTGCCGCCAGCGGTGCCAGCGTCCAGCACAACCCAAACAGCAATCTCAAGCTTGGCTCCGGGCTGATGCCGATGCGCGAGATGCTCCGGCGCGGCATCAATGTCTCGCTCGGCACCGACGGTTGTGGCTCGATCGAGTCGGTCGACATGCTGCGCGTCCTCGCCAACGCGGCGCTGCTGCAGAAGCTGCGGGCCGAACACCACGACGAATGGGTCAACTCGGCGGAAGCGTTCCGGGCCGCCACGGTGGGCGGTGCGACCGCGCTCGGCCGCGACGACCTGGGCCGCATTGCGGTCGGCGCCACGGCGGACATCGCGCTCTACGACACCAGAACCATCGCCTTCACCCCGCTCAACAAGCCCGTGCAGCAGCTCGTATATTCGGAGACGGGGCAGGGACTCGCCCATCTCATCGTGGAT